>CANJPG010000018.1 GCA_947476065.1 Fidelibacterota bacterium
CCTATTGGCGCACGCGCGAGGCAGACCCCGGGATTACCACCGAAGTCGCACTTGTTGTCACCGTCATACTAGGCGGGTTAGCCGTTGGGGAGCGATTGATAGCCGCAGGATTGTCGGTTGCCGTTGCCATTCTGCTGGCAATGAAAGAACCACTGCACCGCTTTGTTGGCCAAGTTCTGACCGAAGATGAAATGCGAGACGCTTTGGTGTTAGCTGCCGCGACGCTCATACTTTTGCCCCTGTTACCCGACCGCGCCATGGGCCCGTTTAATGCGCTTAACCCACACACGATTTGGTTGGTGGTTATTTTGGTCATGGCGGTGGGCGCTACGGGTCACGCCGCCGTGCGTATTGTGGGGCCTCGCTTCGGTCTGCCCATGGCGGGATTGGCCTCGGGCTTTATTTCAAGCACCGCTACGATAGCCGCCTTCGGACTACGCGCCGCTAAAACGCCTGCACTATTGCGTCCTGCAGCTGCCGGAGCGGTTCTTTCGTCTGTGGCGACCATCGCGCAAATGTCGCTGATGTTGGCGGCGACCAGCCCGGCCACTTTGCGCGTTATGACTGTTCCGCTGCTAGCCGCTGGAGCTGGTGCGTTGATTTACGGTCTGGCCTTTACGCTGCTGGCCTTGCGCGGACAGGCGAAACACGAACCGTCCACAGGGCGTGCCTTTAGCTTACCTACGGCGATGATTTTTGCGGCAACCGTTGCGATAATCACGGTGGGTGCGGCAGCCTTGCGGGAGCAGTTCGGACAAAGCGGCATCATCGCGGCCGCTGCCTTGGGAGGTCTGGCTGACGCCCACGCGGCAGCTGTGTCGGTGGCAGCCCTTGTAGCAGCAGGCAATGCTGCGCCAAATGAGGCAGTCCTGCCAATCCTGGCGGGTCTGAGCACCAACACCTTGAGTAAAATGGTTTTTGCAGTAGGCAGCCGTAGCCCGCGCTACGCTTTGGCCGTGGTGCCGGGCCTTGTGCTCGTGCTGGCGGCTGCTTGGAGTGCGGCGCTGATTACGGGCTTGCTGGATATCTGACGGGGGTCGCTTAGTTCAGACTTGGTGCTCTCGTTAAACGGTTCGTGGCCGCGCATTTGTCCCTATTTGAGCGAAATCTTAGGCTCCATGACTGCACGCTTTATTCGCACACCATTGCCTAAGCCGTTAAAAATAAAAGGGTTTTCCCGGATCACGCGGAAATGAAAGCGTGATACGCTTTTTGCGAATGATGGTGCTAGTGAATGCAGGTGGGGCGAGGCGAATACGGGCAGCACTTCGAGTGCTAGACCAGCAAGTCTCATTAGCGAACAATCGATAAACGTAGATGCCAGTATTTCACGCTTTTATCACCTACGGGACGCCGCCGCGTTTTATGTTTCGCCTCATGATGCATACTGTCCAGGGCATAGTGAGGCTCCGGTCGCAGTTGAAAGAAACTTTCCAAGGGAGTGGACATGAGTGCTGACGGCTTAAAGGTTCATCCGATGGCGCGGCTGCTCGGGCTCGTGCCGGTCGTTTTGATCGCGGGCGGGATCATCGCTGCCATGTTGGGCTATCGGCCGGAAGGCCGGGCGCCGACGACGGTGGAGTGGCGCACGCATTCGGTGACGGAGATCGGCTTTGCCGTGGCGGCACCCGGTGTGTTCATCGTAAATCGGCAGGTGATGGGCCTGGGGGGCACGGACGCCCCGGCGGATGTCTATCTGGCCTCGGACCTTGGCGTGAATTTCAGCGTGTCAGTGGTGCAGCGGCCCGAAGACGATGGCCGTTCCTTTGCCGATGTGGCCAAAGAGATGGGATTGCGTGGCACGGATCCCGCGCAACGTGAGGGCGGCCTAACCGTGTTCCAGCACAACGTGACGGTGGAGGGCACGAGAACCCGGGCCCAGGTGATCTTCCATGACCGCATGATGTATCAGTTGATGGTCTCATCGCCCGCGGCCGCCTTTTCGGAAGCGAACGCAGACCGGTTCTTCAACTCCTTCCGCCTGATCCCCAAAACCTAGACGTTTCGCGCGCGCGCCGCCGGCGCATGGAAGGCCCGAGCCCGGTGAAATTGACTCTCATAGCTGGGGCAATCGCGGCGCTGCTGATCGGCGCCTCCCTCTGGCTTTGGACGCCTGATTTAATGCGCGAGCCGCTGGAGGCCGCCTACTTGCGGTCGAAAGCCGACCTGATTGAGGTCGACGGCGTACAACTGCACCTGCGCGACGATGGCCCGAGGACAGCCCCGGCGGTCATCATGCTTCATGGTCTGGGCGCCAGCCTTCATACCTGGGAAGCTTGGGCGCAGGCCCTCGCCCCGCAGTTCCGTGTGATCCGTTTCGATCTACCAGGCAGCGGGTTGAGCCCGCCCGATCCGGCCCTTGACTATACGGACGAGCGCAGTCTCCATCTCATTCTGGCCTTAATGGATCACCTGGGTTTGCAGCGGGCGACACAAGTGGGCAACTCCATGGGTGGTCGATTGGCGTGGTTGTTCGCGGCACAGCATCCCGCGCGGGTCGATAAACTGGTACTGGTGTCACCCGATGGCTTCGCGAGCCCGGGCTTTGCCTATGACACGCTGGCCGACGTGCCCGCGCTGCTGGGCTTCATGCGCTATGTGCTGCCGCGGGCCATGCTGCGCGCCAACCTCGCGCCAGCCTATGCGGACCCAAATAAGCTGACCGATGCGGTGGTGGATCGCTATTACGATCTGATGCGCGCCCCTGGCGCCCGCGACGCACTTCTGCAGCGCATGCGCCAGACCCTTTTGCACGACCCGGTGCCGCGCCTGCGCACGATTACCGCGCCGACCCTTCTGCTGTGGGGTGCGGGCGACGCCATGATTCCGCCGGCCAACGCCAATGACTATCTCGAGGCGATTCCCGGGAGCAAGTTGGTGCGCCTGGAGGGCCTCGGCCATCTGCCGCAAGAAGAAACCCCGCAAGCTTCGCTGCCGCCGCTGCTGGCTTTTCTGACAGCAACACCTTTGACCGTGCCATGACCGGCGCCACGCCAACGCCCCGGCGCGTCTTCGTGCTGGGCGGCACCGGCACCATCGGCCGCGCCACCGTGCGCGCACTGGTTCAGCGCGGCCACGAGGTCGTGTGTTTTGTCCGGCCCCGGACCGCCGGCGCAGAAGCACGGCAACAAAGCGTTCAGCTTCTCAGCGGCGCGACTGTGCGCTTTGGCGACGTCACCAACCCCGCTTCTCTGGCGCGCGACGGCTTTCAGGGTGAACGCTTCGATGTTCTGGTCTCCTGCCTGGCGTCCCGCACCGGGGTACCCAAAGACGCCTGGGCGATAGATCACCAGGCTCACATGCACGCGCTGGCGGCGGCCAAGGCCGCGGGAGTTTCACATATGGTTCTGCTTTCTGCGATCTGTGTGCAAAAACCGCGCCTGGCCTTTCAGCACGCCAAGCTCGCCTTCGAGGCGGCGCTGATCGCGTCGGGCCTTACCTACTCCATCGTGCGGCCCACTGCGTTCTTCAAGTCGCTGTCTGGACAGATCGCGCGCGTTAAGAAGGGCAAGCCGTTCGTGGTGTTCGGCGACGGCATGATGACTGCCTGCAAACCCATTAGCGATGCCGACCTTGGCGCCTACCTCGCCGAATGCCTTGAGGATGCATGTCGCCGCGACAAGGTGCTGCCCGTGGGCGGTCCTGGTCAAGCCGTCACGCCGAAACAGCAAGGGGAACACCTGTTTCCATTGCTGGGGCAGACGCCCCGCTTCAAGCACGTTCCGGTGGCCCTGCTTGACGCCATCGTGTGGATATTAGCTGCTCTGGGCCGCGTCATTCCGCCGTTGGCGGCCAAGGCGGAGTTGGCCCGCATCGGGCGCTACTATGCAACCGAGTCCATGCTGGTGCTGGACCCGGCCACCGGCCGTTACGATGCGAATGCCACACCCTCGTCGGGCACCGAGACATTGTTCGACTTCTACGCACGCGTGCTCAAAGGCGAGTCCTCTGTCGAGCGCGGCGACCACGCCGTATATTGAGGCCTCTATTCAGCCGGCGCCGGTGCGGCGTTTGACGCGAAATCGACCCGGGCGCGGAAGCGGTCGAGATAGATGTAGATTACCGGCGTGATGTAGAGGGTCAGCAGCTGTGAGAGCAAGAGGCCCCCGGCGACGCACAGGCCCAGCGGCCGGCGCGAGTCGGCGCCCATGCCATGGCCGAAGGCGATGGGCAGGGTGCCCATCATCGCCGCCATGGTCGTCATCATGATTGGGCGGAAGCGGATCATGGCGGCTTCGTAGATCGCTTGTTCGGCGGAGACGCTCGTGTCACTGCGCGAGCGCTCGAGCGCGAAGTCGACCATCATGATGGCGTTCTTTTTGACGATGCCGATCAGCATGATCATGCCGACGAAAGCATAGATCGTGAGCGGCAGGCCGAAGATCAACAGGGTCAGCAGGGCCCCCATGGCCGCCGACGGCAGCCCGGACAGGATCGTCAGTGGATGGATGAAGCTTTCATAGAGAATGCCCAGAATGATGTAGACGACGATCAGGGCGACCAGCAGCAGCAGCGACATGTTGGCCGTCGAGCTTTGGAAGGCCGCCGCGGTGCCCGCAAAACTGCCGTGGATGCTAGCCGGCATGCCGATCTCGGCGGCGGCCTTCTCAACGCCGCTGACGGCGTCGCTCAGGGCCTTGCCGGGGGCGAGATCGAAAGAGACGGTGATGGATGGGATTTGGCCAGCATGGTTGATGGTCTGCGGCATGGTGCTGCGGCGGTTGGTCGTCACAGCGCTCAAAGGCACCATCACGCCACCGGGGGCGCTGAGATAGATGCGCGACAGGGCCGAGGCATCCTTTTGATACTGGGGCAGAAGCTCGAGCACGACCTGATACTGGTCGACTGACGCATAGATCTGCGAGACCTGCTGGCCGCCGAACGCAGCGCCCAGAGCCGTCTGAATCTGATCAGGGGTGATACCAAGGGCTGCCGCGCGGGCACGGTCGATGACCACCTGCAGCGACGGTGAGGCCTTGTCCTGGTCGCTATTGACGCCAACGAAGGTGCCGGGCTGGCTGGCTAGCGCCTGTTCGAGGCGCGCCGCCGCACCTTGCAGCTCGGCGAGATCAAGCCCCTGCAGGGTGTACTGGTAGCTCGAACGCGAGAAGCGGCCGCCCACCCGGATGCTGGGCGGATTGATCACCGTCACGCTGGTGCCGGGGATATTGCGCACCTTGCCGCGCAATTTATTGGCAACGTCCTGGGCCGACAATGAGCGTTCAGACAACGGCCTCAGCACGATGGTGATATCGCCACTTTCGTCGGACTCGACGTCCTGGACGTTTTCGTCTTTCTGGATGATGTCCGCGACCTGGCGTACATAGACTAAGCTTTGATCGAACGCCGTGCCGGTCGCCATCTGCACATTGGCCCGGATCTGCCCAGAATCGTCGCTGGGCAAAAAGTCCTGGGGCATGATCTGGAACAACACGTAGCTCGCCACCACGCTGGCGCCGAACATACCGAGAGTGACGCGGCGGTGCGTGATAAACCACGTCAGGCTGCGCTCGTAGGCTGCATGAATGGAATTAAACACGGCCTCGCTGGCACGATAAAACGCATTGTGGGTCTGATCGTGTTCGCTCTTGAGGATGCGATCGCACAGCATCGGCGTCAGCGTCACTGAAATGATGCCGGAAATGATGATGGCGATGATGATGGTGACGGCGAACTCGTGCAGCAGGCGGCCGATAATGCCGCCCATGAAGGCCACCGGGATGAAGACTGCGGCGAGTGAAATCGTCATGGACAGGATGGTGAAGCCGATTTCCGCCGAACCCTTCATGGCGGCGGTATGGGGGTCCTCGCCTTGCTCGATATGGCGGACGATGTTCTCGAGCATCACGATGGCGTCGTCGACAACGAAGCCCACCGACAGCGTCAGCGCCATCAGCGAGAGGTTGTCGAGGTTGTAGCCGAAAGCCCACATGCCGGCGAAGGTGCCTATCACGGCAATCGGCAGAGCCAGCGAGGGGATTAGCGTGGCTTTGGCGCGACGCAGGAACAGGAAAATCACACCGACGACCAGCGCTCCGGCGATCAGCAGTGTGACCTGTACGTCGTCGATGGCCGCGCGGATGGTCTGGCTGCGGTCATAGAAGACCTTCATCTTGATGCTGGGCGGGATCTGCGTCTGCATCTGTTCGACCATCTTCCGGATGTTCTCGACCACCGTCATGGTGTTCGATCCGGGCTGGCGCTGGATGGCAATGGTGATCGCGCGGCTGTCGTTTAGGTAGTCCATCGAGCGGACGTTCTCGAGGCTGTCGGCGACGTTGGCGACATCCTTGAAACGCACCGGCGCGCCATTGCGATAGGTGATGATCTGCTCGCGAAACTCCTCGGCGTTGGTCAGCTGGCCGTCGGTATGGATGATGGCTGTCCGTGAGGCGCCGTTGATGGTGCCGCTGGCTTGGTTGGTATTGGTGGTATTGGCGGCCGTGGCGAGATCATTGAGGCCCATGCCGCGGGCGGCGAGCGCAGCCGGGTCGGCTTGGATGCGCACCGCGTACTTGGCGCCACCCCGCAGGAACACGCGGCCCACGCCGTCGATGGTCGAGAGCTGGTTGGCCAGCACCGAGCGGGCGTATTGATCGACCTTGGACGCCGGCAGATTGTCCGACGTTAGGGCGATGAAAAAGATGGGGAACGCCGAGGGGTCTTGCTTATTGAAGTTCGGCGGCGACGGCATCGAGCGCGGCAGGCGGCGCAGTGAACTCGAGATCGCGGTCTGCACGTCCTGAGCGGCGGCGTCGATATTATGCTCAAGTCGGAACTGCAGGGTGATGTTGGTGGAACCCTGGCCGCTGGTGGAGGTCATGGTGTCGATGCCGGGAATGCTCGAGAACGCGTTCTCGAGCGGCGTTGCCACCGCCGAGGCCATGGTTTCCGGGTCGGCGCCCGGCAGGCCGGCGTTCACCTGGATGGTCGGGTAGTCGATGTTCGGCAGTTCGCTGACCGGCAGCGACAGGTAGCCAAAAATACCGAAGATCACGAAGGCCGCCATAACCAGCGTCGTCATGATCGGGCGTTCGATGAATTGCCGCGAGAGATGCATGGTGATGTGCCTGGTCCGCGGGGGCCGCTAGGTTGCCTGATCGACGGAAGCGCGCTTTTGTTTCGCCGACTGTTTCAATTCGGGCGCCACGACGGCGTTCTGATCGGCACCGCCCTCGTTGCGAGCCCCGCCCGTACCATCGCGCGGCTGCATGACGTTAACCGCGCCGCCCGGCAGCACGCGAAGTTGGCCTTCGGTGACGACCTTGTCGCCCGGCTGCAGGTCGCCTTGGACGGCGACGTTCTGGGTATCGTCGAACAGCACTTTGATATTGTGGGTGACCGCCTTGTTGTCCGTGACCACATAAACATACGTTCCGTCCGGACCGTCATTGATGGCATCGCGCGGGACAATCAAGGCATTCTCGATATTGTTGAGCTCGACGGTGACGTTGACGAGCTGCCCCGGGACCAGCGAGAGATCGCCGTTGTCAAAGGTCGAGCGCAGTTCAATTGTGCCGCTTTGTGTGCTGACTGCGTTGTCGGTGAAGTCAACCGGCGCGGTCAGCTCCGCACCCTTGGCATCCTTCACATCCAGACTGGCTTTTAGGCCCTTAGCGCGCTGGCGCATTTGAATGCGCGCGAGGTCCGACTGCGGCAGGGTGAATGCAATCTTGATCGGCTGCATCTGGGCGATCATCACGAGGGGCGCGGTCGAGTTGTTGGCAATCATGTTGCCGGGCTGAATCAGAACGGGGCCGGTCTTGCCGTCGACCGGCGAGCGGATCTGCGTATAGCTGACATTGAGATCAGCCAGTTCCACCGCAGCTTTATCCGCCGCGACAGTCGCCGTGAGCATCTCGGCATTGGTCGTCGCGGTGTCCAGCTGCTGCAGGGAGACATTGCCAGTTGTGCGCAAGGCCTCGTAACGCTGCTTGTCGCGCATGGCATTTTTCAGCTGCGCCTGATCGCGCAGAAGAATGGCACGGGCCTGTTCAAGGGCGGCATTGTAGCCGCGTGCGTCGATTTGGAACAACAGGTCGCCCTTCTTGACGAACTGGCCTTCCTTGAATTTGGCGGCATCGAGGATGCCCTGGACGCGGCTGGTGATTTGCACCGTCGAGTTGGCGACAACTTTGCCGAGCGTGTGCTCGACCACCGGCATATCGTGGCGGCTCACGGTGGCGACCCGTACGGGCGCTGCCGCGCTGCGACGGCTATTGGCTTCGCGGCCGTCATGGCTGCCGCTGAGCCGCCAGAAAGCGACCAGGATGATCAACAGCAGCACACCCCCGACCGGCCATTTTTTTTCCGGCAACGCCGCGAGGCGGCCACGCAAGGTGATATCGTGCGCCGGCAATTGTTGAGCACCGGGCTGCAATTGCGCGGGATTCTGCGCTTGAACACTCATGAATGTCTACTTGCTTTAAACGGTTAGTTTCTGAATGACGGATATCTGCCAAGGCGCAGAAATACTTCGACCTTATCGGTCGGCGGCGGAGAATAGCCCCGCCAATGAAAATGAGTCTGATGCTGGGCTGAAGATGTCTTACTATTTAAATCACGTCAGCGTGAGACAGGCGTGCACTGGCGGCCCTTCACCGCAGCGATGTTCAGTTTCTGTTCGGAAAAGAAATGTGTGCATCGCACATCCGCCATGCGCGGCCTAGCCGGTCACATTGGACGGCTAGGCGCGCTGGCCGGCCCCTAACTCACCAGGGGATAGTTTTTCCGTCGAAGCCAATCACCTGATCGCTGTTGGCCATCGTGATTCCGTCGATGACCTTGACCATGCCGGCGACGCTCTGGTCGGGTGTCTGGGCACCGGCGACAGGTTTACCGCCGAAAGCTGAGCGCAGCATTTCGGTATCAACGCCGCCGGGGTGGACGATCCCGACGATCACGCCGCGGTCGCGCACTTCGGCGGCGAGAATTTTCATGCTCATGTTCAGCGCCACCTTGGCCGGGCGATAGAAGTAGGTATGAGCGCGCCGCGTTTCTTTGGTCATCGGGCGCCCAAGCACTGCCGAAGGACTGGTGATAGAGATAATCTTCTTCTGGTCGCTGGCCGCGACGTTATCAAGGAAAGCTTGGCTGACAATCAGGGGGCCGAGGACGTCGGTCCGCATGGCGCGGTCGAAAAGTTTCGCGTCGAGGGCACCCAGTGTGGCGCCCTTACCGTCGCCGTCGTTGACGGCAGCGTTGTTGATCAGCAGATCGATGGGCTTGCCTTTGTACTTGGCAGCAAGAGCATTGATGCCGGCCTCATCCACGACATCGAGCTTTTCGATCGCGACATTCTTGTGCTGCCCCGCCAGGGCCTTCAGCTCGTCGGCATCGTCCGGATTGCGGGTGGTGGCAATGACTGTCCAGCCTTTTTCGGCGTAAGACTTGGTGAAGGCTAGGCCCACACCACGGTTCGAGCCGGTAATGAGAACGGTTGCGGCTTGCGCACCGCCAGTTGCAGCAACGCTCACGATGATCCCGGCCATGACAATTGCGCCGAGCAGCCTATTTTTTACCTTCGTGGATCTCATGTCGTCCTCCCCTTGAAACCGCGTGAACTTATTCGGAAGCCGTTTATAGCATAGGGACGGCCGTATTCGAAAAGGGTTATCAGCGCTCAACGCAGCGACGGTGCACTGCACACTTACGCCTTATTCGGCATTCATTACGGTTGCAGGCCACATGTGGTGGTCATGTCGGTCACTACACCGACCTTCGCGTTATCCACGACGTGCTGAAGATATCCGGAGAATGCAGACGTGGCCGTGACGACGTAATGGCTCTTGCCCGTCGGGTTTATTTTTGGGTTGGCGCCATTCTCGATATCCGGGATTGCCAGAATGGCCTGACCGTTGGCAGGAATGGAGGCCGTTTGATAGGTGCCGAGTTTGGTTCCGCTGGCGGCGTCGGCGATGTCGAGCGTGACGGTTGTCGCACTTTTTGCCGCTATTGGCCACAATGATCGAGCTGGGATAACCCAGGGCCCCGATGACCGACGCGTGCACCGCGCCCAGGCGCGTCGGGTTGTTCCTGCTGGCCGTATCGCAGGTGGTGAGGTTGGTGAATGTGCCGTCGGCACTATGCAGCAGAACGTGTTGGAACTCGCCAAGCAGGCTGCCGGTAACCTGGACGGTATAGAAATCCGGTTTGACGAACGACGTCGTTGCCGCCGCCTCTACTGTGGTGATGGGAATCTGCAGCTCCGCGCCCGCCGGGATAGTCGGGCTGCTCCAGACGGCCAGGGTGCTTCCGGTATTGGGGTCGGTCAAAACGACATTTACGGTGCCGAAATTGCTGCCTGTATTCAGAACACGCAGGAAAGACTGCGACCCAGCCTGCGCGGACGAGAATATGGCGCCCTGCCTGACGGTGGACGTCGCTGCCACGGACGCGGCACCTTTTAACGGACACACCGACGTCATATCGGCGACAACGCCGACCTTCACGTTTTGCATGAGGTGCGCGAGGTGTCCGGTGAACGCTGTTTCCGGCTTGATCACGTAGTGAAACATCGTGCTGGTCGGCGACATCTGGGCGCCGGCTTCCATGTCGGCGATAGTGTAAATCTTTTCGCCGTTCCGGGCAGGCAGGGTGTCGGTTAGAAATGTCCCGACACGCGTCGCCGTGGAAGCATCGTAAATACCAATGGTCACTTTGCTGGCCTGCGCGCCGGCGTTGTAAACCACGATGGAGCTGGGATAACCGGCGCCCAGCAAGGTTGAGTGAACACCCTGCAGCTTCGCCGGATCGGTCATTGAGCCCGAACTGCAGGTGGTCAAATTCGTCAGGGTATTGTCGCTGACGTGCCAGAGCACATGTTGGACATAGCCGGCAAATTGAGAGTCTATAATTGCCGTATAATATTTCGGCTTGTTCACGATGGCCGGCGTGGCGCCGGCTTCAATGACTTGAATGGGGAACTGCTGCTCCGCGCCTGGTGCAACTGAGGGGCTTGTCCAGGTTCCTAGCACATTCCCGGTGACGTAATCAGCCAGCGAGATCGTAGCAGTGCCGGCAGCGGCACTGGTGTTGTACAGACGCAAAAACGATTGCGATGCCGGTTGAGAGGTCGAGTAAACCGAGCTGACCTGGACCGTCGTGGCTTGTGCAAAGGTCGCGGTAACGGCGGTGTTGGCATTGACGGTCAGGGCGCAGGTCGCGGCAGTTCCAGCGCAAGCCCCGCCCCAACCGCTGAAGACCCACCCTGGGTCGGCCACGGCGGTTAATGTATCTCGTGTGCCTCGATCGAGAGCCGCATTGCAGGCGGTTCCGCACTGCAGGCCGCCGGCGGCATTTGTGACGCGGCCGCGGCCCGTGCGTGTCACGGAAAGAACCGGCGTTTCCGGGACCAAGAAACTCGAATGATGCTGGGCGACAAACGGCAGAATCTCCGTGATCTTGCGTGCGTTGTCCGCCGCCGCCGCGTTTGAATCCGCTACCCCGACCGGACGCCCCTCGTAGCTGACATTCGGGTTGCTGAAATATTTTATGGCCGGACAGGGCCGGCCTTTGTCGTCGCACTCGTTGCCGTAGGCCATGACGTCGCGGAAACGTCCAAGGTCCACGTAGCCGTAATTATAGCCTGTTGGTCCCGGGATCGCGTCCGGAATGATGCCGCGCTCGTGATTTGCGCCGAGTAGGTGGCCCACTTCGTGGGTAAAGGTATCGGCGCCGCAATCGCTGATCGCGCCGATGGTGCTGACTTGATAGTAAGCCGCATCCGCCAGGCTGACATCCGCGGGATCGTATTGCGGGTAAAGTCCGCTCGCCAGTCCGCAATTATCCTTATAGACACTCCAGACCGACAGCATATCGGCGCTCGAGCTTTTCTGCAGGGCACGAACGCGAGCGAAGTCGCCTGCGCCGATGGTCGCGTCATTTAGAACGTTGTCGCTCGATTCATTCTCAAGTTCGGTATAGTTGACAAGTGTCGAGCCCGCGAGGGTGACCTGCGCATCGATTTGTGAGTTTGCTAGCGTTGTACGCAGGTCGGCCATGGCCAGACCCATCGCGCCCTGTATATCAGGCGTGACCGCCAGCGCCGCCGGGGTATAGGCGATGTAAATGCTGATGCTTGGCGTCGCCGCCTGGGTTTGCTCAAGAGCCGCCTTCGGGGATTTTCGCGGCGTGGTGATATCGCGCTTTGGCTTGATAACATCGTCCTTGCGCACCTTGCCGGCGGCCCGATACTCGACGATTGCGTGTGTATTGCGATCCGCCGGCGTAATCCCGAAAGACCGCGCGCCGAGGCGAACCTGACCCGTCACGGAATTATCGTGGATCACCAAGGTAACCGTACCTTCGGCGCCTATTGGCGCGCCCGTCCAGACCGTATTGCCCAGCTCGTCGATGGCGGCGTGCTGCTTGACGATGCGTACCGACGTATCGGCGGTAAGATTCAAAATGAACGCCTGTGCGTCCTGACTCACCTCGCCCGCCGGTCCGATCTTCACATCGGACGCAGCGACCATCGCCTTGAGATAGCTGGGATCCACGCCTGAGAGACGGCGGCGAATGACCGGGCTGCTGACACCACTCTCAGCGGTTTCCGCCGGACTTTGGAACGACGGTGTCGTGAAAAGACCGACGCCTGGCGCGGTGGGTAGGCCCGAGAGCGCCTGCTCAAGCACCTGTGCAGTTGGTGCAGACATGGTGTCGGTCGCGCCTGAGCCGGCAATGGGCAGCAGCAGCAAGGGCGCGCAGGCGACGATCGCCTGCAAGAGTTTTTTTGTCACGGTGCTTGGTCCTCAAAACGGATTTGGTCGTGCCGTCCATATGCAGAATACAACTATGGCGCTAAATGTGTCACCTGTACGGACAATCAGGATCAGATAAAACCATAGGTAGTATTCGTCCTCACTTAGCCGAGGTTACCCTAGGTAGATTCCGGCCCTGCCGGTGCAGTCGGATGAGCGTACGGTCCGGTCATTGCCCTCATGGGCATATTCCCTTCCTCGATGGCCAAAATATGAACATCAATCCCAGCTTGATCGGCCTTGGCCTATTCTTCGCCATCGCCCAAGCGCCGGTGTTTGCGGCGGTGGTGCCGGGACATGACGGCAGCGCCACAGAGGGTCGCGCATTTGCGATCCAGGCGTGCGGCGCATGCCATGCGGTCATCCCGGGGCAGCGGCCGCGAAACCCGCCTGTTGCCGCGGCGCCCGACTTCAAGGCTGTAGCAAATGCCAAAACAACGTCGGCCATCGGCTTGCATGCCTTCCTGGTCACACCGCACCAAACCATGCCTAACATCATCTTGTCAGACGATGCGCGCGAAGACGTGATTGCCTACATCCTCAGCCTTCGCAGCAAAAAGTAGCCTCGTCGGGCCCAACACAAAGGAACAGCAATGACCGGCCACAAGCCCAACGTGTGGGTGCTTATCGCCGATAGCGTCCACGCTCAGCTATACGGCGTCAAAACCATGATGCCGCTGCGTATTGAAGCATTGGACGCATCCCATTTCAGCGGACGCGGGGAGGCAACCCCACATACCGCCACCGGCCCCGCGGGTCTAAAATTCGGGGTCGAAGGCGGCGCGCGCCATCACATCGGACGGCATCCCGACCCGCACCAGGTCGACAAGGAAATATTCATTGAACACCTGGGCGACTTCATCAATTCCGCCAATGAGCAAAACAAATTTGATGAATTGATCGTCGTTGCGCCGTCCCACGCGCTCGGGGAACTCCGGCGAATCCTCAATGCTCAAGTGCACAAGAAGATCAAAGTTGAGGTGCCCGGCGAATGGACAAAGTTGCCCCACGCCGAGCTAGAGCAACACCTCGCAAACCATATACCGCAGGCGACACCGGCCTAGACGCCACGCGAGAGCGAGGGCCGAATTGGAACCGGGCGTAATTTAATCGCACGAGCTTTAATATGTGTCGATATCTCGAATAGCGGGCGCTTCTTTGGCATCCGGCCTGTCGCCAAGAGATACTGAGACGAGCATTCGTGACACAGTCGCTTCCGGCCTTCGCGAATGAAGGCGAGCAGAGGACGGCAGCCCGCGATGAACCAAACTCAAAATCAAGCTGTGCAGGTAGAATCACTCCTGGGCACCCCCGATATGGCAAACGCTCTTGAAAGCGAGCAGTTCAAACACTTCCTAGATCAAGTCCCTATTGCCATTGTAGTCGCCGAGATGAAGGGCTTCGAACGCATTGTCTATGCGAATCCGGAATTCGAGAAGCTGTCGGGGCTCGCGGCCGCGGCCGTGGAAGGCAAGCAATGGAGCGCTCTGCCGGGTCACGGCGAAAACGACAACGCACGCCAGCTGAGCGTCGCGCTTATAGATTCAAGCGACTGCGTCGGCACTTTCCGGCTCGAACGTGAAGGCAGCGAACCAGTGGTGGTCGATGCCTATTCCAACGTCATCCTTGATGATGAAGGTATGCCCGCCTTCCGCCTGGCAGCACTGATAAATGTCGGGGCGCACCGCGAAGAGATCGACAATTTGACGCGCGAGAAGGATACGCTTCTTCTTGAAATTCAGCATCGGGTCAAAAACAACCTTCAGATGATCACCGCGCTGATCCGTCTTGAAGCACGAAATGCACGACACCGGATGGACACAGAGCCCTTCGACCGGCTCGCCGGGCGCATTCAGTCGCTTCAGCTCGTCTACAGGCTCTTGTCCGACCAAAAGGGCCACGATGAAATAGATCTTGGAGTCTATTTAAGCGAGATTGCCGCGTCGGTAATGCACTCCCATGCAATCGAGGGCATCCGACTCAATCTTAAGATTGACGCCTATCCGGTGTCGGTGAACGTGGCCATGCCAACGGGACTGGTGGTCAACGAACTGCTGACAAACTCCTTGAAGCACGCCTTTCTCGGACGCGAAGGCGGCACGATCTCCTTGCAAAGCCTGTCTGACAGCAACGGCTGCCGCGTCATTATTGCCGACGACGGCATAGGCTTGCCCGAAGGAATGGCGTGGCCCAAGCCTGGCAAACTCAGCGCGCTGATTGTCCGCTCGCTGCGTGAAAACGCCAAAGCGGATCTTAAAGTGGAGTCGCTCCCTGGGGAGGGTATGCGCGTGACCATCACCTTCTCGCGTACGGCCGCCGCGCCGGCTATCTCTGCATAAGTTGTATTGATGGTACGAGCATGCGCGGCCTCTCCCGCGCATGCTCGTGCGCTTACGAGACTGTTAAGGCGTCAATGGTGTTGGGCGGATTTGAAACCGCACAACGCTGGGACCATAGGTCGCGTCTTCGCCGCCTTCCTGGTGCCACACGGGCTCGGTGGCGTAAGTGGCGTAGATGCCTTTGCCTTTCCAGCCCTTCGACGGATCGTCGAAACGGCCGTCCATGCCGCGAGTATGGAAGGACATCGGATACGGCACGCGCAATACGGTCCACTTCTTTGCGTTGTCGTCGAAGGCCAGCAGCGAGTCAGAGTTGGACCCGGCCATGATCGGTACGTCTTTGCCAAGGCCCAGGGTGTCGTGCAGATCAACCCAGTCGAGATAGTGGAAGTCGGTGGTCGTACCGCCGGCGCCCTTTAGTCCGCCGAGCTTCGGGCCGGGCGAGTCATAGACCGACCAGCCTTCGGGGCAATGTTGGCCGTCGGCCACGGCAGGACCGCTCAGAGTCTTGCACTTGCTACGATCGAACCGCCCGACAGCACCACTGCCGCAGGCAGCCCAGGCGACGCCTTTGGAGTCTACGCTGACTCCGCGGCAAACATAGGCGGCGTAGTTCTTGCCGTCGGCAAGCTTGGGCGGCTCGAAGTACTCGGTGTGGCAGGTTTCCGGGGGATTGCTGCCCGGGTGGAACTTGATCAGGCCGGTGGGAAACGGGCCAGTCTTGGCGAACCACATGCTGCCGTCGTGAACATCGGCATCGACGCCATAGAGGAAGCCGCCGATACGCGTATCCTTTTTCGGATCCAGCGCCTTCGTCACCGTAACGGCCGCGCCGGCGCCTTCGCCCATGTCGCCGCCCGTGCCGGCATTGTCGTTCCATTGGGTACGGTCGGGCGTGATGGTCACGTCTCCCGGCGTAGGGCCCTTGGACGGATTGGTCGAGTTCGTGTCCAGCACCATCGGGCACCAGCCGATGGCTTTCCCGGCGTCATGGGTTTGATCCCAGACCGCCGTATCCGCCCAACTGACGACCTGGTTACTGCCACCGCTCAGATATAAGGTTTTCTGATCGACGTTGAACTGCAGGTGATGCATGCCGTTACACATCGGCAGGCCATCGATCTTGGGTCCCTTGGGGTCATAGACAACTAGTGTGTTCGTCGTCTTGCCGGGCTCGGGCCAGTACTTCGCGTACTTGTTCGCGGGATCCGTGCAATAGGGCATTTTGTCGGGCGGCGGCGCGCCGTTCGGCTTGGGGGCGCCAAACCGGCCCAGGTCGGTAATCCACAGACGCCCTTTGCTGTCGAGCATCGGGTTGTGCGGGAAGGCGTCGGGGACCTCGTTGGCCGGCAGCAGTTCGACCTTCTGGTTCGGCGTCACCTTGTAGCCGACTTCGGATTGTTTTCCAGTGACGGGATTGACCATCTCGATGTAACCCAGCATGCCGATGACGCCGTAAATCGGGCCGTTTGCGTTCATGCTTGGATTGTGGCGGTCCGAGGCGACGTTATCGTGCACGTAGCGGCCGTTGGCCCAGTCCCATGTCGTCAGCACCAGGTTACGCTCGACGCCGGTCGGGCGGGGCGGCGCCTCGGACGGCAGGGCGCCGTCGGCGACGCGCTTGGTGTAGTCCGCCCACATCGTCAGCGCGCGGTTACGGCCGAACTGCGTCATGCCGTTCTGCATGGTATTGACGAAGTCCTTGCCGTGGTTGCCCAACACACGGTCGCCCTCGGGCCGGGACTTGGTAATGCGTTCGGCCCAGCCTTCCGGCGTGTTGTCGAGCAGCGTGCGCGTGGCCATGTCGCCCTGCTGATGGCAGACGATGCAGCCCTTCATCTGGCTGATCCAGGCTTGCTGCGTCTTCATCAGCGGCGATATGCCGTTGCCTTTGGGGCCGGTGCCCGGGAAATCGCTTTCCGGCGGCGGTTGAACCAGCGCGAACCAGTAGTTGGCTGGGTAGTACACAGAAGCCGCTTTGGCATTGGGCGCGATGACCGCGCTCAAATTCATATTTTTGCCGGGCTCCCCCGGCATATGCGGCGAGTCAACCAGGCCGTAGCCGCGCGACCACACTTCGTATTTCGCCTTGGGAAGATCCGGCAGGAAATACCGACCCTGATCATCGGTCACGACGATTTTGATGTAGCGGTTACCGAGGTCGTTACTTTCGGCAATGACCCATACGCCGGCTTCAGGACCCTTGCTGCTCGTCACGACGCCGCCAATGCCGTCGGCGGCTGTCGGCACGCCGCTGGCCTCTGCCGCCCAAGCCGCCCCGCTAACCATTGCAACAGACAAGCACGTTGATGCGAAAAACATTCTAAGGATTAGCTTATGCATGATTGACCCTCCTCTGCGCGCTGAAGACTTAGAGCGTGAAGCTCGGGCATACACGGAAATGCCGCGAGGCTGCTCGGGCGTACGGGCCGCACAAGGGCTCCCGCCTCCATGTAACAGCTTGCGGCAAGGCTCTCCGTAAGTCAAAGCAACGGCGCCGCACGCTGCGCCGACGGCCAAACAGCAAATGTACAGATATACGAAGCACTTGGGTCCTCTCTCCCGAAAGTACGTACTTATTAGGCGGAGTGGGCGTTAAAAATAATTTGCGGTAACCGCGCTCTTAGAAAGCAAAGTGCGCTGTAAAAAAATGCGGCGGCCCAAACCCGCCAAACCTCACCCGACATTCCCTCGGTGGGGGCTCCGGTTGTTCCGGTCCGGGCGCGCGATAGGCAAGTCCATTTTTGGCGCCGGAAGACCGACCTAGGTGTTTTTGTCCCGGATGGGGCCCGCGGCTCGGTCATCGGCAACAATTTCATTGAGCCCCGCCGCGAACCTGAGCATACATAGATTCATCATTTACAGCGCGTCACGCGAGCACCTTAGTTCACATATGTCGTCTTTGCTCGTCGAGGGATGGAGAGGACTGAGCCAGTCCTACGCCATGGTCAATCAGTACCAGCTCCTGGAACTGATGGGCTACGATTTCGATCTCTTCCATCGTGATGTGCCTTTTTACAAACCCGAATGGACGGCGCACAGTTCTGGCGTTTTTAGCGAGCAGCGCGACCGCCAGCTGCGCTCCATCCGCAGTGTTGGCGACGGCGAAATTGAGGCCGACATTACCTACAGAATTAGTTATCCCTACCGCCTGGAGGCGCCTGCCACCGGCAAGCTGTTTGTCTTCGGCACCTCGGAACGCCAGAACCTCGACGGCTATTTTCATGAAAACTGTCTCGACGAAGGGCTTCGCAACCCGCACCTTAAAATCGTGACGCCGTCGCATTGGTCCAAAGTCGGATTTCTGAAAGCCGGGTTTTCCGACGCCCAGGTGCTGGTCATACCCCATGGTGTCGATGGCGAGATCTACAAGCCCACCACGGCCGAGCGACGCAAACAGGTTCGCAGCAGGCTTGGCCTCGGCGATGACACCTTTGCCATCCTATCGGTCGGGTCGATGACCTCGAACAAAGGCATCGATCTTCTGATCGCCGCCTATGCCATCCTTAAAACACGCCACCCTCACGTGCGCCTGATATTGAAAGACTCGCGCCATCTGTATGGTCTCGACGGCGCAGGTGTCTTCAACACGCTGGCGGAATCACGGCCCGACCTTATGACCGAGGCGCTGCGCGCATCTATCATCTTTATCTCCGATGACTTGACGTTGAGCGACCTCAGCGACCTGTATGGCGCCGTCGATTGTTATGCCGCACCCTATCGCGCCGAAGGGTTCAATTTGCCTCCGCTCGAGGCTGCCGCCTGCGGCACGCCGATCGTCATCACCAAAGGCGGATCGACGGACGACTACTATCACCAGTCCTTCGCGCTGCAGGTCGAGGGATATAAGTTGACCGCGGGCGCAGGCAACGTCATCGAGCCCGATATCGAAAGCTTGCTCGAAAAGCTGACGTTATTGGTCGAGAACAAAGCTACGGCGCTTGATAAAGATGCGGCCATCGCCTTCATCAATGATAAGTTTTCCTGGCGCGAAGTCGTGAGGCAATTGACGCAAGCGTTTCAAGCCTAAGCCAGCAGGAGATGTGTCCATGCTGCCTCGGACTATTTTGATCTTAATGCTGTTTGCCGTTGCAGGGCCGGCAATAGCGGCAACGTCTGCCGCTCCAATCCAGCCCGGCGAAACCGAGGCCTGGGTGAAGGTCGATGTGCCGTTTGTGCCGACACCGCCGCCGGTCATCGACGCCATGCTGAAAGTCGCAGCGGTCGGTCCCGGCGATGTGCTTTACGATCTAGGCTCGGGCGACGGCCGCACCCCTATCGTGGCCGCGCGTGACTTCGGCGTTAAAAAGGCCATCGGCATCGAACTCAATCCCAACCGCATCAAAGACGCCAACGTCGCGGCGCAGACTACAGGGGTAACCGACCGCGTCACCTTCATTGAAGGCGACATCTTCAAAGTCGATTTCAGCGATGCCACGGTCGTTACAATGTATCTCTTCGACCAAGTGAACCTACGCCTGCGGCCGCGCATCCTCAACGAACTCAAGGCAGGCACACGCATTGTCTCGCACCAGTTCCACATGTTCGATTGGCCGCCGGACGACAAGGTGATGGTGCAGGGCAAGGTGCCGGTTTATTTCTGGGTGGTTCCGGCCAAGGTCGCCGGCACATGGAAGGGCACTGTAGGCCTTGAAAGCCTATCCCTCGATCTTACCCAGAAATTTCAGATGGTCAGCGGCGCGGTAAGGCTTGGCGCCATGAAGGCCACCATCAGCACGGCCAAGCTCACCGGGGCCGCACTTACATTTGATGCGACAGTAAAGCACGATGGGGCCGATGAACCGCTGCACTTCGATGGGCAGCTGACGGCCGACGCCCTGACCGGCGCGCTGGTGATTGGCGGCGCGGCCAAGACCATTACTCTCCAGCGGTAGCCGAATAACTTAGGCATTGACCTTACTATAGATGGCCTGATAGTTAGGCTTATGCCTAACAAATCAGCCGCCCTCGACGACGTCTTCAACGCCCTCGGCGATCCCACCCGCCGCGCGGTGCTGGCGCGATTGTGCCAGGGCCCAACCTCGGTCAGCGACCTCGCAGCCCCTTTCCGCATGGCCCTGCCCTCCTTTGTGCAGCACCTCGGCGTGCTCGAGAAAAGCGGGCTGATTTATTCGACCAAAAAGGGGCGCGTGCGCACCTGTTACGTCAAAGCGCAGCAACTCAGCGTCGCCGAAAGCTGGATCGCCACCCAGCGCAGCCTCTGGGAGCAGCGCCTCAACCAGTTCGACGCCTACGTCAAAACGCTTAAACCCGGAGAGACCACATGACAAAGTCCTCCGACCTGCCCGATCCGCGCTTCGATCTGGTGCTGGAACGCACCATCGAGGCCGCCCCGGCTTTGGTCTGGGAGGCCTGGACCAGCCGCGACCATCTGATGAAGTGGTTCGTGCCGCTGCCCTGGACCATGGCCGACGTCGAGGTCGATGTGCGCCCGGGCGGGGCTTCAAGTTCGTCATGCGCTCGCCCGAGGGCGAGGAGAATACCCACCTCTGCTGTTATCTGGAGGTCGTGACGGGCCGTAAGCTCGTCTGGACGAATACCATGGCACCGGGGTACCGGCCGGTCGACGCCGGCTTTATCCCCTTCACCGCCGTAATTACGTTCGAACCCGCCGGAGGCGGCACAAAATATACCGCGCGGGCCATTCACAAAGACGAGAGCGGCCGCAAGACCCACGCCGACATGGGCTTCCACGAGGGCTGGGGTACATGCTTGGACCAGTTGGTGGAGCTTCTCAAAACCGGCGCGGTCAAAAAGAAGTCATAAAGGCAGGGTAGATAATCGGGCGGTATTCCCGGGGGCTTCACGAAGCAGGCCCGGGCACGCTACACTCGCAACTTCAGTTTGGGAGGAGCCCGCTATGAAATATGCCGTCCGCTCGATTATCTCCGGTTTAGCCTTGAGCCTGGCCCTTGCCGCCCCCGTGCTGGCCGGGCCGCAGGAAGACGCCGAAGCCGCCTATGCCGCCGATCAAAAAGGCGACTTCGCCACGGCGATGAAGCTTTATCAAACCGCTGCCGCCGGCGGTAGCGCCTACGGCATGTACAGCGTGGGCCTGATGTACTTCGACGGCAAAGGGGTCGACCGCAGCTACGTCAACGCCATGAAGTGGTACAAACAGGGCGCCGAAAAGGGCTATCCCCAGGCGCAGCACGCCATGGGCTCGATGTACGAACAGGGCCAGGGCGTTAAGCGCGACATCGCCGAAGCAGCCAAGTGGTACACGATGTCGGCGAACCAAGGATATGTCATGTCCCAGAACGCTCTCGGCGTGATCTACACGACGGGCGACGCCGCCCTGCCGCCGAATCCGGTGCAGGCTTACTACTGGTTCACACTCGCCTCGAAAGAAGATGCGTCGGCCGCCACGCGTGCCTCGCGCATGAAGGCCCGCATGAAGCCTGAAGATTTGGCCGCCGCCGAAAAGCTGGTCAAAGACTTCAAGCCGGCCAAGAAATAACGCGTCTTAAATAGGCGTTTTGTATACCGCCGCCGGTGGCCCAGCCACCGGCGGTTTTTATTTCAGCGGTTGCGCGCGCGAGCGGCGGCACGAAGTTTGCCCGGATCAATATCGCGGCAGGCAAAGCGCATCACATATTGCGCGATTCCGTCCACGAAGACGGTGGGCTCGGCTTCGCGCACGGTATCGACATCACCCTCGATCTCGCTCCATTTGGGCTGAAGCTTGAAGATCTCGTTGACGTAATCGCCGACAACATAATTCGGGATGCGGCTTTGATAGGTCGTAAGCTTCAGAGACTTGCCATTGAACTCGAATGAAAAGGGTTCTTCGACCGCATCGCCACCGGCGTTGAAAAAAACCGCATCAGCCCGCGGCGCAGTGGCCTTTCCCAATAGCGGATTGAGCAAATAACTCGGCTCGGCTTTGCCCACAGCGAACTGGAGCGCACTGTCGACATGGGCACGGTCGTTGGACGGCGCTTGCAGCACCATATACAGGTAGCGCGCGCCGTCCGGCCGCTTGAACGCGCTGTCGCGGTCAGATTCAAAGGCAAGGTGGCATTCAAGCCCACGCACATCGACATCATCCGCAGCCACGACAGCCGACGGTAAGCCGGCGGCGACAATAAAAGCGGCGAACATTTTATTCACAAAGATGCGCATACTATTCTCCCCAGGGGCGCGTGGCCCCCGCCAACTAAAGATATAAACCGCGCCCGTACGATCACCATCTAAACCTTATTTTATACGCGACCCTAACAAGGCGTGCCTAGCGTTGCCTGAGGTGGCCCTGATGGCTACACTCCCCAGGCACATAAGCACTGAGGGGGCTGCATGCTGAAGCTTTATTTCCATCCGCGCTCCTCCTATTCGCGGCGTGTGCGCATCGCCCTCATCGAGAAGAACATCCCTCACGAGGAAGTGATCCTCGACATGGCCAAGAACGGCCACAAGGCGCCCGATTACTTGGCACTCAATCCCTATGGACGGGTTCCAACGATCACCGAGGATGGTCTCGTTCTTTATGAATCCACGGCCATCCTCAATTATCTCGAAGCAACACGCCCCGCGCCGCCGCTGGTGCCAGCCGACGTTAAGCAGCGGGCCCTGGTCGATATGCATATGAAGCTGTGCGACATCCAGTTGGGGCGCTACACCGGAGTCATCGTGTTCCCGCGCCGTTTCCTCGCCAAGGAGAAGTGGGACATCCCGGCAATGGACGCGGCGACGGTAGAGATCAAAAAGCATCTCGTCCTGCTGGAGGCGCAGTTGACCGGCAAGCAATATCTGGTCGCTGAACAGTTCACCCTGGCAGACCTCTGCTACATGACTCTGCTCCACTTCCTGCCGGTGATGGAAATTACGCCGCCGCCGACGGTCGCCGCCTGGGTGGAACGCCTCCTCGCGCGCCCCAGCGCAGCGGCCACACAACCAGATGCTTAGGAGTTTATCGTGAGTGAAGGCAGCACCCGCTACGAGGTGAAGGACGGCGTCGCTTCCGTGCTGTTCGACCGGCCCGGCGCACGCAACGCCATGACCTGGGCGATGTACGAAGGCCTGGCCCAGGTCTGTGAAGCCATCACCACCGATGCCGAGGTGCGTGTCGCCGTGTTCCGCGGCGTGGGCGGAGAGGCCTTCATTGCCGGTACTGATATTCAGCAATTCACCGCCTTCAAAGATGCCGAGGACGGCATCGCCTATGAACGGCGTATTGATGCGGTGGTCGAGAAACACGAAGGCTTGGCAAAACCCACCATCGCCGTTGTCGAAGGTTGGGCCACGGGTGCGGGCATCGTCATCGCGGCGTCCTGTGATTTCCGCATCTGCACGCCGACCGCGCGCTTTGGGGCCCCGATCGCGCGCACGCTGGGGAACTGTCTGTCGGTCGGCAATGTCGCGCGGCTGATGGTTCACTTCGGCCCGGCGCGCACCAAACGCATTCTATTACTGGCCGACACCATCGGTGCCGAGGAAGCGCTGGCCTGCGGCTTCGTCGAAGCCGTCGTTCCCGTGGAAGAGATCGACGCAAAAGTCGCCGACCTCTGCGGCAAACTGAAAGGTCATGCGCCACTGACCATGCGCGCCGCCAAGGAAGCTGTGCGGCGTCTGACGCTTTCAGGCGTGCCGGTGGCGGACGATCTTATCCGCTCGTGCTACGGCAGTGCCGATTTCAAAGAAGGCGTGAGTTCATTCCTGGCCAAACGCAAGCCGGCCTGGCGCGGAAGGTGATGGTTTAGGGAACGCCCGCCAAAGGGAGGGCCAGCGCTTCGTCCTGCTCGACCATGTCGAGCCAAGCTTCGAGATTTTCGCGCGAGGCCTGCGAATGCACCAAGGGCGCCGACTGCCGCTGCAAGGCGTTCAGCCAACTCATCAGATCCAGGGGGCCCGCTTTGAAGGGCGCATCACGACGCTGACGGGTGATGTCGTCGACGATCAGGGTCAACGAAACTTCCGGCGAATACGTGACGTGTTCGAATTGAGCGCCCATGGGTGCCTGCTCCAGCGTCCGCATCAGTGCGGTGACGCGCGTTAACTATCGGCCCCAAAAGGTTAATTTTTTATCTAAATAGCGGCTTCCTCAGGGGCTTAGGGGGTAGGCTTGACTCTCCCTTAAATGAGAACAAATATAGAACAAATCCATCACAGCGGACTGTCCAGCCATGTCCATGGCCCAGCATATCAGCGGGAAAACCGCGGCTTTAGCGTCGCTGCGACAGCGAATCCGCCAGTTGGAACGCCTGGGCGGCGCCAGGCCGGAGGCGGTCTCTCCGGCTTTAAAATTGCTGGAGCCCCTCGACAGCCTTTGGCCCGAGGGCGGCCTGCCCCTGGGATGTCTGCACGAGGCCAGAAGCGACGACAGCCCGGCAGGGGCTGCAGCCCTTACCGCCTTTGCCGCCGCCATTGGCGGGCGGCTGGGCATGGTCCTGTGGTGCGCCCGGCGGGGGGATGTTCATGGCGCACGCATCTATGCGCCCGGCCTTGCCCGCGTGGGCCTCATGCCTGCACGCCTCCTGGCCGTCACTGCGTCCTCGGACGCCGCCCTGCTGGGCGTCATGGAAGAGGGCCTGCGCCATAGCCTGCTCGCCTGTGTCGTCGGTGAAGTGGACAAGCTCGATCTGACCGCCAGCCGACGCCTGCATTTGGCGGCGGAGAAATCGGGCGTCACGGCTTTGGTTCTGCGCACCTCGTCCCGCCGCGCCGAGACCGAACCCATAGCCGCCGCCGGGCGCTGGCGGATCACGCCGTTTCCTTCCGCCCACCATGCAATTGCCGAAGCGGGTGCGCCCCGCTGGTCGCTTGAATTGCTCCAGTCGCGCAACGGTGCGACCGGAGCGTGGATTGTCGAGGCTCCCGATGCGCAGGGTCATCTCCGTCTTTCTTCCGCACTGGACCATGGACTTGCGGCAGCGCCGGCTGCGTCAGGACAATGGCCTGAGCAGCACCGCGCGGCCGGATAATCCGCTCGTTATTGCCGCCACGGAAGGCCAGCACCGTACCGTTGTCGCGGTGAACGCCGCTGCCGCCGCGCGCGGAATCGCGGCGGGCATGGCTTTAGCCCGTGCCCGCGTCATCGACCCTCAGGTGAATGTTGAAGCGGCGCGTCCCCTGGATGATGCCCGCGCCCTGGATCGCCTGACCGTGCAGATGCTGCGCTTCAGTCCTCTGGTCTCGCCCAGCCCGCCCGATGGACTATGGATCGATGCCACCGGTGTCGCACATCTTTTTGGCGGCGAAGCCATGATGCTGGGCACCATAACCCGGCGCCTGCGCGCCTTGGGTTTTACCGCGCGCGTGGCCATCGCCGATACGCCAGGGGCCGCATGGGCCTGGGCGCATTATGGCCGCGGCGATCCGGTGCTGATGTGCGGCGCAGAAAAACACGCCTTGGACCGATTGTCCCTCAAAGCCCTGCGACTCGCCGATGCAACGGTACAGGCCCTGCGCCATGTCGGCCTCAAAAGCGTCGCCGATCTGCGTCAACTCCCCCGCGCAACAGTTCCCGTACGCTTTGGACGCGACGTGCTTCTGCGCCTTGATCAGGCGTTAGGACATGCGCCGGAAGCCATAACACCTATCCTGCCGCCTCTGGCCAAGCGCCGGCGTTTAAGCTTCGTCGAGCCCATCGCCACGCCGGAAGACCTTCAGCGCACCATCGATCATCTGACCGGCGAACTTTGTGCCGATCTGGAAAAAAGCCAGGAAGGGGCACGCCAGCTCGATCTCCTGTTCGAGCGCGTCGATGGGCGCATTGAAGCCTTGCGCATCCGCACCGCCCATCCCTCGCGCGATCCGCTGCACATGGCCAAGCTGCTCGGCGCCAAACTGACCGATGTCGATCCCGGCTTCGGCATCGAAGCCGCGGTGCTGACGGCTTGGCGCGTAGCGCCCCTACAAGCTACGCAACTTGCAACCGACGGCGGGAACACAGGAGAACGCAATCTTGGCGAACTGGTCGATCGTTTGATCAGCCGCGTCGGCGCCGACAACGTGTTCCGCATCACCCACATTGCCAGCGACATCCCCGAACGCACTGCCGTCCCTGGCTCGCCCATGAAGCCTGTCGAGAATCTGTGGCCGAAAGATCTGCCGCGCCCCGTCCGGCTGCTGTCGCCGCCCGAGCCCATTCAAGTCATCGCGATGCTGCCAGACTATCCGCCGGCGAAATTCGTCTGGCGGCAACGCACCCACATCGTGCGCAGCGCCGACGGGCCCGAGCGCATTTTCGGCGAGTGGTGGCGGCACGCCTCGGAAGTGCGTGAAGTGCGCGACTATTTCCGCGTCGAGAACGATACCGGCGAGCGCTACTGGCTGTTCCGCGCCGAGCGGCCGGGCCAGGCGCATCATTGGTATCTGCATGGGATGTTCGCCTGATGACGCGCTATGCCGAGCTTCAGGTGACCAGCAATTATTCCTTCCTGCGCGGCGCCTCGTATCCCAAGGAAATGGTGGATAAGGCCATAGAACTTGGCCTTGCCGCCATCGCCATCACCGACCGCAACAGCGTTGCCGGCACCGTCAAAGCCTATGCCGCCGCGGACAAAAAGATCCCTCTGCTCATCGGCTGTCGGCTCGATCTAACCGACGGCCATAGCGTCCTGTGTTATCCGCAGCACCGCGCTGCCTATAGCCGCCTCACGCGCCTGCTAACTCTCGGCAAAAAACGCGCGAAAAAAGGCCAATGCCTTTTGACCTACGACGACGTCGCCGCCCATGGTGAAGGACAGATATTCATTGCCCTCGGCGATGAAGCCACGGAGAAATACGGCGCCTTTCTGCAAAAACTGCGCGGTGATTTCCGGAAAAGCACCTATCTCGCCCTCACGCGGCGTTTCCGTCCCAATGAAAACCAGCGCCTCGATACGCTCGCCGCAATGGCCCAGGACTTGCGTGTGTCAACCGTGGTGACCAACGACGTGCTTTATCACGTGCCCGAGCGGCGCATGCTGCAGGATGTGCTGACCTGCATCCGCCTGGGCAAAACCATCGATACGCTCGGCTATGAGCGCGAACGCTCGGCCGATCGGTTCCTGAAAACCCCGGCTGAAATGGTGCGGCTGTTTGCGTTGTATCCCGCAGCCGTCGAGCGCAGCTGCGAGATCGCCGAGCGCTGCCGCTTTTCCATGGACGAGCTGAAGTACCAGTATCCCGACGAACAGCTTATCCCGGGGCTTTCAGCCCAGCAGGCCTTGCGGCGGCTGACCTGGGAAGGGGCTTCGGACCGTTATCCCTCCGGCGTCTCCAAAAAAGTCGCCAAGAACGTCCGTGACGAACTCAAACTCATCGAGGAATTGAATTACGCCCCCTATTTTTTGACGGTTTGGCGCATCGTCAATTTTGCGCGCTCCAAGGAAATTCTCTGCCAAGGACGCGGCAGCGCCGCCAACTCTGCGGTGTGCTTCTGCTTAGGGATAACGGAAATGAACCCGGAAACATCCGAAGGTCTGTTCGCGCGCTTCATCAGCGCTGAACGGGGGGAGCCACCCGACATCGATGTCGACTTCGAGCATGAACGCCGCGAAGAAGTCATTCAGTGGATCTACCGGACCTACGGGCGCGATCATGCTGCACTTACAGCAACGGTCGTGCACTACCGCACACGGCGTTCTATTCGCGAAGTCGGCAAGGTCTTGGGCCTCACGGAGGACATCACAGCCATTATAGCAGGCACGGTATGGGGATGGTCTGAAGAAGGCATCGCCCACGACCGGGCGCGCAGCCTGGGCCTTGATCCCACCGACTGGCGCCTGCGGCTCACATTGAAGCTGGCCAAAGACATCACCGGCTTTCCCCGTCATCTCTCGCAGCATCCCGGCGGATTTGTCATCAGCCGCGAGCGGCTGGACGACCTGGTGCCGGTGGAAAATGCCGCCATGGCGGACCGCACCGTTATCGCCTGGGACAAGGACGATATTGAAGTCATCCAGATGATGAAGGTCGATGTGCTCGGCCTCGGCATGTTGGGGTGCCTGCGCCGCGCGTTCGACCTACTGAAACAGCACAAGAACATGCCGCTATCCGTTGCCGCACTGCCGCCAGACGATCCGGTTGTCTACGACATGCTATGCAAGGCCGACAGCATTGGCGTGTTCCAGGTGGAAAGCCGCGCGCAGATGAACATGCTGCCGCGTTTAAAGCCGCGTAAAATTTATGACCTAGTGATTCAGGTGGCCATCGTCCGGCCTGGCCCAATTCAGGGCAATATGGTGCACCCTTACCTGAAGCGGCGCGCCGGCATTGAGAAGATTGTATATCCAATGCCCGAATTGGAACCGGTTCTGAACAAGACGCTAGGGATACCGCTGTTCCAGGAACATGCCATGAAGATCGCCATCGTCGGCGCGGGCTTCAGCCCCAGCGAAGCTGACCGGTTGCGCCGCGCCATGGCGACGTTCCGCAACGACGGCAAGGTGTCTGAATTCCGCGACCCCTTCATCAGCGGCATGGTCAAGAACGGCTGCGCCCTGGAATTCGCCGAGCGCTGCTTCAGCCAGATCGAAGGCTTCGGCACCTATGGTTTCCCCGAAAGTCACGCCGCCTCTTTCGCCATTCTGGTCTACGCCTCATCCTGGGTGAAATGTCACCATCCGGATGTGTTTCTCTGCGCCATCCTCAACGCGCAGCCCTTAGGCTTCTACGCCCCGGCTCAATTGATCAGCGATGCCCGTGCCCACGATGTGGTGGTATTGCCGGCAGACATCAATGACAGTCACTGGGATTGCACTCTGGAGCCGCAAACCAACGGCACGTTCGCCGTCCGCCTGGGCTTTCGTGTGATCAAGGGCATGACCGCCGAGGCTGCTAGCAAGCTGATCGCTGCGCGTCATGCGCCTTATGAAAACCTCGAAGATGTCTGGCAGCGCACGGAGATGCCGCTGCGCTACCTGGAGCTGCTGGCAGAAAGCGATACATGCGGCTCCGCGGGCATCGACCGGCGCCGGGCGCTATGGACGGTGCGGGCTCTGCGCAAACCGCTGCCGCTCTTTGCCGCTGCCGATAAACAACAGGCGCCATGGACGCCCGAACGCGCCGAGCCTGATGTGTGCCTCACCCCGTTGACCGACGGCGAGAACGTGCTGCAGGATTTTGCCATGACGTCTTTCTCCCTGCGCGCGCACCCTGTGCAGTTTCTGCGCCGCGACCTGACACAGGCCAAATGGCACGCCCTTGCTAGTTTGCAGAAGATGAGGAACGGCGACACCGCCCGTATCGCGGGGCTCGTGCTGGTGCGCCAGCGCCCCGGCTCGGCCAAGGGCATCGTCTTCATCACGCTGGAGGATGAAACCGGCCCGGGCAATCTCGTGGTCTGGCCGCAGTTTTTCCAGGACCACCGCGCGACCGTCATGGCCAGCCGCATGCTGGCCTGCGTCGGCAAAGTACAGAAAGAGGGCGATATCATCCACGTCGTCGTGCGCGAGCTGTACGATCTGACGCCATGGCTGCGTCACATTGGCGACATTGACTTAGAAGGCGGGGATTTGGAAAAGGATCCACCCATGCCGCCCGGCCGCGTGCTGGGCGGGGGACCCGCGGGTCCGCGCCTAAGGGTTAAAAGCCGCGACTTTCACTAGCGCAAAAGCCAACGGCGGAAGCCGGTTCCGTCGCCTGCGCGACATATCCCGAATTCCGCCGTGTGGACAAAGACTGAGGCGAGCGATCTAGCCCTTGGCAGCCCAGGAATCACAATGGCCCATGGCGTTGGCCGGGCCGGTGAAGATCATGCAATTGCCGCAGCCGTCACCTTTGGCTTCGAAGAAGCCGCAGCCGCCGCACGTCTGCTTGGGATCTTTGGACTTTTCAACGTAGTTCAGCGATTCACGAATGCTCTTCTGGCCGCCATCCATATTGGCCATGTCGACGCACACTTTGTCTGCGGCCGCCGCCGTCTGCGCCGCCGCAGCTGCCAATAACACCCCGCCCAGCGGCAATTGAATGCCCCGTTCGAGTAATTTGCGCCGCGAAATATTGCCGTTCGACATCTGCTGCTGTCCTTCCCTTGAACTAATCCGTCCACATCAGGTGGCCGGGCCTGTTTCAGCCTCGTTATGACTGTCTGCTAAGATTGCGCTCCAATTACGTCCGATCACGGGCTGATTTGTGTCTGGCTCTTGCGGCCGGGCCCCAACCGTGGATCGCACCTCCCCGGGCCGGGGCATACACCCCGCGGCGAGGGGGCAAGTCTACCGGCTCAGGAATCTAGCAACAACAAGGAATTGGCGCCCATATCGACCCTACGGCAGGACAAAAGACCTCAAATTGCCACCACCGGGAACAGCTCAGGCTAACGCCATGTTTGCGTTAACATTTCCGCCGCTTTGGGGTAAATATACCGCGCCTGAACATCAGATTGGGCGGGCCGCCTCCTTAGAGCCGGCAAACAGGCAACGCTGATATAGCATCCATGTCGCAACACCCGTCCATCGATAGCTACAGATCGTCCGCGGCTCCGCCACCCCTGGTCGCGGTTCTGTTGTGCACCTATCAGGGTGAGGATTTTCTGGCCGCGCAATTGAACTCCATCGCCCGGCAGACTCACCGGCGCTGGAAGGTATGGGCCTCCGACGACGGCTCGCGAGACAAAACGCTCGCGATCCTCGCGCATTACAAAAAGCAGTGGGGCGACGCTTTGCTGTCAGTTCTGCCCGGGCCCCGGGCGGGCTTTGTCGCCAACTTCATGTCCCTGGCCTGCAATGCGGACATTCACGCCGACCACTATGCTTTCGCCGACCAGGACGACCTTTGGGAAAGCGACAAGATCGCCCGTGCCGTCGCATGGCTTGAAATCCTGCCGGCAGGCACACCCGCCCTATACATGTCGCGCACCCGCTTGATCGACGAAGACGGCGCCGAACTGGGCTTTGCGCCGCTGTTCACCGCCAAACCGCCGACCTTCGCCAACGCCATGGTGCAGAACATCGGCGGCGGCAACACCATGGTCTTCAACGCTGCCGCGCAAAAGCTTATCGCCGCCAATACCAAAGATGCCGGCATGGTCAGCCACGACTGGTGGGTCTATATGCTGGTCACCGGCGCCGGCGGCATGGCCTTCTATGACACCTATCCCGGCGTGCGCTATCGCCAGCACAGCGAAAATCTTGTCGGCAGCAATGCCGGATTCCTGGCGCGTCTGTGGCGCGCGGCACTGGTTTTTGGCGGGCGGTTCAAGGACTGGAGCGAGCGCAATGTGCGCAGCCTCACGCCCGTGCGGGAACTCCTGACTCCGGAGAACCAGCGCATCTTCGACCAATTCGCCGCTGCGCGGTCTGGACCTCTGCCCTTGCGGCTTCTGGCGCTCCGGCGGTCCGGCGTGCATCGCCAGGGTTTTATCGATAATATCGGGCTTTACGTCGCGGCTCTCTTCAACAGGCTCTAAAAATAATGACGATTTTGGTAACGGGCGGCGCCGGATTTATCGGCGCCAACTTTGTGATGGATTGGCTGGCGGCTGGCAATGAGCCCGTCGTCAACTACGACAAGCTGACCTATGCCGGCAACCTTGAGAACCTCGCAAGCCTCAAGGGCAATAACCGCCACATCTTCGTGCAGGGCGACATCGGCGATTACGATCAGGTCCTGCAGACCCTGGCGCAGCATAAACCCCGCGCCGTGCTGAACTTCGCTGCGGAATCCCATGTGGACCGTTCGATCCACAGCCCCGAGGACTTCATCCAGACCAACATCGTTGGCACCTACCGCCTGCTGGAAGCCGTGCGCGCCCATTTCACGGGACTTTCCGCCCCCGACAAATCCGCCTTCCGTTTGCTGCATGTCTCAACCGATGAAGTCTACGGCTCGCTCGGCTTCGAAGACCCGGCCTTCACCGAAGAGCACACCTATCAACCGAACAGCCCCTACTCCGCCTCCAAAGCCGCCTCGGACCATCTGGTGCGCGCCTACCACCACACCTATGGCTTGCCGGTGATGACTACCAATTGCTCCAACAATTACGGACCCTATCAATTTCCGGAAAAACTGATCCCGCTGATGATCCACAACGCTCTCATCGGCAAACCGCTGCCGATTTATGGCGATGGCCTCAACGTGCGCGATTGGCTGTATGTCGGCGACCACTGCAGCGCGATCTGCGTCGTGCTGGAGCGGGGCAAGGTCGATGAGACCTACAACATCGGCGGCTGGAACGAGATGTCTAACATCGCCGTCGTGCATACGCTCTGCGACATCCTCGATGCCGAGAAGCCGCGCGCCGATGGCGCCTCTTACCGCACGCAGATCACTTTCGTCGCCGACCGGCCCGGACACGACCGCCGCTACGCCATCGACGCCACCAAGATCGACCGCGACCTCGGATGGAAGCCCGCCCAAACTTTCGAGACGGGGATCAGACGCACTGTGCGCTGGTATCTGGACAATCAGCCTTGGGTCAAAAATGTCACCAGCGGCGCCTACCGCGCGTGGGTCGCGGCGCAGTATCAATAGAACCGCCAATACAATCGGATGACGATGAAGATTCTTCTGCTCGGCGCGAACGGGCAAGTCGGTTGGGAGTTGCAGCGCTCACTTGCCGCCTTGGGCGATGTGATGGCACACGGCCGCGCCACCGCCGATCTTGCCGATCTTGATGCCTTGCGCGACGTCGTGCGTGCGGCCAAGGCGGACGTCATCGCCAATGCCGCAGCCTATACCGCGGTCGACAAGGCGGAGTCCGAACCCGAGCTCGCCATGCTTATCAACGCGACCGCCGTCGGCCTTCTGGCGGAAGAGGCCAAACGCAGCAATGCCCTATTGATCCACTACTCAACGGACTACGTATTCGACGGCACAAAAACCGCGCCCTACGTCGAAACGGACGTCGCCAATCCTCTGAGCCTTTACGGCCGCAGCAAATACGCCGGCGAAGAAGCTGTACGTGCATCCGGTGCGCGCCATTTGATTTTTCGCACAAGCTGGGTCTACGCGCCGCGGGGCCACAATTTTCCGCGAACCATGCTCAAGTTTGCGCGTACGCGTGATGAACTGCGCGTGGTGGACGACCAGATCGGCGCCCCGACAAGTGCGGAACTGATCGCCGATGTGACTGCCCAGGCGCTTCACCGGCTGTCGGATGACAAGCTTGGCACCTATCATGTGACCGCCACCGGCGCGGCCAGCTGGCACGCCTATGCACAGCGACTGCTCCAGCTCGCGGTGGCAAGGGGTTACGTGTTGAAATCCACGCCCGATCGGGTCAAAGCCATTCCCACCGTCGACTACCCGACGCCCGCCAAACGCATTGCCAATTCCCGTCTGGCGACCGATAAGGTGCGGGCCGCCTTCGAACTTGCGCTACCGCGCTGGGACGCTGGCCTGGACCGGTTCCTCGACGAACTTCCGCAAGAAAGCCCGACCGCATCATGAGCGACACGAAAAACCGCAAAGGCATCATTCTGGCGGGCGGCGCCGGCACCCGCCTGCATCCGGCGACGCTGGTCGTCTCTAAGCAGTTGTTGCCAGTCTTCGACAAACCGATGATCTATTACCCACTGTCGACGTTGATGTTGGCCGGCATTCGCGACATTCTCATTATCTCCACGCCGCAGGACACACCGCGCTTCGAGCAGTTGCTGGGAACCGGCGCGCAATGGGGCCTCAATCTCACCTATGCAGTACAGCCATCGCCCGACGGGCTCGCTCAGGCTTTCATCATCGGCGAGAAATTTTTGAATGGTGCGCCTTCGACGCTTGTCTTGGGCGATAACATTTTTTACGGGCACGATCTTGCGCGGCTGTTGGACTCCGCCGACAGCAAGACCACCGGCGCGACCGTTTTTGCCTATCACGTGCATGATCCAGAGCGTTACGGCGTCGTCGAATTCGACGATAGTGGCAAGGCGATCAGCCTGGAAGAAAAACCGAAGCAGCCGAAGTCGAGCTACGCCGTGACCGGGCTGTACTTTTATGACGGCGGCGTTTCGGCCCGCGCCAAGTCGCTGAAGCCCTCGCCGCGCGGCGAGTTGGAGATCACCGACCTCAACCGGCTCTATCTCGATGCCGGCACCATGTCGGTCGAGATCATGGGACGCGGCTACGCCTGGCTCGACACCGGCACGCATGAGTCGATGCTCGAGGCCAGCCAGTTCATCGCCACGCTCGAACGCCGCCAGGGCATGAAAGTTTCGTGCCCGGAAGAAATCGCCTTCCGCCAGAAATGGATCGATGCGCCGGCCCTCGAGAAACTGGCCCAGCCTTTGGCTAAGAACGATTACGGTCGTTACCTCAAAAGCCTTTTGACCGAGCGCCGGTTCTGATGAAAGCCACGCGTCTCAAGATCCCGGACCTCGTCCTCCTGGAGCCGAAAGTCTTCGGCGACTCCCGCGGCTTCTTTTTTGAAAGCTATAACCAGCGTGTCTTTCGTGACGTCACCGGCCAGGAGCCGGTGTTTGTGCAGGACAATCACTCCCGCTCGGTAAAGGGCGTGCTGCGCGGCCTGCACTACCAGATCAAGCAGACCCAGGGCAAACTTGTGCGCGTGCTGGACGGCGAGGTATTCGATGTCGCCGTGGATATCCGCAAATCTTCGCCGACCTACGGCCAATGGGCGGGAGAAGTCCTGTCCGCCGAAAACAAAAAAGAATTGTGGATTCCCCCCGGCTTTGCGCACGGCTTCCTCGTGCTGTCCGGCTCCGCCGACTTCTTCTACAAGGCCACGGATTACTGGGCGCCTGAGTACGAGCGGTTTATCGCCTGGAACGATCCAGCTATCGGCATCCAATGGCCGTGGCAGGGCGAGCCGACGCTGTCGGGCAAAGATCAAAACGCGCTGCCGCTGTCCCAGGCCGAGACCTTCGATTGATGGCCCCGGCCTCCGCATCGCCGCGCGAGATCATCGCCAGTTTTTGGCGCAACCGCGCGCTGATCGCCATGCTGGCCAAACGCGACGCGCTGGGACGGTACCGGGGTTCTGTCCTCGGTCTTGCCTGGTCGTTCTTCAATCCGCTGCTGATGCTGCTGGTTTACACCTTCGTTTTTAGCGGCATTTTCAAAACCCGCTGGAGCGCCACCGAAAGCTCGACGTCGGAATATGCCCTGGTGTTGTTCGCGGGCCTTCTGTTGTTCACGCTGTTCGCCGAGTGCCTGACGCGCGCGCCGTCGCTGGTGCTGGCCAATGTGAACTACGTCAAAAAGGTCGCCTTTCCGCTCGATATTCTGCCTTGGGTGGCCTTTGGCGCGGCCCTGTTCCATCTCGCGATCGGCCTTGTGGTCTGGCTGATCTTCTATCTCTCGCTGTTCGGAGCTCCCCCGGCGACTGCTTTGCTGCTGCCGGTTGTCGTCGCGCCCCTCGCGCTGACCATCCTCGGTTTCTCGTGGCTGCTCGCGGCCTTGGGCGTGTATTTGCGCGATGTTGGCCAGATCGTCGGCATTCTCACCTCGGCGCTCATTTTCCTCTCGCCGATCTTTTATCCGCTAACGGCTCTGCCTGAAAACATCCGCCCCCTGCTCTACCTCAATCCGCTGACGCTCGCGGTGGAGCAGGCCCGCGGCGTCTTGATTTGGGGAAACCTGCCAGACTGGCGCAGCTACGGCCTTTTCCTGATCAGCGGCCTCGTCATCGCCTGCCTGGGCTTTGCCTTCTTCCAGAAGACACGCAAAGGATTTGCCGATGTCCTCTGAAGCGGTCATTGGCGACGCGGTGATTAGCGTCAGCAATCTGTCCAAATGCTACCAGATTTATGCGCGGCCGCATCACCGGCTGATGCAAAGCATTTTTCGCCGGCGAAAATATTTCCGCGACTTCTGGGCCTTGCGCGACGTGTCGCTCGAGGTCAAACGCGGCGAAGTGCTGGGCATCATCGGTCGCAATGGCGCCGGCAAATCGACGCTATTGCAGGCGATTTGCGGCACCGTCACGCCAAGCTCCGGCAGCATCACCGTAAACGGCCGGGTGGCAGCGCTGCTGGAACTGGGCGCGGGCTTCAATCCCGAGTTCAGCGGCCGCGAGAACGCCTATTTGAACGCGGCCCTATTGGGCATGACCCGGACCGAGATCGACGCCTGCTTCGACGACATCCTCGCCTTTGCTGAACTCGAGGAATTCATCGACGAGCCCGTCAAAACCTATTCCAGCGGCATGTTCGTGCGCCTGGCCTTTGCCGTTGCCATCCACGTCAGCCCTGACATCTTGATCATCGACGAGGCCTTGAGCGTCGGCGACATCGCCTTTCGCAACAAGTGCCTCGAACGGATTCAGGTGCTGGTGGCTAAAGGCGTGACCATTCTCTTTGTCACCCATGATATCAGCACGTTGCAGTTGCTGTGTTCTCGGGTGTTATGGCTCGACCACGGCCAGACGCGTGCGGTGGGCGACCCCATCCGCGTCTCCCAGGACTACTACGCCGACATGCTGGGCCATAAGGACCAGGCGCCGGCCCAGGCCTTTCCGGTGCAGCAGGAAACCGGCAAGGCCTTTTTTACCGACGTCCAGATCAAGGGTGGCCGCGCTGGCGAATTCAAGCCCGGGGATCAATTGGACATCACGTTTTCCCTCGAGGCCAAACAGGACCTGGGTCCCGTTGTATTCAACGTCAGTATTTACCGCTCCGACGGCGACTGGGTGATCGGCCAGACCAGCCGCGACGTCGGCAAATACTGGAAAGCCGCCCAGGCGGGTGAAACATTGGCCGGCACCGTGCGTTTTGCACCCCTTAGCCTGGCACCCGGAGAGTACCGCGTCGCTGTCGGCGCCTGTTCCGCGGACTATACCTTATGCTATGCCCTTACCGACCTGACGATGACCTTTGCCGTGCGTGCGCCTTATCCCACGTGGGGCAAGTTCATCCATCCCATCGAGTGGATCGGCAATGACGGCTAACCCTCCTCCGGCTAACACCTGCCCCGTCTGCGGCGACGGCGCGCATCTGTCATTGCTGTGCCGGACTGACGGCGCGGATGTCTACGCCTGCGCCACATGCACTGCGGACCACGTTTTTCCCATGCCCGACGCGCGCGCGCTCAAGGCCTATTATGATCGGCGCGAATGGTTCGAAGGCGGCGAGAAAGGCGGCTACGAGAATTACGACGCGCAGACCGGCTGGTCGGTAGATTTAATGGACGCGATCCTGGCGCGCTGTGCGGGCAAAAGCGGTCTTTCAATACTGGATGTCGGCTGCGGCTACGGGACGCATCTCGCCGCCGCCGCCAAATCGGGTTGGAAATGCTTTGGAGTGGAACCCTCCGCCCATGCGCGCGCTGTAGCCCAGGAGCGTCTGGGCGGCGAAGCTTATATTGTCGAGAGCGCGTCCGATCTCATCCCGCACGAATTCGACGTTGTGCTAATGCTCGATGTCATCGAACACCTGCCGTCGCCGTACCCGACGTTCTACCAATTGTTCTCCATCGGAGCGATCACGGCCAAGACACTGGTTGTCATCACCACGCCCAACGCCGGATCCGCCGCGGCCAAAAGCGATCCCGCCGCATGGCCGTACCGCCATCCGGCATCGCATCTCGTTCACTACACCGCCGGGGCTTTGGATCTGCTGCTGCGCCGTCTTCACTTTGAAGCTCCCGAGATCAAGGGCCTGACCGAAGGCCCCGCCCCTAGCGACGATCTCGCCCATAGCGCCGGACTACTGGTCACCACGCAGGGCAGCGACTTCGCCGAATTCATGCGCGAGCGTTACGTCCCCGGCACATGGTCGAAGCTGGCTGAATACGAACATCTACCGCGCTACGCCCTGGCCAAGACCTTGGTGGATGGCAAGGCTGTGCTCGATTTCGGCTGCGGTACGGGTTATGGCGCCGCGCTGATGGCCGAAACCGCCGCCAGCGTCACCGGCCTTGATATCGACGCCGCCGCTTTGGCCTGGGCGCAGGAAAGCCACCGCAATCCGCATCTTGCGTTCCGGCGCCACGACGACCTGGGCGCCACGTTGCCTGACGCTTCCTTCGATCTCATCACCTGCTTTGAGATGATCGAGCACGTCGATTTCGCCACCCAGCAGGCCGCCGTCGCCAATATGGCGCGCCTGTTGCGCAACGACGGCCTCTTGCTCATCTCCACGCCCAATCCCGATGTCACTGCCCTTTACGGCGCCAATCCCTATCACCTGCGCGAGATGTCGGAAGCCGAGTTCCGCGATCTGCTCGGCCCGCATTTTCCGCATATCCGCATCCTGCGCCAATTCGTGCGCGTGGGCATTGCCATCGACCAGGAGGACGCCGACGCGAGGCTAGTGCCCGGCGCAGTTGCCGACACTACCGCGCCCGAAACCAAGCCGCTGGCGTTCATCGCGCTGTGTTCGCGCCGCCCGGTGCCGGCCATTCCGAACCGCGTGCTCTTCGACCAAAACATCGACTTCATCGAACAGTTCATGTTGAAAGAGCAGGCGCTCAACAAAACCAAGCTCGAAGCCTACGAACGCGGCGAGCGGGCTCACAGCCTCGACGGGCAATTCAGGCGAGCGCTGTCGGAGCGCGATACTGCCCAAGCGGCGATCGTGAGTAAAACGCAGGAACTACACGAGAGTAAGCTCGAAATTATCGCGCGCACCAACGACCTGAATATCCTCGAACACCGCCGCCTCAATGAAAAAGGCGAGTACGAAGCCGCCTTGCAGGCTCTTGAGCACCGGCGCGCCAACGAACAGGCGGCAGCCGATGCGGCCTTTAGCGCGCTCCAGCGTACACGCGAGGCCGAACATAACAGTCCCCGGTTCCTCGCAAGGCAGCTTTGGCGGGCGACGCGTGGACGCATCGGCGCCATCCTCGGCAGCCAGCCCAAGCGCGGATGAGCATGACTACCGCCCCAAGCGCGGATGCCGCGCACTCCTATTATTGTTCCCTCGTCATTCCGACCAAGGACGGCGGCCCGCTGTTCAAGCGCGTGATTGCCGGCCTCCAGGCCCAAGCCCGTTGGAAAGACGTGGAGTTCATCATCGTCGACTCCCAGTCGAGTGACGACACGGTCGAAACGGCGCGCGCCGCCGGCGCCAAAATCTTCACCATACCCGCCGCGCAATTCAATCACGGCGCCACGCGCGACTACGCCATCTCACAGGCCAGCAGTAATTTCGTCGTGCTGATGGTCCAGGACGCGGTGCCCAGCGATGCAGACACCATTGAAAAGCTGGTTGAAACGCTGCGCGAAGACAACGTCGCGGGCGTCTATGCCCGCCAGATCCCGCAGCCCGATGCCGACGTGATCACCGCGCGCAACCTCAATATCCATCTGACCGGCCGCATGGAGCGCGACGTACATATCCTGAAGGACAAGGCCGCCTATGACGCCATGTCGCCGATGGAAAAATATATCTTCAGCAATTTTGATAACGTGTGTTCCGCGCTGCGCAAGGATGTCTGGGCCCAGGAGCGCTTCGGCCGCATCAATTTCGGCGAGGATATCGACTGGTCTGAGCGCGTGCTCAAGCGCGGCCACAAGATCGTCTATGAGCCGGCCGCCGCCGTCATCCATTCTCACGACCGGCCCATGAGTTATGAATATAAGCGGGCCTACGTCTGTCACCGTAAGCTGGTCCGGCAGTTCGGGTTGCGCGTCATCCCCACGGGGGCTGCCGCTTTGCACGGCTGGTACCACCTGACCAAAAGCGACATGAAATACATCGCCCGCACCGAACAGAACGTCGACCGCAAGATCGGTCTCCTGCTGCGAACCCCGTTCCTCAACCTCCTGCGCATGTTCGGTCAGTTCCATGCCGTGCGCGACGAGGATCTCGGCGCGGTAAAATCCGTACGCGGCGTTTGATGAAAATCCTGCTGACCGTTCACCAGTTTTTCCCCAACTACTTTTCGGGGACGGAAGTGCTGACCTATAGCGTCGCCAAAGAGCTGTTGCGGCGCGGGCACGAGGTTGCAGTACTGACCGGCTTCCCCGCGCAGCGCCAGCTGGACGATGCCGAGCGTTTCGATGAATACGACCTCGAGGGCCTGCAGATCTTTCGCTTCCACCACGCCTTCGTGCCCATGGGCGAGCAAAATGTCCTCACGGAACTGGAATACGACAATCATCTGGCGGCCCAGTACTTCGCAGAAATCATTACCCGCTTCAAACCAGACGTAATCCACTTCTTCCATTTGAGCCGCCTGGGCGGCGCCTTGATCGACGTGACGGTCGGGGCCGGCATACCGGCGTATTACACGCCAACCGACTTCTGGTCAGTCTGCCCGACGTCACAATTGCTGTTGCATGGAGGCAAAGTCTGCCCGGGACCTTCGCGCTACGCCGGCAACTGCGTCAAGCACGTGGGCGAACTCACCCGCGGTAAACGCGTGCGGCACGTGACACGTTTGGTGCCCGACGCCGTCGCCGATGTGCTCGTGAAACTCACCGTCGACAACATCCTGCCGCCCTACCCGCTCAGCCACGAAATCGCAGCTATGTCGCGGCGTAAAGACTTCCTGGTCTCCCGCGTCAACTGGCTGCACGGCGTCGTCTCGCCGACCAAGCTGATGACCGGCGTGCTGCTGCACAACGGCGTCGACGAGCGCCTGATCATCAGTTCCGGGTACGGCATCGACATTGCTGGTTATGGCATCGCGCCGCCGGAGGTGAAAAACGACGAGGAGCTGGTAGTCGGATTTATTGGCACCCTCGCGCCGCACAAGGGATGCCACGTCCTGATCGAGGCCTTCCGGCGTTTGCCACCAGGTGCCGCACGATTGAAGATCTACGGCAATCCGGCCGATTTCCCCGACTACTATGCCAGCCTGCAAAAGCGCGCCGGCGACGCACCCAACATCGACTTCTGCGGCACCTTCCCAAACGGCGAAATCGGCGCCGTTCTGGCAGGTGTGCATGTGCTCGTGGTGCCGTCGCTGTGGTACGAGAACGCGCCGCTGGTGGTGTATTCGGCCCTGGCCGCGAAACGCCCGGTCATTGTCTCCGACTTCCCTGGCCTGTCCGAGACCATCAAGCAGGACTGGAACGGCATGGTCTTCGCGCCCGGAGACGTGGCCGCACTACACGGCTGTCTCGCCCGTCTGGTGGGGGAAAGCGGATTGCTGGCCCAGCTCAGTTCCAATTGCCGACCGCCGAAGTCGAGCGTGGAATATGTCGACGAGCTTCTGGCCCTTTACGCCAAAGGCGCGCCGGCTGAACTGGCTGGGCGTGCCCACCATGGCTTGCAGAGCTTTAGCCCCCTGAAGCGCAGCGATAAACGCGGCTCGCTCTCGGGCTGGGCTGTCATCGGACTCGCCGGTCCGACGCGGGTCTGCTTGCGCAGTGGCGACCGAACCCTCGGCGAAACCACCCGCTTCCTGCCGCGGTTCGATGTGCGAGACGGACTGCGCAAGGGCGGCGCCAATACCAAAGTCAGCAACTTTGGTTTTGTGATAAAGTTGCCTGAAGGCATCGACCGCGCCCAGGCGGCGCTGCATGTCGAGGGCCCGGATGGCCGAACGCTCTCCGTCGGCCTCGGGGACCTGACCTGCGGCGCGTCCAAGCACCTGGGCGGCGGCGATTACATCGCAATCGACAGCGAGCGGCTTATATGGCAAGCCGGAGCGGCACACAGCGCAACCCCGTAAGGGCCGTTTACTATGCCGGCAGTGACAGCACCACGATGCCTGGTCTTGGGAGGCAAGGGCTTTATCGGCTCTCACCTCATCGACGCCCTGCTGCGTGAGGGACTCGCGGTCAAAGCCTTCGACCGTGCCAACATTCCGCCCCTGAACGACGCCGCGACGGCTGCGCGCGTACAATGGATCGACGGCGACTTCACCAGCGATGCCAATGTGGGCGCGGCCCTCGTGGACAGCGACGTCGTGTATCATCTGGTCTCGACGACCCTGCCGCAGTCCTCCAACGCCGATCCGGTCTTCGACGTGGAAACCAACGTCGCCGGCACGATCCGGATGCTGAATCATGCCGTGCGCCATGGCGTGAAGAAGGTCGTGTTCATTTCGTCGGGCGGAACCGTCTACGGCATCCCGCGCCATGTTCCCATCGGTGAGGACCACCCCACCAATCCCATAAGCTCGTACGGCATCACCAAGCTCGCCATCGAGAAGTACCTGCATCTGTACCGCACGTTGCACGGTCTTGATTACACGGTCCTGCGACTGTCCAATCCTTTCGGCGAACGCCAGCGCATTCAGGCGAGCCAAGGCGCGGTCGCGGTCTTCATGGGCAAGGTGTTGCGCGGCGAGACCATCGAGATATGGGGCGATGGCTCGGTGGTGCGCGACTACATCTATATCGGCGATGTGGCCAAAGCCATGGTCGCCGCCGGAACCTATGGCGGCGACGAGCACACGTTCAATATCGGCTCTGGCGCCGGCCAAAGCCTCAACGACATCCTGGACGGCATAGAGCAGGTGACGGGCCGTAAGGCCAACCGCCGCTACACCGCCGCCCGCGCCTTTGACGTGCCTGTCAGTGTGCTGGCCATCGACCGCGCCAAAGCCGCCTTGAACTGGTCGCCGGCGACGCCATTTCTGGAAGGCCTGCGCCGCCTGATGGCCTCCATGCAGGCCGAGGCGCCGCAACCATCAGCCAAGCCATGACACGTCTCGGCAAGGTTGCGCCGCTGGCGGTGACTGCCCTGTGGCTGGGCATTATCGCGCTCGGCCTGGCTCTGGCAGCGCGCGTAGCAACAGAGCCGCCGGTCTGGGACGCGCTGTCCTACGTTCAAAAAGCCTTTGGCTTCTGGCGGGCGGTTGCCACGCGCGACTTAGTAAATCCCTTCGACCTGCCGATGACCCTGCGCCCGCCGGGCACGATCCTGATGTCTTATCCGTTCGGCTGGTCGGATGACTTTCGCTGGTTTTACTTCCGCTCCTGTTTCATTCCGGTCGTGCTGTTTGCCGGCGCGGTATATATCGCGGGCTGGTCCCGCCGCCTGACGCCCGCCGGCCATTGGGTGCTGGCCGCCCTGGCCTTGGCGCTCTGCGGCATGCCGATCCTCTATCAATTCCAGTCGAACGAAGACTTGCTGATCACCGTAAACTGGGGCCTGGTCGATGGGTTCCTTGGGGGTGTCGCGGCCGTGTCCGTAGCCGCCGCGCTCCGCAGCGTGACAGCGCGCTCCGTGGGCTGGGCCCTTGTCGCCGCAATTGCCGCCGGCTTCAGTCTTTGGATCAAGCCATCAGGCCTCGGCGTGATGGCCATCGTCGGCGTGGCCTGGCTGATGCTCGCTTTGTCGTCCGTGCAATGGAAACTCGCGGCCCTCAGGGACGACGCTGCTTTCCGGCGGTTCGTCGTATTCGGGCTGATCGGGGCGGTCCTTATGTACGCCGGTGCCGTAGGCTTGGCGTTTACGTCTGAATACTTCTCGGCCGATAACATCGCCTTCGGCCGACGCGCCCTCGAAGTGCTCGAGACCGAATATAATTCGCAGGTTTTACTTGGTTTGCTGGGCGCGCTTGTCCGGGCGAGCTTCGGCTACATGGTGCCGCTGCTTGTCGTCATCGGGCTCGTGGCCGCCGGCAGTGACCGTTCGGCCAGAGGGGCTGCGGGCGCAGCGCTCCTCAGTCTTGTCGCTGGCTCATGGTTCTGGCTGGGCCAGACCGACGCCACACAGATTAGATATTTCCTGCCCTTTGGCGTGGCCGCCTTCATTTTGCTCGTGCCCGCCTTGCTGCGATGGGCCGAAGCCGCACGACACCGCGCCACTTATATAGGCGCCGGCATCACCGTTCTTCCGACACTCGCGGTGACGATATTGCTGCTGAGCCCATCGCCGCCGCAGTCTTGGCAACGGGCTATGGGCATCAATCTCCACGCCAACAATTTCGCCGCGGAGAATCGCCTCGCCTCCGATCTGCTGACGCGCCTGAAGGACGAAGGCCGCAAGACGGCTTTCGTGTATCTGCCGGGAACGCCCGCCAGCCTGCGCAACCTCGAGGCCGTCTGGGACTATGCCAAGGTCACGCGGCCCGATCTGCCCCAGGTCACCGCCATGATCCCCACCGATTGGCAGCACCTTTCCACCGTACGCGCCGAGGACCTGCTGCGCTGCGACTTTATTGCGGTGGAGGCGCTGCGTGACATGGCCGCGCGCGACAAAATCCTCGCACAACACGATGTTCCCGACTTTTCGTCGCTCATCCAGCTGATGGCCGCCTGGATGTCCACTCTGGACGAAGCCGACGGCGTGGCGGTCGCTGCGGTGACGCCACGCATGAAGCTGCTGCGCATCACGCATCGCGGGCAGTTTGAAGCCGCTTTGGCCCGCATCGAGCACACCTATACTCTTCCCGCGGTCTATCACGATGCCAATCCGCAGCGCTGGTGGTCGGCGGATGAATTGACCGCCCGCAGCATTCAGCCTGCTCCCTCGACCGACATCGTATTCCACGCGCCGGGCAAAACCGATGTCGTCCGGTCCGTGCAAGCCATTGAAGCGTCGCAGACCGATCAGGGCTTTCGCGCATCATTCTGGCTGGAATCCGGCCCCGGTGATACCGAGCCGGGCCCTTGGTATCTGTTCGTGCATCTGGTCGATGGCGCCGGCAATATCTTGGCCAACGCGCAGACCGAGCTGCTGTCAGGCGACAGTCCGTCGGCGGATAGACCCTTGCGCTACTACACCATCACCTACCCGGCGCGGGCGCCGGGTACAGCGGCGCTGGCGTTCGGGATTTTCAAGATCAACACGCCTAATCTGGATTTTCTGGTGGCCGAGGGCGGCCAGCGCGACTGGCAGGACCAACGCGTTATTGTGCCGCTGCCCGCTTCTCAATAACGATCAGCATCCGAAAGCCCAGCAACCGCCCTAAGATCGGCCCCAGAACATTCTCGACCTTGAGCAGCGGCCGCACCAGCGGCTGCGGCAACAGGCACCAGGGCTGAAATCCGCCCGAAAGCGGATAGGCGAACAGACTGAGCCAGCGTGTGCGCAGCACGACAAACTCGGGAAAGGCTGCGGCAAAGCGCGCGCGGTCGCGCCCGACAAGGCGTGTCGGGAGCGCCTGGTTGGCGGCGAAGGCATCACGCGTCGGGTCGGGTTGGCCATGGCGCAAAGGATCGGCGCTCAAATCAACCGGCTCTGGATGCATCCAGTGGTAGAACGGCCAGCTGAGCGGCGTCATCGCCGGTTCCATCAGGATAATACGACCGCCGGGGCGCAGCACGCGCGAAGCCTCGGCCAGAAAGCGGCGCGGAAACTCGATGTGATGCAACACATCAAACATCACGATGTTGTCAAAGGTAGCGTCGCCCACCGGCAGGAACTGTGCGTCAGCCACCAGATCGAGCCATGGGGCCGGCAGGATGTCCGTGGTCACCACATGTGGCGCGAATTCCTTGAAGATGCCAGAGCCGCCGCCGATCTCCAAGGTCGCGCCGGGTGCAATTTCTTCAGCCATGCGCCGGTACAAATCGAGATAGATATCGCGCAAGACCGGTTTCTGCCGCCATTGGCGGCCGTGTTCGGCGATACGCCCATCAACAGCTTGGCTGTCCATCAGAATGCTTTGAGCTTTCGCCATGCGAACAACACCATGCGCGCGAGAAGCCAGCCGTGCGTGAAACGCGAAATCTGTGTCTCGCCGTAGGACCTGCCCGCGTACCTGATGGGAACCTCGACGATTTTCAGATTCAGCTTTACAGCGCCGAAGATGAGGTCGTAATCGCCGAAGGGATCGAACTCGCCGAAATAGGCGCGGCTGGCGACGATGCGCTCGTAATCGTGGCGCCAAAGCACCTTAGTACCGCAGAGCGTATCGGTGAAGCGCTGGTTCAGCAGGTAGGAGAACAGAATGGCGAAACCGTGGTTGGCCAGATTGTTGAGGAAGCGCATCGCCTCGGCTTCCATCGGATAAACTAGCCGCGTGCCGTTGATGAACTCGCCGCGGCCTAGCGCCAGGGCGTCGTAGAATTTTGGCAGGCTTTCCGGCGGCACTGTCAAATCGGCATCGAGGATCATGACGATGTCCCCGCGCGCCATGGCGAAGCCCTTGCGCACGGCGTCGCCTTTGCCCTTGCCGTCCTGGCGCGTGACTTTGATGTCGTGCGTGGGATATGCGGCCTGGACGCGCAGACATTCCTCGAATGTGTTGTCCTTGCTGTGGCCTTCGACAAACAGAATCTCGATGTCGGGCGCGAAAGCCGGCATACGGCGTACTGCGTTCTCGATATTGCCGCGCTCGTTGCGGCACGGCACGACGACGCTGACCGAGGGCAGGTCCGCCGCCTTCTTGCGCTTGGGAACGGGGCGAGCCACGACGTAGTTGCGCAGGCAGAGCCGGCGGATGCCCGGCAAGGGCGCAATGAAACGGTTCACAAAAGTCCCAAGACCGAGCAAACGGCGCGGCAGCAGCTGGCGCCATTCGCGGCGTACGATCTCAAAGTCGGCGAGCGTCAGCAGATTGGCGATATCCGCCGTCGGCAGCGTATTCTGCGGCACCTGCGGCATTTTGAATCCCAGGCGCTCGGCCAGTTGCAGCAGCGGATCCCACAGGTGCGAGTAATAGGCGATGATGACGCGGGTGGTGGGCTGTGCACAGCCATGGAGATGCTCGAGCAGGGCCTGGCAGTCTTCGATCAATCCGATGGTGTCCGACACCACGATGTAGTCGAACGGCTCAGCCAGGCGCTGGAGAAAGGCGGGGTCTTCGGCATTGCCCGCATGGAATTCGAGGGCGGGAAATTTTTCGCGGGCGATGCGCACCATCTCGGTGCTGAGATCAACGCCGACGCCCCGTGACGGTTTGAGTGCGGCCAGCAATTGGCCATCGCCGCAGCCGATCTCGAGCACGCGTGCCCCGGCGGGGATCAGGAACCGCATATAGGCGTGGTCGGCCTCGTAGAAATAGCTGTTCTGGCGCACCCAGTGGCTGCGCTGTGGCGCCAGGCGGTCGAACAGCGTGCGGCTCGCCTGCTGGCGCGCCGTCAGGGCCGTCTCGGCAAGAGGCGTCTCCATGTTCATTGCAACGTCACCCACGTCAGGCTGCCCGGCAAAACCGAAATGATGACGCTAACTCCCAAAATGACCGACACCAGCAACGCATCCCCCGCACCGATTCCAAACAACGCAAATCCCGTCACCATGACTCCTTCACGGATGCCCCAGCCGTTGAGCGACACCGGCACCGCTGCGGCAAATATAGCCAAGGGCACCACGAGGAATCCCGCAAGCAGAGGGATTGTTATGCCAAGGCTTTGGCCGATTAGGATCACGATGGCAACCGTTGTCAGGTGGATCACAAGCGAAATGGCCAAGGCGGCCACGCCGGACTTAGAGGCCAACCCGCGCCGGATCTGGCCGACCAGCGCCTGCATACTAACCAGCCAGCTTTGGCGCGCCGGCCAGTGCGGCAATGGAATGCGGTCCAGGGTCAGCGCAACGGCGATCAGCACTATTAAAGCGCCCGAGGCCAGACCCGTCCACAGCAGCGGTGCCGAGGTCCCAACGGCCCGCGCCGCCAACCAGGGCAGGCCGGCAAAGATCAGTATAATGGAGGCCAGCAACGCGGTGATGCGGTCGAGCACGATTCCTGAGACCACGCCCCGCCAGGGCAGGCCGGTGCGGCAGGCCAGCACGCCGCGCACCACATCGCCGCCCACTGTTGCGGGAAGAACTTGGCCGAAGAACATGCCGGCGAAGGTCAATTGCACGGCCATTACCATCCCGAGCGGTGCATCCGCATGGCGCACCAGCAACCGCCAGCGCCAGGCGGCGCAAACAATGGTGCCAACCATCAGCGTCACGCCACCGATCAAGGGGCTGGGTTTGGCCGCGGCCAGCCGGCTACCCACGACGTCCCAGTCCAGCTTTCGGCTGAGAAAGATGATCAACGCCGCCGAGACCAGAATCTTGGCAAAAAGCGCAAGCCGCGTTGCGAGCCCTGACTTTGGCCGCCCGTCACCCCACGGCGGCGGCGCAAGCGGGTGCGGTAGGTTCTCCATCGATCCACTTTCACGATCTGCGCGCAACGGCGACTGGAAAGGTTGGGCGCAAGCCCTGGGCTGGTGCTATTTATTTAACGGCAAAGCCTAGCCGGTGGAACCCCAAACTGGCTCAGGCCTAGGCCGAACGGCGCCGGGGCTTAAAAGGGTTTGACCCTGCCGATAAAGGCGATGACCACCACTAGCACCAGGCCCGCCGCCATCGCCACCAGCGTGTGATTGACCGCGGCACTGATCGCCTCTTCGCGCTCGGGCGAAGATCCCTCAACGGCGATCTCGTGAAAGGGCGCATAAAAGGGGCGAAATCCGATGTCCACGGCAATGGCCGACCAAAACACCAGGCCGAACAGGAACAACTTGGCGGCAAACCATGGGTCATCGATGGGTGCGCCGGTTGCCAATGAATTGAGGCCGTAGGCCACAAAGACCAGGCCGGCAAAGGCCTCGAAAACCAGCTCGACAATGCGCAGATTCGCCGCGAGCGCCCGTCCACGAGCGCCCGCCCCTGCCAGAATGACGGCGAGCCAGACAAGGCCGATGATCCAGCTGGCCGCGCGCAGGCCAGGAGTCAGTGGATAGACATTGATGGCCCCCGTAAGTTCCACGCCGGTCGGCAGGATCAGCGCGAAGCACGCCCTTGGGATGGCCTGCAGGATCTCGGCACGGCGCACGAGGGCTTTACGGTCGTCAAAACTGCGAGCCGCATTCTTGGTGCGCGCAGTGAGCATGTAGACCCGCACACCGGCGACAAACCAAATTGCAAAAAAGAGCGTATGGGCGTAGCCCCAAAGTGACGCGCTATCCATCCCCACTCGCTCCCCGCAGTCGTGCGCCCCCGGGCCGTTTACGCCCGCCAGTTTACATCTAAACCGCGGCCCGAGAATGCAAATTCGGTGACGCCGGCGTTCTAGGAACGCGCGCGGGACGTGCGCGCGAAGAAAATTCCGAAAACCGCGGCCAGGACAAATCCGGCGGTGAGATAGTTCCTGATCTCCATAAGCGCGAACTTGAGGCGGTGAACCGTCACGCTGAACTCGAGCGCGTCAGCATAGTCTTCGCCGCTCAGTCCTCCGATCAAACGGAAGAACTCTACCTTGATGACAATGTCGAGGATCACGACATAGAACGGCAGCATGGCGACGCCGCCCCGCCTGAGAAATGCAAAAAGCGGCGTTGGGAACTTCGCAAACAGCCACAGCCACCCTAAGGTGAACAAGCTAGCCGCGGCCAACATGTAGGTCAGATCAGCGGCGACAAAAAAAGCATAGGGCATCATCGCCGCCGCCTTGTCGATTGCGCCCAGTTCGACGGCGATCATGAATTTGGTTAGCGGAAACTGCAGGTCGAAGGGCAGGAACCCGGCCGCGCCGCGATAGATCGGGCCAAAAAAAAACCGCGCCAAAAGCCCGAGCACCCCTGCCGTTGCAGCAGCAATGAGCAAGACGCGCAGCGTGACGCCGGATCTTAGTATTTCCGCAAAATCCCGAACCATGTGCCGCGCCGCGTGCTCCCTTGCCTATGTGCCGAGCACGGGAAAGCTCGCGCGCAATCCCTCGATGATGTTGTTCACCGCCAGCGCCGCCAGAACAATACCCAGCACACGGCCCAAGACGTTCACGCCGGTGAGTCCGAGAATTCCCATAATGGACTGCGCGGCGAAAAAACACAGCGCGGTGAACATCAGCACGCCAATCATGATCGCCGCCGTTAACACCTGCGCCGTCGGGTCGCCCGCATTCTGCGCCTGCAGCAGGATGGTCGAAGCGATGGCGCCCGGTCCGGCAATGAGGGGGATTGCCAGCGGAAACACCGCCACATCCGGCCGGCGATTTGACGCGTCCTCTTCCTCTTTTGGCGTCGGCGCGCGAATGCCTCCCTCGCGCGCGACAACCATGTCCACCGCCAGCAGAAAAAGCAGAAGGCCGCCGGCCACGCGGAACGCC
>CANJPG010000019.1 GCA_947476065.1 Fidelibacterota bacterium
CCGCGCCGCTTCTGGCGGCGGTGCTGCCGCTGCTCGACCGAGAAGGATGGACGAAAAGTCCGGTGACCTTGGTGGAACAGGGCCGCGTCGCTATCGGCGACGAGATTGGCGTTGCGCTGTCTGCGCAGCTGGCCGTCGTGCTCATCGGCGAGCGGCCGGGTCTGTCGTCACCCGACAGCCTGGGCGCTTACATCACCTGGCAGCCGCGGCCCGGACGGAAAGATGCCGAGCGCAACTGCATCTCCAACATCCGCCCCGAAGGTTTGGGATACGCCGACGCCGCGGCAAAGCTGGTGTATCTGCTGACCGCCGCCCGCCACCGTCAGCTGAGCGGTGTTCTGCTCAAGGACGACACCGACGCCCAAAAAGCGCTTACCTAAGCCGCTTCAGTTTGGCCAAGGGATGGCTGCTCTGCACCAGATGCTTCAGGCGCTCATCGAGCACGTGGGTATAGATTTGCGTGGTCGAAATGTCGGCGTGGCCCAGCATCTGCTGCAAACTGCGCAGATCAGCCCCATGGGCCAGCAGATGGGTGGCGAAGGAATGGCGCAAGACGTGCGGCGAGACCCGCGAGGGCGGCACCCCTGCGCGCACGGCGATATCTTTGAGCAAATTCGAAAAGGCCGCGCGCGTCATATGTCCGCTGCGCCCGTCCGAGGGAAACAGTCGCGGCGAGGTTTTGACCTTGGCCGGAATGAAAGCATCGCGCACCTCGAGGTAGGCCGCTACCGCCACGCGGGCCTCGCCGCCGATGGGCACCATGCGCTCCTTGGCGCCCTTGCCGCGCACGATCATGGCACTTTTGCCGCGTACGGCCGCCAGCGGCAGCGACACCAGCTCCGAGACCCGCAAGCCCGCGGCATACAAAAGCTCCAGCAGCGCCGTCGCGCGCAGCCCCTTGATGCCCTCGATCTCGCGCGCCGCGGCCAGCAGTGTCTCGACCTCTTTCTCGCTGAGGAACTTCGGCAGCGGACGGCCAAGGCGCGGGCTGTCCAGCGACGCCGTGGGATCGTCGGTCCGCAGGCCTTCGCCGTAGAGGAATTTGTAAAACTGGCGCAGGCACGACAGCCGGCGCGACGCCGTGCGCGGGGCTAAGGCCTGTTTTTTCATCCGCGCGAGATAGCCGCGCAGATCGTCGGGCGAGGCCTGCGCCGCATCGCCTTTGACGAAGCCTGAAAAATCCGCGAGGTCGCGGCCATAGGCTTCCAGCGTGCGCGGACTGGCGCCGCGCTCGGCCGCCATCATCTCAAGAAAGGTCTCGATGTGTCGGCCCATGGATGAGCCTTATGTCCCGAGGAGCGTCAGAGTCCCAGCACCAGCGCCGCTTCAACCGCCAGGGCCCGCGCGTCATCAACCCGGCCCGCGAGCCGCAGGGATTCGATGACGTGCTGCAAGGCCGGCATCGCCGCCCGCGCTGGACTGTCTTCGCCGACTGCGACCAGCGCAAAGGCCGCCGTTTCACCGGCCCGATTGCCTTTGGCGGCCAGTGTCAGGCCGTTCCACAGCTGGGGCGCCAGAATGACGACGTTGTCGAGCACCGGGCTGCCGTTCATCGCACTCAGCCAGTCCGGCACGGCGACCGGCTCACCGACAGCCATCAACAGGCTCAGCATGACGCCTTGTTTGGCGGCGATGACCGCCGCCGGCGTGGTCGGCGGCAGCGAGCCCACCCAGCCGCGCACGGCCTGGGGCGGCAAGCGCGAGGCGGCGCTTTCGGTCATCATCGCTTCGATCGGCCACAGGCCGTCAGCGATCTGCCCGGCCTCGCGCGAGGTGCGGCCCATGTTGCGCGCGAGATCCAGCCAGCCTTTGGCTTTGCTCAGCGCCGCCTTGTCTTCAGGTCCCGCCGCCAGCAGCGCACGAGCCGCCGTGCCGGCAAACCACACCAGATCGCTGGTCGGCTCCATCTCGCCGATCACGTCGGCATAGACTGGACCCATGACTGTGAGATCGGGACCGGTTTCGCCGCGGTCGGCGCGCACCAGGTCAAGCGCCAGCGCCACCACTTCCGCGCGCGCCGTCGGCACCGTCTGCGCCAGCGCCGACTGATACAGCAGCGCCCGGCCGCGCACGTCGTCGGCCTTGATTTGGGTCAGGGGCGGCGGCGCGGGATTTTTGGTGTCGATGCTGCGGTAAGCGGCGCGCAGCACGCTGGCATTGAGCGTGCCGGCCCTGACCGCGCGTTCGGCCAGCAGCAGCCGTGCATCTTCCAGGGCACGGCGGCGGGCAATGCGCGTGGCCGGCGGCGTTTTGTCGCCTTTGGCGGCGGTATCGTCGGCGAGGGGCAGACCGGCGAGCCAGCCCAAGGTCGCAGGATCGGCGATCTTGGCCTGCACGTCGGCGATATTGGCGGGCAGCGTGGCCGCCGCCTTGCGCAGCATGGCGTAGTGCAGCGGCTCCAGTTTGGTGAAGCCCGCCGGCAGCGGCGCACTCGCCCCGCCCAGCACATCGGCAGCCCAGAAGAACGCCGGGTCTTCGATCTTCTGTTCGCGCAATAGCGCCAGGCCAAGGCTGGCCGCGCTGCTTTGATTGATATCCAGCTGGCAGAAAACCTGGATCTTCTGCCAATAGGGATCTGGCGTTGCGTTCAAGGCCGCCTGGGTTTGCGAACAGGCATCGCTCACATGATTCGTGACGAGATTGGCTTCGGTCCTCAGACGTTTGAGGCTCTCGGTCATCTGATCGGCGGGCACCAGGTCGAGCAGCGCCTGCACTTCAACCCAGTCGCCGAGGCTGGCAAGGGCCGCCGCGCGTGTTTCCAGCAGCCATTGCGACGCGGTCAGCGTTTCGTTCGTCGCCGCCGGCGCATCGGTGATAGCCGCGACCGGTGCAGCCCCCGGCGACAACAGCAAATTCTTGGCCAGGCGGCGCAAGGCCGGCGATGGCGAACGCCGCGGCAGTTGCGGCAGCAGGACTTTCAAAAGTTCGAGGTCGGTGCCGCGCCACAGCTGCGCCGAAAAACCACCGGCGGCCGTATCGACCAAGCCGATGCTGTCCACGCCGGGCGCCTTGAGGTCGCCGACATCGATGCTGGGTTCCTGCGGGGCCGCGCCGGTCTCGGGTGCGGTCTGGGCCGGCAGGATGGAGATCGGGCCAGCCGGCGGCGGCGGCTGCGCCCCGAGCGGCAGCGCGAAGCCGATGACCGCCGCGGCCGTCAGCAGTGCTCTATTTGAAACGGTCATTGGGAATGACTTTTTCCGTCACCGCCGACGGCGGGGGCATATCCCAGGTGGCAAGGAAGATGGTTCCGCCGACAATCACGGCAAGAACCAGCAGAATCAGGAGTTTAACCATGCTTTTATTTGCTTATGTTGCTTCTATATAACGAAGACGCCAAAGGTCAGGGCAACGACACTACGCAAGGGCTGTGATAAAGTCCATTGAGCCAATGGGTTGCCTATATTAAGGCAGCACCCACCGAGACAAGAACCAGTTTCATGAACGAGCCGGCCAAACTTCCGCACGACGACCTGCCGCCCATCATCCCGGGCGATCCCTTGCCGCTGACCCGCACCATCGTGTTGGTGGGCTTGATGGGCGCCGGGAAAAGCTGCATTGGCCGGCGACTGGCCCAGCGCCTCAATGTCTCCTTCGTCGATGCCGACGCCGAGATCGAGCAGGCCGCCGGCTGCAGCATCGCCGAAATATTCGAGAAATACGGCGAGGCCGCCTTCCGCGACGGCGAGCGCCGCGTCATGACCCGACTGCTGCAGGGCCCGCCCACCATCCTGGCGGCCGGCGGCGGTGCCTTCATCGATCCTGAAACCCGCCGCCTGATCGGCGAGCAGGCGATTTCGGTCTGGTTGCGTGCCGACCTCGATACCCTGTTCGCCCGCACCAAAGGCCGCGGCCACCGCCCGCTGCTCAATGCCGGTGATCCGCGCGAGACGTTGTCGAAGCTGATCGATGCGCGCTACCCGATCTACGCTGAAGCCAACATCACGGTTGATACCGGTGCCGACAATCCCAACGTCACTTGCACCCGCGTCATCGAAGCGCTGGTGCAGATCCGCGGCGACATCGTCGATGAGCGCACGCGCGTGGCGGCGCAATGAACGCCGAAGCCGCCCGTCTCGTCACCGCTGATGCCGCCGTCACGGTCGCCCTGGGCGAGCGCGCTTACGGCATCCATGTCGGACGCGGCCTTTTGGCGCGGGCCGGCGAACTCTGCGCGCCGGTGTTGAAGCAGCGCCGGGTGTTCATCGTGACTGACAGCAACATAGCACCCCTGTATCTCGCGCCTCTCACGAACAGCCTCAAAGCCGCCGGCATCCGCGAGGACCACGTCATCGTCCCCGCCGGCGAAGCCAGCAAGGATTTCGCGCATCTCGAACAGGTCCTCGATGCCATGCTGGCCGCCAAATGCGAACGCGGCACCATGATCGTCGCCCTGGGCGGCGGTGTGGTCGGCGACCTCGCGGGCTTCGCCGCGGCGGTATTGTTGCGCGGCGTTGATTTTATCCAGATCCCGACGACGCTGCTCTCGCAAGTCGACAGCTCGGTCGGCGGCAAGACCGGCATCAACACCTCCGCCGGCAAAAATCTGGTTGGCGCCTTTCACCAGCCCAAACTGGTACTCGCCGACACCGACGTGCTGGGCACACTGCCGCGCCGCGAGCTGCTGGCGGGTTATGCCGAAGTCGCCAAGTACGGCCTGCTGGGCGACGCGGCCTTCTGGGCCTGGCTCGAGACCAACGGCGCGGCCGCACTGTCAGGCGGCGATAATGCCCATCCGTTCCTGCGCCACTGCATCGTCGCCAGCTGCGAGGCCAAGGCGCGCATCGTCGCCGCCGACGAAAAGGAAAGCGGCGAGCGCGCCCTGCTCAACCTCGGCCACACCTTCGGACACGCCTTCGAGGCGGAAATGGGCTACGGCGGCGCCCTTCTGCACGGCGAGGCCGTCGCCATGGGCATGGTCATGGCCTTCGAGATCTCGGCGCGTATGGGGCTGGCTCTGGCTGCCGACGTCGCGCGCATCCGCGCCCATTTCGCCAAGGTAGACCTGCCGGTGGCTCCGCCGAAACAAGGCCCGCGCGGCGCCATCACCCCGGCCATACTGATGGCGCACATGACCCAGGACAAAAAAATGAAGGACGGCAAGCTGACCTTCGTTCTTGCCCGCGGCATCGGCAAGGCCTTCCTCAGCAACGAGGTTCCCGCCGTGATGCTGGAAGAGACACTTAGCGCCGCCCTCGGCGGCTGAAAATATAGATGCTCATCACGTTCATCATCATCGTTTGTCTCGTCGCCCTGACGGCTGTCTTTGCCGCCGCCGAAACCGCGCTGACCGCCGTATCGCGGCCCGCCGTCTATCAGCTGGAGCAGGACGGCGACAAACGCGCCGCCAAGGTCAATCGCCTGCTCGACAGGCGCGAGCGGCTGATCTCGACGGTGCTGCTGTGGAACACGCTGATCAATATTCTGGCGTCTGCTTTGGCGACGAGTGCAATGATCGACGCCTTCGGCGAAAGCGGCATCGCCTACGCCACAGGAATCATGACGCTGCTGATCCTGATCTACGGCGAGATCCTGCCCAAGACCTTTGCGCTGATGCACACCACCGCCACAGCCCTTAACCTGGCCGGCGTAATGACCGTGCTGGTGACCGTGGTGACCCCGATCAACACCGTCATCCACAGCATCGTCACCAATACGCTAAGGGTGTTCCGCATTTCGTCGGCGCGGCGGCGCACATCGGAGCAGGCAGTGTCGGAGCTGCGCGGCACCATCGAGCTGCACATGGCCGATGAACAAATTGTCCAGGGCGAGAAACACGAACACGTCATGCTGCGCAGCGTGCTCGACCTGGGCGACGTCACCGTCGGCGAGGTGATGATCCACAGGAAGAAGGTCGTCACCATCGACGCCGACCTGCCGATAGACGAAATTGTCGATCAGATCGCCGCCAGCCCCTACTCCCGCGTGCCGTTATGGCGCGAGAAGCCAGATAACATCGTCGGTGTCATCCACGCCAAGGCTCTGTTGCGCGCCATCAACGCCAGCAGCCAGGTCGATATCCTGTCGGTGGCCGCGAAGCCCTGGTTCATTCCAGACAGCACGACGTTGCTCGACCAACTCAACGCCTTTCGCGAACGCCGCGAGCATTTCGCCATGGTGGTCGATGAATACGGCACGCTGCTGGGCGCCGTAACGCTCGAGGACATCATCGAGGAAATCGTCGGCGACATCCGCGACGAACACGACATTCCATTGGTCGGCGTGCGTCCGCAGACCGACGGCTCCTATATCATCGACGGTGCCGTGACCCTGCGCGACCTCAACCGCGAATTCGACTGGGGGCTGCCCGACGACAAAGCCTCGACTCTCGCCGGCTTTGTGCTGCATGAGGCACGCACCATCCCCGACTCCGGGCAGCAGTTCCTCTTTCGCGGCTTTCGTTTCCAGGTTGTGCGGCGCACACGTAACCAATTGACGCTCCTGCGCGTAACGCCCCAGGACAATTCCGAGCCTGCTTTGGCCTCGACGGGCTGATCCGCTCATCAATCGAGCACCCGGAACTTGACCACCCCCCTTTGAGAGGATCACACTCTCTGCCAGAGGGGCCCTAAGGTCCCTGCTCTAGGTTGGAATTTGCGGCTGTTACCAGCCTTCCGCCGGGATTGCTCCGCGACTGTCGGCCCCTGACTCACACGGAAAGGGAGTGCGCCATGATCCGGAAAATTGTACCCGATGTTATCAGCGGCCAGGCCTTGCAGCGCGTGACACCGCGCGACACGGCGCGCGCCGCCGCCAAACTGATGCGCGAGAAAAAGATCGCCGCCGTTCTGGTGATGGAAGGCGAGCGCCTCGTCGGCATCATCACCGAACGCGACATGACCTCGCGTGTTGTCGCCGCCGGCTTAAACCCCGAAACCACCAGCTGTGCCGAAATCATGACCGCGGGTCCCGACACGCTGGCGCCGGACGACACCGCCTCCGATGCGCTGGCGATGATGCGCGAGCGCAACTATCGCCACCTGCCGGTCGTCACTGGGGATCGGGTGGTCGGCATGGTCTCGGTGCGCGACCTGTATGCGGTCTACAAGACCGAGCTCGAGGAAGATCTGAAAGACCGCAACGCTTTCATCTACGGCGAAAGCTACGGCAGCATGGCCTAGACCTCGGCGCCTAGGGCTCGCCCGGCGCGGAAAGCTTCAGCGACAACGCGTGCACGCGTTCCTTTAATTCGTCGGCCAGCACCTGGTGCACCAGCCGCTGGCGCTCGACCCGGCCTTTGCCGGCAAAAGACGCGGACTCAAGGGCCACATTGAAATGCGTCTCGCCCGAGCCGTCGGGATGGGCCCCGGCATGACCGCGGTGGCTGTTGGAGTCGTCCACCACCTCGAGCCGCGTGGGCTGGAAGGCCGCGGTCAATTTGCTGTGAATGCGCTCGCTGTAAACACCCATCCGCGGGCCCACTTTCATCACATATCCGGCACATGTTCGGTTGCGCCCAACATGCATATTTGCCGCGAAGAAACAAGATTGTGGCAACCAGGGTGCGGCCACATATTTGGCCCATGCCCCAGGCCCACCACCATAACGCACATACCGCCTCGCCATGCTGCGCCTATGAAGGGTGCACGGGTGCGGGCGAATACCGGGCGCCGAAGGACCGCTCGCTGTCGGGTTACCTGATGCTCTGCCTGGAACACGTGCGCGCTTACAATGCCAATTGGAACTTCCACGCCGGACTTTCGGTGCAGGAAATGGAAGCAGAAATCCGCAGCGCCGCCACCCGGGACCGCCCGACCTGGAAGCTGGGCTCGCAAGGGGCCACACCGCGCGGCAGCTTCCGTCATGGCCGTATGCGGGTGGACGATCCCTTTGGTTTTGCCGAAGGCACGGATTTCGATCCCGTCGCCCAGCAAAAGCGCCGCGAAAAAAGCCACGAGAATGCCCAGGACGCCAATCCTCACGCCGCGCCGCCAGCCGCGCGCAGCAAGGCCTTGAAGATCCTCGAGTTGACCGCGCCGATCACGCTCGAGGCCCTGCGACGGCGCTACAAGGCGCTGGTGAAAAAACACCACCCCGATGCCAACGGCGGGTCGGCCGAAGCCGAAAGCCGCATGAAGGTCATCAACGAGGCTTACCAGACGCTGCGCGCCGGCCTGGTTCCGGAATCCGCGCCGTAAGTCCCCGCAGGCGGCGCGCGGCCGCGCCCGCATCGCTGATCTCATTGGAAAATTGATAGTTCCGGCCCAATTGCCCGGGTGGCGGCGGCATGTCATAACCAATTTAGTGCGTAACGTTTTGAGTTGTCTGGAGAACCTATGAGCAAGCGCAGCGAACCCGTGCAGAGCGAAACGACGGTATCTGTTCCCGACCGCCAGGTTTCTGTGCGCGAGCTTTTCGGCTTCGCCAGCGACATGAAAGTGCCTGCGTTCTCGCAGCGCAGCGAACACGTGCCCGAGATCGACGAGGCCTACCGCTTCGATCCCGAAACTACGTTGGCCATCCTCGCCGGCTTTGCACACAACCGCCGTGTGCTCATCCAGGGCTACCATGGCACCGGTAAGTCGACGCATATCGAACAGGTCGCCGCACGCCTCAACTGGCCGTGCCTGCGCATCAACCTCGACAGCCACATCAGCCGCATCGATCTGATCGGCAAGGATGCGATTGTCCTGCGCGACGGCGTGCAGGTCACCGAATTCCGCGAAGGCCTCTTGCCCTGGGCGCTCCAACATCCTGTCGCCCTGGTGTTCGACGAATACGACGCCGGCCGGCCCGACGTGATGTTCGTCATCCAGCGCGTGCTGGAAGTCGAAGGCCGCCTGACCCTGCTCGACCAGAACAAGGTCATCCGTCCGCATCCGGCCTTCAGGCTGTTCGCCACTGCCAATACGGTTGGCTTGGGCGACACCACCGGCCTTTATCACGGCACGCAGCAGATCAATCAGGGTCAGATGGACCGCTGGAACATCGTCGCCATGCTCAACTACCTCAAGCACGACGCCGAAACCAACATCGTCTGCGCCAAAGTGAAAGCCTACGACACGCCAGCGGGACGCAAGATCGTCTCGGCCATGGTCAATGTGGCCGATCTCACGCGCGCCGGCTTCATGGCGGGGGACATCTCCACCGTGATGTCGCCGCGCACCGTCATCAGTTGGGCCGAGAACAACCAGATCTTCAACGACGTCGGCTATTCCTTCCGCGTCACCTTCCTCAATAAATGCGACGAAACCGAGCGCCCGGTGATTGCCGAGTATTTCCAGCGCAGCTTCGGCGAGGAAGTCAGCGGCGGCGTTATTGAAGCGGTCGCTTAGCCGCGCCCCGCGCGTGAGAGTATCGTGAAGCCGACCCACCAAACCCAAAGCGACAAGGGCGCCTCGCGCACCGAGACCTTCAAAAACGCCACCACCGCGGCGGTGAAGGCGCTTGCCGGCAAGCCTGAAACCACCGTCGTCTTCACGCCAATCGCCAACCAGAAGCCGGGCGTCGGCCCTAGCGGTACCGACGTACGCCTGCCGCTGCCGCCGCAGAAACTTACCCGCGAGCACATCACGCGCCTGCGCGGTGCGGCCGATGCCGCCGCGATGCGACTCAAGCATCACGACGCCGGCGTCCACGCCCGCCGGATGCCGCTCGGTAAGGACGCCGTCGATGCCTATAACGCAATGGAACAGGCGCGTGTCGAGATACTCGGCGCTCAACAATTCTCCGGCGTTGGCCAGAACCTCGGCAATGCGCTGGAACAGCGTCTGGCCGCCGAGGGCTACCACATGGCGCGCGATCTGGCCCACGTCGAGCGCGGCGATGCGCTCAAGGTGCTGGTGCACGGCCGCTTGAACGCGCTGACCTTGGGCGCCACCGGCAAGCACATCCAGAACATCCTGCGCACGCAGTTCGGCGAAAAGCTCGACAAGAGCCTCGACGACTTGGCCGCCAACGTGCAGGACCAGAAGAAAAGCGCCGACATCCTGCGCCGCCTGATCGAGGACATGGAGCTCGAGAAGGACAACGCCCAGGAGATGGATCGCGACGAGGACTCGGGCGACGAGGACGAGAACGCCGGCGACAAGGACGAGAACGACGACCGCGACCAGGACGGCACCAATACCGACGCCAAGGATCAGGACCAGGGCGACTCCGCCACCACGCCGCAGGATGCCTCAAGCGAAGGCACCCAGGATCAGGAGGGTGAAGGCGAAGGCCAGCCTGCCATGGCTTCGGAAACCGACGACCAGAGCGACGCCAAACAGGCCCGCCCTCGCCCCGGCCACAACCAGCAAGGCCACGCGGACAAATACCGCATCTTCACCACCCGCTTCGACCAGATCGAAGAAGCCTCCGACCTCTGCGATCCCGAAGAGCTGGCCCGGCTGCGCCTACAACTCGACCGTCAGCTCGCGCACCTGCAGGGCGTGGTCTCGCGTCTGGCCAACCGCCTGCAGCGCAAATTGATGGCGCAGCAGCAGCGCAGCTGGGAGTTCGATCTGGAAGAGGGTTTGCTGGATGCGGGCCGCCTCGCGCGCATCGTCACCAATCCCACCCACTCGCTGTCCTTCAAGCGCGAGAAGGAGACCCAGTTCCGCGACACCGTCGTTACGTTGCTCATCGACAACTCGGGCTCCATGCGCGGCCGGCCGATCACCATCGCCGCCATGACCGCCGACCTTCTGGCGCGCACGCTGGAGCGCTGCGGCGTCAAGGTCGAGATCCTGGGCTTTACCACCAGCCAGTGGAAAGGCGGCCAGTCACGCCGCCTGTGGACCGACAGCGGCAAGCAGCCCAATCCCGGGCGTCTCAACGATCTGCGCCACATCATCTACAAGTCCGCCGACATGCCCTGGCGCCGCGCGCGCCGCAACCTGGGCCTGATGCTGCGTGAAGGCATTCTCAAGGAAAACATCGACGGCGAAGCCCTCGCCTGGGCGCACAACCGCCTCGCGGCCCGCAGCGAGCAGCGGCGCATCCTCATGGTCATCTCCGACGGCGCACCGGTCGACGATTCCACATTGTCCGTGAATCCCGGCAACTACCTCGAGCAGCACCTGCGCGAGGTCATATCCTTCATTGAAAACAATTCGGATGTGCAGCTGCTGGCCATCGGCATCGGCCACGACGTCACGCGCTACTACCGTCGCGCCGTCACACTGATGGACGCCGACGAGTTGGGCGGCGCCGTCATGAGCCAGCTCACCGACCTCTTCGAAGAAGACATCGGCAGCGGCAACAGCTGGGCCGCACCGCTGGTGATGTAAGCCACGCCTACGCCGCCTGCACGACTTTCTTGCCCGTCAGCCGGCCGTGGTCCGCCCCAATAGCGTCGGCGAGGAAATCGTAGACCGCGCGGATGCGGCCGCTGCGCCGCATGTCGGCGTGGGTCACCAGCCAGACCTCCATGCGGTGGTCGAAATCTTCCGGCAGCACCCGGGTCAAGGTGGCGTCGGCATCCGCCAGTACGCAGTCGTGTACGCCCAGTCCAATCCCCGCCTGCGTTGCGGTCAGCTGGCCGATGAAGCTCGATGAACGATGCACGATCTTTTCCGGCGAGAAACAGCGCTCGAGCCGCTGCACAGCTTTATTGCGCGTGCCCATGTTCTCGTCAAAGCCGACAAGAAAGTGACTCTTCAACTGCATCACCGTCGTCGGCGTGCCGTGTTTGGCGAGATAGTCCTTCGCGCCGTAAAGGCCCATCACCATCTCGCCCACATGGCGGGCGATGAGATCGGGCTGGTCGGGCCGGAATAGGCGGATGGCGATGTCGGCTTCGCGGCGCACGAGGTTGGCGGCGCGGTTGTCCACCAGCACTTCGACGCAGACGCCGGGATATTTGGCATGGAACGCGGCCAGGCGCTTGGGCAGCCACAAGGCGCCGATGCTTTCCGTCACCGACAGGCGCACGGTGCCGCTGAGACCTTCCTGCGCCGCATCGGCGCGGCGTTCGATGGCCAGCGCCTCTTCTTCCACACGGCGTGCACCGGCCAGCACATTCTCGCCGGCATCGGTCAGCAGCAATCCGCGCGGCGTGCGCTGGAACAGCGGCACTTTCAATTGCGCTTCAAGGGCGGCGATGCGCCGGCTCAGCGTCGGCTGGCTGACGCGCAACCGTCGCGCGGCCTGCGACAACCCGCCGGCCTCGGCGACCGCGATGAAATCCCGAAGGATGCTCCAGTCCATACTGTTCATGTTGCGCTATGCATTTTGTTTGGTCTGTGTATGTGGAATTCCACAATTCCATTCATAAATTTAGACGCTAACGTCCCACGCGTGAAAAGTGAACTCTTCGCGGGATTGATCCTGAGGGGTTAGTGCTATGAAATTACAGACAATTTTACTGCTGACAATGCTCGGCGCGACTTTTGACGCCCGTGCCGGCGATGGGCCCGACTACGTGTGGTCGGCCCGAGCGCCACTGGTGAATCGCGCCACCGAAGCCCTCGCCACCGGGCATATGGCGCGCGCTGTACGCCTCGCCGCAGCCGCGCAAACCTCAGCGATCCACGCCGCCGACAAGCTAATCGCGGCGCACGACCTTTGCCTCGCTCTAATGAGCCAGGGCAAAACTGCCACCGCTGCAGCTCCGTGCCGTACGGCGATCCACGCCGCGGCCACGTTGTCGCCAGCCGACGATGGCTTGGCCCATGACCGCGGCGCGCTCGTCTCCGGCACCGCCGGCGGCGGCGAGAGTCTCAGCCTCAGCGTGATCGTCCGCGACAACATTGCGCGTGCTTACGGTGCGCGCGTGGTCGATGATATGCGCGAAGACATAGCCTCGGTCTGGTAACATCACCCATGTCCCGCGTTTCCATCACCCGCCTGCGAATCCGCAGCCTGTTCTATGAGCTGCCGTTCATCTGGCACGCCGTGCGCAGCCAGATGCAAGCCAAACGCGCCGACGGCTGCCAAGGCATGACTCTGCGCCGCACGCCGGGCGCTGTGTATTGGACCATAACGATCTGGCGCGATAACGCCGCCATGCGCGCATTCATGCTCTCGGGCGCTCACCGCAAAGCCATGCCAAAGCTGGTCAACTGGTGCGACGAAGCCTCGCTCACCCACTGGCAGCAAGACACGGATGCGCTGCCAACTTGGGACGAAGCTGAAGAACGTTTAGGCCGCGAAGGCCGTACGTCGCTGGTGGCCAATTCCTCGCCGGCGCATCTCGCCGGCAAGACGCTTGGCGCATAAAACTTGGCTCATAAAAAAAGCCCGCCATCTCTGGCGGGCTTTTCTTCAAATCAGATCGCGAAAGCTTAGGCGGCCTTTTTGGCCTGGGCTTTCTTCACGCGGCGCTTGAGCACTTGCGCTTCGGGCTGCAACTTCGCCGTCGGCGTGTTGAGCAGGAAGCTGTCGAGGCCGCCGCGCTTTTCAATGGTGCGCAGGCCGTTGCTGGTCACGCGCAGACGCACGTTCTGACGCAGCACGTCCGAGATCAGGGTCACCTGATGCAGGCTCGGCAGAAAGCGACGCCGCGTCTTGTTATTGGCGTGGCTGACGTTATTACCGGTCTGAACACCGCGACCGGTGGCTGCACAACGGCGCGCCATGGCAAAATCCTTTCGAAATCAGGGCTTGGCACATGCTGCCGTAGCCCGAGAAGGTCGGGGTTTTACCTGCTGACCCCTCCAGGGTCAAGGATAAAACCGGCTGCGACCCGCCAGGCTCAATGCCGAAAATTAAAGCCTTTTCAATGCCTTGAGCCTTAAGGCGGGGGCTTGCCCTTGGCCGCCTTGATGCCATCGCCGTCGGCGCCGACCCTTTTAGCGCCGGTTTTGCCGGAGTCCATCAGTCCTTTGACGCCCTTGAGCACTTTGGCGCGCTGGGAGTCGTCGGTCGCCACGCGCTTCATGGCCAGCACCGCCTGGCGCAGGGTGAGCAGCCGGGTCATGCCGGCGATGTCGCTAGGCTTGGGCGGCTTGGCGATCATTGCCTTGAGGGCGTCTTCCAGCACGCCCTGGGCATGCCCGCGTTCACGCTGGTGGATTTCCATGGCCTCGGCCAGGAGGGCCGCGCGGTTGGACGGCGGATTGTAGCCTTTGCTGGCCACGGCTTTGCGGGGCGCGGCTTTGGCTTTGGCGCCGAGCAAGCCCTTGAGCTTGTCACCCCAGCCCATGACTAGGGCGCGGCCGCTTCGAGGCGCTCGCTCAGGCCTGCCAGACGCCGGCGCTCAAAGTCGTCATCGCCCGCGTCCTCATGGTCTTGCGGCGAGGCCAACTGCGCCGCCAGCGCATCGGCAGCCTTGAACAAACGAAAGCCGCGGCCCAGGGCGCCGTCGTCGAAAATCTCCACCGCCAGCTTGTCGTCGGCGCTCAGCGACAGCAGGCGTTCGTAGCGCCGCACGAAAGACGCCAGCGCCGCGGCGGCAACCAGATCACGCGCCACCGCTTCTGCCATGCGCTCGGCCATATCCGGATGGGAGTTGGCGAAACTGAGGAAGGCCTGCACAAATACCGACGTATCGCCATCGCCGTAACGGGCCCAGGCCGCGGCCGCCGCGTCGCGCTTGATCACGCCCAGGCGCTCAGCCAGCACGGCCGCGCTCGAGGCCATATCGTTCAGCGCGAGCCGGCGTGTCTCCATCGCCTGAGCCCGCGCACCTTGCGCCTGCAGCTGCATCAGCGTGCGCGCCTGGCTTTCCGCCTGCTGCAAGCCCTGGCGGTTCTGCGCTGCCATTTCGCCTAGTCTGCGCGAGAACAGCACGACGGCGCGGCGCTGTTCGAGCATGGTGAAGATCAGCCACAAGGCCGCCAGCGGCGCGCTGGCCGCGGCGACCAGAATGGCAAGATCGAGCGGCCCCAGATCTTTCAGCCCCGCCCAGCCGCCATGCACGCTCACATAAGCCCACAGCATGAACAGCCACAGCGTACTTGCGGCAACGGCAAGAATGAGCGCAAGGCGTTCACGTAGCTGCTGAAAGAATTCCATAACTGGATTCTAGGTGAGCCGAGTCCTATCGTCCATGCACCAAGTGAAGAACAAAGGCCGCCGATGAGCTTTCTTAATAAAGTCGCGTTCTGCAACCGCCGCGACATGCGCCGTTTCGTGCCCTTCAGCGCAGGCGGCACGCAATACGGCTGGTTGACCCACGAACGCGCGGCGGCGGTGCTGGCCTTTCCTCGGGTGTTTCAAATTGAAAGCACCGGCGTTGCGCTCAATTCCGCACTGACCACACCGGCGGCACGCTCGAAAGCCATCGCCGACATCGCCCCAGCCCTTGCTGCCACCGGCCTGTTTCCAAAAACCCGCGGCGAGCTCTATGCCGTGCGCAATCACTGGAGCGATAAACCAGCTTTCAACATCGATCGCGCCCTCAATCCGGGTTTTGGCCTGCGCGCTTATGGCGTGCACGCTAATGGCATCGTCGAGAAGCGAAGCGGCCCCCATCTCTGGATCGGCACCCGCGCTAAGAGCCTGCTGGTGGAACCGGGCAAGCTCGATAACATGGTCGCCGGCGGCCAGCCCGCCGGTTTGGGCTTGATGGAAAACCTGATCAAGGAATGCGGCGAAGAAGCCCACATCACGCCCAAACTCGCCCGCAGCGCGCGCCCTACCGGCGTCCTGAGCTATAGTTTCGAATCACCCCAAGGCCTGCGCTGCGACACCTTGTTCTGCTACGACCTCGTCGTGCCGCCGGCTTTCAAGCCGCGCGCTAGCGAGGAGATCTCGCGCTTTGAGCTGATGCCCTTGCCCAAGGTTCTAAAGCTGGTCGCCGGCACCCACCGCTTCAAGTTCAACGTCACTTTGGTGATCATCGACTTCGCCATCCGCCACGGCTTCATCACCCCGGACACCGAACCGGCCTACGAGCGCCTTGTTGCCGGCCTGCACGAACACCCTCAACCTATTGGCGGATAAAGATTTCTTACAGCTATATAAGGTGGGGGCAACCGTCACGCGGTTGACTTTTTGCGCCGCGGTAGGCATCAATGCTCCATTAAACTGCAGTTTAAGGTCCTGGCCTCAGTCGGACCTGGCCGATTTAACGTACGGGCAAACATGCATTTTCTCGATTTTGAAAAGCCGATCGCCGAACTCGAAGGCAAGATCACCGAGCTCAAGCACCTGTCCGACAGCGACGGCCTCAACATCGCCGAGGAGGTCAGCCGCCTGCAGATCCAGGTCGACCGGAACCTGCGTTCGGCCTACGGCAAACTGAGCCCCTGGCAGAAGGCGCAAGTCGCCCGCCACCCTGACCGGCCGCACGCCCTCGACTACATCAAGGCGCTGATCGAAGATTTCATGCCGCTGGCCGGCGACCGCCTGTTCGGCGAAGACTCCGCCATCGTCGGCGGCCTCGGCCGCTTCAAGGGGCGCTCAGTGATGGTCATCGGCATCGAAAAAGGCCGCGACACCGAAACCCGCATCAAACACTCGTTCGGCATGGCGCGCCCGGAAGGCTACCGCAAGGCGCGGCGCCTGATGGAACTGGCCGACAAGTTCGGCATTCCCGTGGTCACCCTCGTCGATACCGCCGGCGCTTATCCCGGCGTCGATGCCGAAGAGCGCGGCCAGGCCGAAGCCATCGCGCGCTGCATCGAAACCTGCCTCAACATCCGCGTGCCGCTGATCTCCCTAATCATCGGCGAAGGCGGATCGGGCGGCGCTATTGCACTGGCCACCGGCAATGTCGTGCTGATGCTGGAGCATTCCGTCTATTCCGTCATCTCACCCGAAGGCTGCGCCTCGATCCTGTGGCGCGACGGCAAAGAAGCCAGCGTCGCCGCCGCAGCTTTGAAGATCACTGCCCAGGACCTTGAGCGCCTCGGCGTCATTGACGGCATCATCCCCGAGCCCATCGGCGGCGCCCACCGCGCGCCGCAAACCATCTTCAAGGCCGTCGGCGATACGCTGGAGATGCACTTGGGCCAGCTGGCCCGCGTCGAAGCCGCCCAACTGCGCTTCCGCAGGCGCGACAAATTTCTGCAGATGGGACGCCAGGGACTGTCCGTTTAGGACTTTACTTCCCGTCGCCGGCCGCTGTATGAACCCGCCCATGAACCTCGCCACCAAAACCACCGCCATTATTAAAACGACCACCAAGATCGGTGGGGCGGCGAGGGTGTGCGCGTAAAACAAACGTGAGGTAAGCAAACTCTCAAGGCCCCACCAACCGGATGGGGCCTTTGTTATATGGGCGCCCACCCCCAACAGGAGAAGCGTCTATGCCGTCCCCATCCCCGAAGACCGTCGCCATCGTCGGCGCCACCGGCGCTGTCGGTATCGAGTTCCTGCGCTGCCTGACCGCGCGCAACTTCCCGGTCAAGGAATTGCGCCTGCTGGCCTCGGCACGTTCGGCCGGGAAGGAGATAGCGTTCAAGGAGCAGACTCTGCGCGTGCAGGAACTGACCGAAGACAGTTTCAAGGGCGTCGATATTGCGCTGTTCTCGGCTGGCAGCGGCATCGCCAAAAAGTTTGCGCCCGCCGCCATAAAGGCCGGCGCGGCGGTGGTCGATAATTCATCGGCCTTCCGCATGGATGCCGATGTGCCGCTGGTCGTGCCGGAGATCAACGCCGGCGAGATCAAGCGCCACAAAGGCATCATCGCCAATCCGAACTGTTCGGCGATCATATCCATCACGCCGCTATGGCCGATCCACAAGATCAATCCCATCCGCCACATGAATATCGCGACCTATCAGGCCGCGTCGGGGGCAGGTGCTGCCGCCATGGAAGAGCTGGTGGAATCGACGCGGGCCTCGCTCGAGAACCGCGCATACGAACCGAAGGTGTTGCCGCACCCTTACGCCTTCAATCTGTTCAGCCACAACGCCGACATCGACCCGGCGACGGGCTACAACGGCGAGGAAAGTAAAGTCATCCAGGAGACCCGCAAGATTTTCGGCGACCCTGATGTGCGCATTTCGATCACCTGCGTGCGCGTGCCGGTGCTGCGCGCCCATGCCGTGGCCGTCACCTTCACCTGCGAGCGGCCCATCACCGAGCAGGAGGTCCGCACCATCGTCGCCAAGGCCCCGGGCGTGCGCCTGGTGGACGACCGCGCGCGCAATTATTTCCCGATGCCGCGCGATGCCTCGGGCCAGGACGACATTCTTGTGGGCCGCATCCGCCAGGATATCGGCGACCCGTCGGGCCACAGCATCTCGCTGTTTTCCGCCGGCGATCAGTTGCTGAAGGGCGCTGCGCTGAACGCAGTACAGATCGCGGAGTATCTCTAGCCCAGCGCCTTCACGCCCGCCTAGGCCGCGCTCAGCGCGGCCACACCGGGAAGCTCCTTGCCTTCCATCCACTCGAGGAAGGCGCCGCCGGCCGTGGAGACATAGGTCAGATCGTCGGCGACGCCGGCAGCATTGAGCGCTGCTACGGTGTCGCCGCCGCCCGCCACCGACACCAGCGCGCCGGCCTTACTCACCTTGGCCACGTGCTTCGCGATTTCGAAGGTCGCTTTATGGAAGGGCTTTATCTCGAAGGCGCCGAGCGGGCCGTTCCACAGCAGCGTCTTGCAGGCATCGATGCGGTCACGCAGCAGCTGAACCGTATCCGGTCCAACATCGAGGATCATCATGTCCTCGGGCACCATGTCGACAGGGCGCTCGTGAATTTCAACGCCTTCCTTCAGCGCAGTCGCGCAGACCACGTCCGTCGGCAGCAGCACTTCGCAGCCGCTTTCCCTGGCGGTCGCAAGAATTTCGCGCGCGGTATCGGCAAGATCGCGTTCGCAGAGCGACTTACCGATGTCGATGCCTTGGGCATTGAGGAAGGTGTTTGCCATGCCGCCGCCGATGACAAGGAAGTCGACCTTGCGCACCAGGTTGTTGAGCACGTCAAGCTTGCTGGAAATCTTCGAGCCGCCGACGATCGCTATTACCGGCTTCTGCGGCTGCTCAAGGGCCGCCGTCAAAGCCTCTAACTCCGCCTGCATCTGACGCCCGGCATAAGCCGGCAGCAGATGGGCAAGGCCTTCGGTCGAGGCGTGGGCGCGGTGGGCCGCCGAGAAGGCGTCGTTGACGTAGATGTCACCCAAAGCCGCCAGCGCCTTGGTGAAGTCCTTGTCGTTGGCTTCTTCGCCGGCGTGATAGCGCAGGTTCTCGAGTAACGCGCATTGGCCGGGCTTCAGCGACGCCACCACGGCTTCCGCCGCCGGGCCGATGCAGTCGTCGGCGAAGACGACGTCATGGCCGATGGCCTTGGCCAGCGCCGGCACGATGGGCCGCAGCGACATCTCGGGCACCCGCTTGCCCTTGGGCCGGTCGAAGTGCGACAGCACGATGACCTTGGCGCCGCGCAGCAAAAGGTCGGTGATCGTCGGCGCCAGCCGCTCGATGCGCGTAGCGTCGGTGACGTGGCCATCCTTCACCGGCACGTTGAGGTCGGCGCGCACGAGCACGCGTTTGCCGCCGACGTCGGCCTGACCCAGGGTCTTGAACGTGGTCATGACAACTGGCGCTTAGAGCAGCTTGCCCATGGCGTTCAGCGTATCGAGCATGCGGTTCGAGAAACCCCACTCGTTGTCGTACCAGGACAAGACGCGCACGAAGTTGTTCGGCATCACCTTGGTCTGCGTCGCATCGAAGGTGGAGGACGCCGGGTTGTGGTTGAAGTCGATCGACACCAGCGGCGCGGTGTTGACTTCCAGAACGCCCTTCAGCGAGCCGCCAAACGTTTTGCCGGCGGCCGCATCGGTCATGGCCTGGTTGATCTCGGCTTCGGTCGCGGGCTTGGACAGCACGCACTTCAGGTCCACGACGGACACGTTGGGTGTGGGGACGCGCAGCGAGGTGCCGTCCAGCTTGCCTTTCAGCTCAGGCAGCACTTCACCGACGGCTTTCGCCGCTCCAGTGGAGGTCGGGATGATGCTGAGAGCTGCCGCGCGGGCGCGGCGCAGGTCCTTGTGAAGCGTGTCCACGGTCGACTGGTCGCCGGTATAGGCGTGGATCGTGGTCATGTAGCCCTGCTCAATGCCCCACAGCTTCTGCAGCACGTAGGCCACCGGCGCCAGGCAGTTGGTGGTGCAGGACGCATTGCTGACAACAAGGTGGTCCTTGGTCAGCTTGTCGTGGTTGACGCCGTAAACCACGGTCAGGTCGGCGCCGCCCGAGGGGGCCGAGACCAGCACGCGCTTGGCACCCGCACCCAGGTGGACTTGGGCCTTGTCCTTGTCGGTGAAGATGCCGGTGCATTCGGCGACGATGTCGATCCCCAGATCCTTCCAGGGCAGCTTGGCCGGGTCGCGTTCCTTGAAGACTTTCACGTCCTTGCCGTTGACGGTCATGACGTCGCCGGCCACCGAAATGTCGGCCTTGAGCGGTCCGTGGACCGAGTCCCACTTCAAGAGGTGGGCATTGGCGTCGGCCGGCCCCAGGTCGTTGATCGCTACAAATTCAATATCCGAGCGTTTGGCTTCGACCATGGCGCGGAAAACCATGCGACCGATACGGCCGAATCCATTGAGGGCGACACGAACTGTCATGGGAATTACGCTTCCTTCTCTAGAGTGGGGCGGGACCCGCTGGGACCAACAAAAGCAACGCGAAGCGGGTCAAAGATTGCTGGGGGAGATACAATAGTCTTAACCGGATTCCAAGCGCGGCATTCAATAGGGAAAATATGGCGAAAACGAGCCTTTTTAAGCGGGCGGAAGCCGGCCAGACGCTGAGCGACGGCGCCTTTCGGGCGGTTCGGGACCAATTGCGCTTCGAACTGGTCGACCTGCAGCAGCGCTGCCGGCTGAATGGCGCCTATCCGGTGATCATCGTGCTCTCGGGCGTCCAGGGCGCCGGTGTGGTCGACAGCACCAATCTGCTGAACACCTGGATGGACCCCCGCTGGATCCGCACCCATGCCTTCGACACCCCCAGCGATGAGGAGCGCGAGCGCCCGCTGTTCTGGCGCGCCTGGCGGTCCTTGCCCGCCGCCGGCACCATCGGCCTTTACCTGGACGGCTGGTACGGCGAGGCCGTAACCGCCCATGCCCGCGGACGCACCTCGCCCGCGGTCTTTGCCGACCACCTCGCCCGCATCAAAATCTTCGAGCGCGCCCTGACCGACGACGGCGCGCTGATCGTCAAGATCTGGCTGCACCTCAGCCAGAAGGGCCATCGCCAGTGCGCCGATGCCCACCATGACGATCCGGTGTTTGGTTTCCGGGCCAGCGATGATTCCTGGCCCCAGCCGGCGTCCTATCCCAAGTTCACCGCGATTGCCGCCAAGGGCATCAAAGCCACCGACACCACAGAGGCCCCCTGGAGCATCGTCGACGGCACCGACGACAACCACCGTCGCGCCCAGGTGTTGACGATCCTGCGCGATGCCATGGCGGCCCATGAAAAAGCCTGGCTGGCAAAATCCAAGGCGGCGAAGAAATCCATCAAACGCGCGATCAAGGCCGACAATAAAAACCCGCTGCCAAAAAAGAAAAAAATCGGCGCGCTCGCTAAAGTGGATTTCAGCAAGACGCTGGGCGACGACGCCTATGCCAAGGCGTTCCACACACGCCAGGCGCGGATTTACGATCTGCAGAAAAAAGCCCGCGCGGCGGGGCTGTCGACCATCATCGCCTTTGAAGGCTGGGACGCCGCCGGCAAAGGTGGCGCTATCCGCCGTCTCACCTATGCCCTGAGTGCGCGCAACTACAAAGTCGTGCCCATCTCCGCCCCCAGCGACGAAGAGCGCGCGCACCATTACCTCTGGCGCTTCTGGCGGCACCTCAGCCGCGACGGCCACATCACGCTGTTCGACCGCTCCTGGTACGGTCGCGTGCTGGTGGAACGCGTTGAACATCTGACCGCGGAAAATGCCTGGACGCGCGCCTACGACGAGATCAACGCCTTTGAGGCCGAACTCGCTGCCCACGGCACGCTGCTGCTCAAGTTCTGGCTGCACATCGACAACGATGAACAGCTCAGGCGCTTTAAAGAACGCGAAAAGACGGCATATAAAAGGTGGAAAATCACCGACGACGATTGGCGCAACCGCGAGAAGTGGAATCGCTCCTGGGTTGCGGTTGATGAAATGCTCGCGCGGACGTCCACGCCAACCGCGCCTTGGCACGTCATTCCCGCCAACGACAAAAGCTTCGCGCGCATCAAGATATTCGATATTGCTATCAAGGCCTTGGAAACCGCCTTGAAGGGCCGCAAAGCATAACCGCAGGTATAGCCCGCTTGCGCGACTTTTAGCTAAGACGCGATACGCCCGGCGTTGCAACGGGTGTGCCGGGGCGAGCGTTTCTAGGCATCGGGGTCGTGGTTAGACCTTGGTTTTATAACATTTTCTAACCGCTCCGGGTGCTATGATCGGCGCCCTGAGAACAGGCCCTGGGCGCGGGGGATATTGCGCCAACCGCCTGATCGCGGTGCTCGGATGGGGGACGAAAAATTTGTGCACCATGTCTGGTCTCACCGCGCTGTAGGGAGGAGCAAGAATGCTTCCCGCTAAGGCCGACTCTTTGCGTATCGCGCTGAACCGCGTGACCTTCGGCGCCCGCGATACTGATGTCGCGCTGGCGCAAGCGTCGGGTTGGACGGCGTGGCTCGAAGATCAGCTGGCGCCGCCCGCCGGTGACGACAGTTCCGTCACCTCGCACCTCAATACGCAAATCATGCACATTGAGTACGCCGCATCGAACCCCGCACAAACCAACGGCACTTGGGCCGCCGTCAACGAGGACCGCGGCCTGAATTACCTCAACGCCGCCACCCCCATATTGTGGAACCTCGCCAGCAAGGCCGGCGTCACCGTCGCCTTCAACGAACGCACGCGCATTCGCCAGGAACTTGCCGCCGCCACGTGGATCCGCAACACCCACAGCCGGTATCAGCTGCGCGAGTTCATGGTCGATTTCTGGCACAATCATTTCAACATCGGCAAAAATGAGAACGAGTTGGCCACGGCGCTGCTGCCGGTCTACGACCGCACAGCGATCCGCCCGTTTGCCTTCGGGAACTTCCGCGCCATGCTCGAGGCCAACGCCACCTCGTCGTCGATGATGCTCTATCTCGACAACTGGGTGAGCAACGCCACCACGCCCAACGAGAATTACGCCCGCGAGATCATGGAGCTGCACACCCTGGGCGGCACCAGCTATCTCGGCACCGTCGACCCGACGACTGTGCCTTTAGGGTATAACGGCGTCGCCGTTGGCTTCACCGACGGCGACATCGTCCAGGCGTCGCGCGCGCTGTCCGGCTGGACGGTGCAAGCCGGCCAGCGCTTCGGCGGCGTTACCTTGCCCTCGACCGGCGAGTTCACCTTCAATCCGCCGCAGCACAATACCCAGGCCAAGACGCTGCTCGGCCTCAACATCGCCACCGCGGTCAACGACATGAACCAGGGCCGCATGCTGCTCAACATGCTGGCCTATCATCCGGCGACGGCCTCCTTTGTCGTCGGCAAGCTGGCGCGGCGCATCTTCGGCGACACGCCGCCGCAGGCGGTCATCGACCGCGGTGTGAAAGCCTGGCTTGCCAATCAGGTCGCGCCCGATCAGATCGCCCGCGTGCTGCGCGCGATGCTGCTGGACGGCAGCGAAGTCTCCACCGCGCCGGTGGACAAGGTCCGCCGCCCCTATGAGCGCATCTTGGCCCTCTTCCGCACCACCGACATTATCGTGAACGCCTCGCCGTCCATGACGACTTTGCTGGATGCGTTGAACGACGGCCTCTTCGCCTGGCAGGCGCCCAACGGCCGGCCCGACACCAATGCCTATTGGCTGGCGACGGGGGCTACCGTCGCCACCTGGAACCAGCTGTTCCAGCTGCTCTCCAACACCGCCATCGTCACGGCCCTCAGCGCCCAGACGCCGCAAACCGCGCGCGGCTCGGCGACCGGCGTCGTCGAATATTGGGTGGGCCGCATGGTGGGCGCATCGCTGTCCAGCACCGCCATGAACGCCCTCGTCGCAGACCAAGCCACCAGTTCCGGCGTGACTGCCGCGTTCATGGGCAACAATTCGACCACCATCGAAAACGCTCACCGGCGCCTGGTGAGCCTGATCGCCACCACCGAAGAATTCACATTGCGCTAGAAGCGCGCACAGGAGCCGACCGATGAATATGCCGCACATGCCCCTCTCCCGCCGCCGCCTGCTGGCCGGCGCCGCCCTGGCCACCATCGCGCCGGGCCTGCGTGTGTCCCTGGCTGCCGATGTGACCACGCCGCGCGACATTCTCATCGTGCTGTTCCAGCGCGGCGCCTGCGACTGGCTGCAGATGCTCTCGCCGGCCGGCGATCCGGCTTACATCGCGGCGCGGCCAAGCATCCGCATCCCAACGACGGGCACCAACGCCGGCATCGGCCTGGGCTCCATGGGCACTACGGATTTCTATCTGCCTGCTGTCGCCACGGATTTGAAGGCCCTCTACGACGCCGGCGATCTGGCCTTCGTGCACGCCACCGGCATCCATACCACCGACCGCAGCCATTTCACCTGTCAGGACATGATGGAGAAGGGCAACGCCGACGCCGAGACTGAACAGCATGTCGGGTGGCTAACCCGCCATATCGCGTCGGCCGGCGACGGCGGACATGCTCTCTCGACGATGGCTGTGGCCGCCACTAACCCAGCCGCCCTGCTGGGCGACGGCGGGGCCATCGCCATCGGCAATGCCGACAACTTCAACATCAGCGGCGGGACCGCCAACGCCAATGTCATCCGCGCCATGAATACCGGCACCAGCCCCTATCAGAGCGTCGCCACCGCCGCGCTCAATGCCGTCAACGACGTGCAGGCCGGCCTGAAAACCATTACCGACACCTCGGCGACCGCCGGTTACACCGGCGGCTCACTCAGCCAATCGCTGCGGTCCCTGGGCAAGATGATCAAGATGAACGTCGGCGTCGACATCGCCACGGTCGATTTCGGCAGCTGGGACATGCACAACAGCCTGGTCAGCGAGTTCAACACCCGCACCACGGAATTCAGCCGCGCTATCGGCGCCTTCTGGAAAGATATGGCCGACTACCAGAACCGCATCACGCTGGTGACAATGACCGAGTTCGGCCGCCGTGTGGTCGAGAACGCGAGCCAGGGCACGGACCACGGCTCGGGCTCGGGCATGCTGGTGCTGGGCGGCAACGTCAACGGCGGCAAGATTTACGGTACGTGGCCGGGGCTGGGCACGGCACAGCTCACCACCGGCGACCTCACCGTCACCACCGACTATCGCCAGGTGCTCTCCGAGATCCTGGTGAAACGCCACGCCGAGAAAAAGCTCGCCAGCGTATTCCCGACCGTGAAATACGCCCCGCTTGGCCTGACCGCCTAACACCGGCGCCGCGAACGGCTCCGATCACATAAAGAGGCAAGAATGCTGCCCGCCACATCCAGTCCCATTCGTACCGCCCTCAACCGCGTCACCTTCGGTGCACGCGACACCGACGTCGCCATCGCCGATAACATCGGCTGGGGGGCGTGGGTCGACGACCAGCTCAGACCGCCGGTGGGCGACGATCCGGCGCTGGCCAGCCACCTCGCCCGCCAGACCATGAAGATCAAGTACGCAGCACCTGCCGAGAACGATACGCGCGGCCAGTGGCTCGCCACCGACGAAGACCGCACGCTCAACTATATCAACGCCGATACGCCGACCCTGTGGAACATCACGCGCAACGCCGGCTCCTTGTTCTCGAACGCCGAGCGCACGCGCATCCGGCAAGAATTGGCCGCCGCCACCTGGATCCGCAACGGCCACAGCCGCTATCAGCTGCGCGAGTTCATGGTCGATTTCTGGCACAACCACTTCAACATCGGCAAAAACGAGAACGAGCTGGCCACCTCACTGCTGCCGGTCTTTGATCGCGCCACCATCCGCCCCAACGCTTTCGGCAATTTCCGCACGCTGCTGGAAGCCACGGCGACGGCGCCTTCGATGCTGATCTATCTCGACAACTGGGTCAGCAGCGCCACCACGCCCAACGAGAACTACGCCCGCGAGATCATGGAGCTGCACACCCTGGGCGGCACCGCCTATCTCGGCACGGCGAGCCCAGCCACCGTCGCCATGGGACCTAATGGACTGGCCGTTGGCTTCACCGATACCGACGTCATCCAGGCCTCGCGCGCATTGTCCGGCTGGACGATCGGCTACGGACAGGCCGCGACCACCGGCACCATGCCCAACACCGGCGAGTTCGCCTTCAACGCCCGCCAGCACAATAAACAGGCCGGTGCGATCTTGGGGTACAACGTCAGCTCGGCCTTGAACGACATGACCCAGGGCCAGCGTCTGATCAACATCCTGGCCTATCATCCCGCCACGGCGTCCTTCGTCGTTGGCAAGCTGGCGCGGCGCATCTTCGGCGATACGCCGCCGCAGGCGGTCATCGACCGCGGCCTGGCCGCCTGGCTCGGCAACCAGATGGCGCCGGACCAGATCGCCCGCGTGCTGCGCGCCATGTTGACCGAGGGCACCGAGGTCATGACAGTTCCGCCCTCGAAAGTGCGCCGTCCTTACGAACGCATCATCGCCATGGCCCGCACGACCGAGATGATCTTCAACGCCGGCACCTTCATGACCAGCCTGCTCGACGGCTTGAACGACGGCCTGTTTGCCTGGCAGGCGCCCAACGGCCGCCCCGACGTCAACGATTTTTGGCTGGCCACGGGCGCTACCATCGCCACATGGAATCTGCTGTTCCAGGTGCCCAATTTCACCGAATTCACCGCCGCCTCGCTGACCATGCAATCGCCGCAGGATGCGATGACCAGCCCCACCGCCATCACCGAATACTGGGTGGGCCGCATGGTCGGCCACCAGTTGAACACCGCCGCGATGACCAGTCTCGTCGCTGATCAGGCCGGCAGCAACGGCGTGCCGGCCATCGTCAAAACGCGCAACGTCACGGCGGCGCGCATTGAAACCGCGCATCGCCGCCTGATCAGCCTGATCGCGACGTCGGAAGAGTTCAGCCTGCGTTAGTGGGCGACGGCGCGGTGGGCGTGCCGCGCGTGTTCCAGAGGTAGCCCGCGACGGCCACCACCAGCACAAACGCCTGGGCCGCCAGCGGCAGCATCGACGGATATACACCCAGCGCTTCGACGCGGGGGCCATTGACCGCGATGGCCGGCACCAGACCCGCCTCCTGCAGCGCGGCGAAGCCTTTGCCGGCGAGAACCACAGCCAGCGCGGCGATCAACAGCGAGCTCCAGCCGAAAAACTGTGCGATGGGCAGTCGGCGGCTGGTGCGCAGCAGCACAGCGGCGATGATTGCCAGCACGACGATGCCGGCGATGAGCCCGGCCAAGATCGAGCCTCCGTTCCCGCGTGTCCACAGCGCGATATAGAACAGGATGGTCTCGAAGACTTCGCGGTACACCGTGATGAAGGCCAGTGCGAACAGAAAAAACGCCGAGCTCTTGGTCAAAGCCGCCGACAGTTTTTCCCTGATGTAGACCTGCCAGCGTCCCGCAAGGCTTTTGCCGTGCATCCAGATGCCAACGCCCAACAGGACGACAGCGGCGAACAGCGACGAGACGCCCTCGGTCAGCTCACGGTGCGCTCCGCTGATGTCGATAAAATAGGCCGCAACGCCCCAGGTGGCGGCACCAGCCACCAGCGCCAGTATCCAGCCGGCGTGCACATAGGGCAGCACGTCGCGGCGTTCGACCTTGCCCAGGAAACTGATCATCGCGACGACCACCAGCAGCGCTTCGACGCCCTCGCGCAGCAGGATGGTGAAGGCGCCAAGGAATGTTGCCGTCGCATCCTGATCACCCGCTAGTGCGGCGCCTGTCTGATCGAACAATCCGTTCAGCACGGCTGCTTGTGCCGCGACGTCGGCCTTCGGCGCGCGGGCAGTGATGCGGCTGCGGTATTCGATCATGGCGGATTCAACATTGGCCAGCAGGTCGGCATTGGCTGCGCGCAGCATACCCTCGACCGGCTCGAAGCCGTCGAGGTACGCCGACAGCGCCAGCGTACCGGCTACCCGCGCGTCGCCGTCTTCGTAGGCCTTCAGGCTTTCGCCCAACCGTGCACGTGCCAGCGCCAAACCATCTGCGCTGCTGTTCTGGCCGACGACATTTGGATTGGCGCGCAAATAGGCCATCACCGCGCGGGCCTTGTCGTCGCCGATGTCCGCCGCGAGACCTGACTCAATCGTGCGCACCAGCACTTCGATAGTGGGGATGCGCCCGCGCAAGGTCGCGTCGGCCTTCCACAGCGCTTCGCCGGCAGTACGCAGCTCGGGTGTGGCGGAATAGGTCGAGGCCTGGAAAGCCACCGCCCAGCGCTCGTCCTCGGACAGTTCGGGCTGGAAGCCGGCCATGGCGGTGTCGGCCAGACCCTGGCTCACCACTTCGAACAGCGAGAACAGGCTGCGCTGCCGGGCGCGCTCATGATCGGTGAAAGCAATCGGCGGCGGATCGAGCAGCTTGCCGGTTTCGCCGTCGGCGTTGCCCGTCAAGCCGTGACAGCCGGCGCACTTCTCGGCGTAGAGCGCAGCACCGCGCGCAAGATCAGGCGCGCTTCTGGGCGCAATCGGTACGGGATACGTCGCAAGCAGCATATCGGCGACGCTGTGGGCAAGGCGCGCGACCTCGGGCGGTGCCGTCAGCGACGTAATCGCCGCCTGCAATTGCGCGCCCTGTCCGACCAGCGCGCGCTGGCCGTCGCGCGGCGGCAAATCCGTCAAGCGGGCGAGCGCGGTGTTGGCGAACTCCTTCATCTCGGCATATTCGCTGTCGCTCGCGACAGCGCCGTCTTTCACCGCGCCGCTGTAATCCACCGCCAGGTAGTCGAGCAGTTTCCAAATCTGGCGCACTTCGGCATCGGGCGTTGCCGCCGCGTCGGCCGCCAACACCGGACCCACGCCCAAGAGCGCCGTCAGCACGACGGCAGCGCGCGCGATTTTTACAAGCGATTCGGAAATCTGTGACATTTGCCCTCAACGATCAGAGCTCCTGTTTATTGCAATTAAGAATAGATCGCAAGTTAAAAGGTGCCCGGGGACAATGCCTGATCTGAGACTTAAGGCTATGATTTAGATCAAGAAGTGACGGTAGCTTAAAATAACGTAGGGGCCCCGTTGGGCCCCTACGTAAGCCGCGATTTGGATGTGTTTACTGCTGCGGCTGGGCCGTGGTCGGCTTGCAGGTCTGGCTCCAGGTCATCACCTCGTCGCCATCCTCGCGCACGATCTTCAGCGCCATCGAGGCACGGTCGATGCTGCCCTCCCAATGGGCGGTCTGCGAGCCGATACCCTTGCCCACGTTCACCCAGGTGATCTTCTTGGGATCGAAGGTGGTGGTCGAGATCAGGTCGAGGCTTTTGCGCGTGGCGGAATATTTGTACAGCGCGCGCACGTCGTCGTTATAGGCATAGATGTCCTTGGCGGCAGCCGAGGTCGGCGCACCGGCGCCCTTCTTGGTGGCGACGGTGCCGTCGCAGGCAATCCAGGTCTCGGCGGCCAGCGCAGGTGCGCCAACCGCAGCCAGCGCCATACCCAACGCAAGCGCGCGCAATATGGAATGATTTGAATTTTTCATGGCTGCATCCTCCTCTTCTTGGGCCACAAACAACAGCGAAGGATTTAACCCCCGGTGGCCCGATTTCAAGGGAAATTTTGCGATCGTCAGCCGCGCGTCAGAGGACGTCTGCTGCGGCCGCGAAAACCCTTTCAGCCGGCGATCAGCTTGGCCCATGCTGGCGCGCCGCCGGAACGGCTGCCACAATCGCCGGCGAACCGGGAATAGCCATGCGCCGGCGATACGCCCATGACCGGTAAATGGCTGCGGAGCGGCGAAGAACTGACGATGATCGAACAGGGTCTCAGCTACCGCACCGAAATTCTCAAACTGACCGCAGGCGAATTCCGCATCCGCAGCTACAATCCCGGCGATCCTGTCGAGATCGGCATGGTAAGAGCGGAGTAGGCATGCCCTGGCACTTCTGGATCGACCGCGGCGGGACTTTCACCGACATCGTCGCGCGCGCTCCGTCAGGTGAACTGATCACCAAAAAGCTGCTGTCTGAGAATGCCGGCCTCTATGCCGATGCCGCCGTCGCCGGCATGCGCGCGATCCTGGCTGAGCATGAAGGCCTCGCCGCCGCCACGCCCTTTCCCAGGCAGCTTGTCGCCGGCATCAAGATGGGCACCACCGTTGCCACCAACGCCCTGCTGACACGCAGCGGCGCGCCCACGCTGCTCGCCATCACCGCCGGCCACGCCGATGCCCTGCGCATCGGGGCCCAAGCGCGGCCGCGGCTGTTCGATCTCGACATCAAGAAGGCTGAGATGCTGTATACGCAGGTCGCCGAAATTCCCGAGCGCATCGGTGCCCGCGGCGACGTCACCCGCACACTTGATGAAGCCGCGACGGAAGAACTTTTGCGCGCGGCCTACAACACGGGATTACGCAGCATCGCGGTCGTGCTGATGCACGGCTACCGCTTTCCGGCCCACGAGGCCCGCGTCGCCGATATCGCCCGCTGCATCGGCTTTACCCAGATTTCCGTCTCCCACGCCGTCAACCCGCTGATGAAGCTGGTGCCGCGCGGCGACACCACGGTCGCCGACGCCTATCTGTCGCCGGTGTTGGGCCGCTATGTCGAGCGCGTGAAGGACGCTACCGGCGGCGCGCGGCTGATGTTCATGCAGTCGAGCGGCGGGCTGACCGAAGCGGGGCGCTTTCACGGCAAGGACGCCATTCTCTCAGGCCCCGCCGGCGGCGTGGTCGGCGCGGCCGAGACCGCGCGTAGCGCGGGGTTCACGCGCATCATCGGCTTCGACATGGGCGGCACCTCCACCGACGTCGCCCGCGTCGCCGATGGCGTCTTTGAACGCACGCTGGAAACCGTCATCGCCGGCGTGCGGCTGCGCGCGCCGATGATGCAGGTGCATACCGTGGCGGCGGGCGGCGGCTCCCTGCTGATCTTCGACGGCCTCAGGTTTCGTGTTGGCCCCGAAAGCGCCGGCGCCGATCCGGGGCCCGCGTGTTACGGCAAAGGTGGCCCGCTCACGGTCACCGACGCCAATGTGCTGCTAGGCAAGATCGACCCCGCACATTTTCCGAAAGTATTTGGACCGACCGGCGACGCCGCCCTCGACATCGCCGCTGTGCGCGCGAAGTTCGCGGCCCTCACACAGCAGGTCAATGCCGCCACCGGCTGCCAGCGCACGGCGGAAGATCTCGCCCAGGGGTTTCTGACGCTGGCCGTCGACAACATGGCGCGGGCCATCCGCCGCATCTCTGTCGAACGCGGCTTCGATGTCACCGCCTATACCCTTGCCTGCTTCGGCGGCGCCGGTGGCCAGCACGCTTGCCTCGTCGCCGACGCGCTGGGCATCAACACGGTCTACATCCATCCGCTGGCCGGCGTCCTGTCGGCTTATGGCATCGGACTCGCTACGTTGCGCGTCATCAAGGAGCGCACGGTGGAAACCGCCCTCGACGACAGCAGCATCACCGCGACGCTGCGCGATCTGGAGACCGCCGCACGCGCCGACCTTGCCGCGCAAGGCGTGCCTGAGACCGCCATTTCGGTCATGCGACGGCTGCATCTACGTTACGCCGGCACCGATACAGCCCTCGCCGTGGTCTATGACTCACCCGCCGCGATGACCACGGCCTTCACGGCGGCGCATCTGGCGCAATTCGGCTTCCTCATGGCCCGCCGCGCACTGATCTGCGAGATGGCCGAGGTCGAGGCCATCGAACGCAGCGCGTCCCCCCCGCTGCAAAAGTTCGCCGCCGCCTTCCAGGGGCCGCATATCGACGGCCCGGCGGTCATCCCGGGGGCGCTGGCCACCACCGTCGTCGAGCCCGGCTGGCGCGCTGAATCGCTGCCGGACGGCGGCCTGGTGCTGAAGCGCCGCACGCCGCGCGCGCACGAAGCCCTGCCCGACAGCGCACCCGATCCGCTGCGCATCGAGATCTTCAACAACCTTTTCATGTCCATCGCCGAACAGATGGGCGCCGTGCTGCAGAACACCGCCCAATCGGTGAACATCAAGGAGCGCCTGGATTTCTCCTGCGCGATTTTCGACGGCGGCGCCAACCTCATCGCCAACGCGCCCCATATCCCGGTGCACCTGGGGTCCATCGGCGACAGCGTACGCGCGGTGATCCGCCGCCATCCGGATTTGCGCGACGGTGACGTCTTTGTGCTCAACAATCCCTACGACGGCGGCACCCATCTGCCCGACGTCACGGTGATCACACCGGTATTCCTCGACCGCGAAATCACGCCGGCCTTTTTCGTCGCCTCGCGCGGCCATCATGCCGACATCGGCGGCGCTACGCCCGGTTCGATGCCGCCGGCCAGCCGCACGCTCCATGATGAAGGCGTGCTCCTGGACAATCTGGCGCTCGTGCAAGGCGGCGTGTTTCAGGAGGATGTCTTGCGCGCCGTGCTGACAGGCGGCGCGCACCCGGTGCGCAATGTCGAGATGAACCTCGCCGATCTGCGGGCGCAAACGGCCGCCAACGCCAAGGGTGCTGCCGAGTTACGCCGCGCCGTCGCCGACTTCGGGCGCGCGACCGTCGTTGCCTATATGGGTCACGTGCAGAACCACGCCGAAGAAGCCGCGCGGCGCACCATCGCGACCTTGTCGTCGGGCACTTTCATCTGTCCGATGGACGATGGCGGACACGTCAACGTCAGCATCACCGTCGATCGCGCGGCCCGAGCCGCCACCATCGACTTCACCGGCACCTCGGCCCAGCGCCCAACCAACTTCAACGCGCCGTCGGCCATTTGCCGCGCGGCGGTGCTCTATGTATTCCGCACGCTTATCGCGGACGATATCCCGCTGAATGAGGGCGTGCTCAGGCCCCTCACCCTGATTATCCCGCCCGGCTCCATGCTCAACCCGCAATTCCCCGCCGCCGTTGTTGCGGGAAATGTCGAGACCTCGCAGATCATCTGCGATGCGCTGTACGGGGCGTTGGGTGTGCTGGCCGCGAGCCAGGGCACCATGAACAACTTCACCTTTGGCAACGCGCGCCACCAGTATTACGAGACTGTCGCCGGCGGGTCGGGCGCGGGGGCAACGTTCAACGGCGCCGACGCCGTGCAGACGCACATGACCAACTCGCGCCTGACCGATCCGGAAGTTCTTGAATGGCGCTTTCCCGTGACAGTGGAGGAGTTCTCCATCCGCCGCGGCTCGGGCGGCGCCGGTGCACACATTGGCGGCGACGGCGTGCTGCGGCGAATCGGTTTCCATGAGGCGATGACGGCGGCGATTCTTGCGGGACGGCGCAACACGCGGCCCTTCGGCCTCAAAGGCGGCGAGGATGCTATGCCGGGCGAAACTTTCGTCACGCGCGCCGACGGCGCCATAGAAACCCTAGGCCCCACAGGCGAAGCCGCCGTTGCCCCGGGCGACTCGCTCACGATCCTCACGCCCGGCGGCGGCGGATATGGTAAACCGGCCGCCTCATGACCGCGCTCGCCAGCGTTCCCAGCGCCGATGCTTTCTACATGCCCGCGGACGCCTGCCGGCAAGCCCGCCTCTGGCTGCCGTGGCCCGCCGAGGACGCGGCCTTGCAAGCCGCCGTCGGCGAAGTCGCGCGCGCGGCGGCCGCCTTCGAGCCGGTTGCCTTGCTCACGGCGCCCGGCGGCGAACAGGCGGCCCGCGCGGTGTGCGGCGAGGCACTCAGCGATATCTTTCCGCTGGCCCCCACAACGTTGCACCTGCGGGGCACAGGTCCGACATTCCTGGTGGACGGCAAAGGCGGATCGGCCGCCGTCGATTGGCGCTTCAACGGATGGGGCGGACGCGGGCCCGATGCCGACGCCGGCCTCGCGCACTCACTGTTGGGTGTCGCCGAAGTGCGCCGCTTCCGCGCACCTTTGACGCTCGAGGGCAGCAGCGTCGTCGCCGACGGGCGCGGCACTGTGTTGGCGCTTGAGCCCGCGGTCTTCGACCCACTACGCAATCCGGGCCTCACCCCGCTGCACGCCTTCGGCATTTTCCAGGACTGGCTGGCCGCGGCGCGCGTGGTCTGGATCGGCCCCAGCCATCCCGGCGATGGTTTGGTCACTGACATACGCGCTTGCGCCGCCTTCGCCGCGCCGGGCCTTGTGGCGATAAACGATCCCGCGGCCCATCCCAGCTTTGCCAAAATATCCGAGACCCTCGCGCGCACGCGCGATGCGCAGGGCAAGCCCTTTGAGTTGATCTCGCTGCCTGCGCCGTCGTCGGAGCATGTGATGTCATACACCAACGTCCTGCCGGTGAACGGCGGCCTGCTGGTGCCGGCCTTCGACCTGCCCAGCGACGCCCGCGCCGCCGATCTGCTCGCCGAGGTTTTCCCGGAACGCATCATCCGCCCGGTGCCCGCCCGTGGGCTGGCCATGACCGGCGTGACGCTTACCGCGCTGACCTTGCCCCATCCCGCGCGGCTATTGGAACGCGACCGCGCCAAGGTGCTGCCGCGCTCGGCATGGTCACGGCCGACACCCGACGCCGAGGCGCTGCTGCAGCACTACATCGATTTAGCGAAAGACTGAGACGCGCTACGGCGCGGACTTGGCGGGCACTGCCGACGTCCCTGGAGCATTGAGCAACTGCCAAAAGCGGTTGCGCAAGGCGACGGCTGCGGGCGGCGGTGAAATTTCATCGATGGCGCGCACCTTGGTCAGATCGGGCACCAGCGCCGCATCGGATTTGATCTCGGGCTTCACATACAGCGCCGAGCCCTGAATGGCGTTAGCGAAGCCTTTGGCATTGGTCATGCGCGCCGCCACTTCGGGGCGCAGCAGGTAGTCAATCAAGCGGCCCGCATTGGCGACGTTGGTCGCGGCTTTGGGAATCGCCAGCATGTCGTACCACACCACCGTGCCTTCCTTCGGCAGCGCGTAGCGGATGTCGTGAGCCAGACCGGCGGTGCGCGCTTTGCCGCGCGCCTGGTAGGCGTCACCCGACGTCGCCACAGTCAGGCACACCGCACCGGCTGCGAGGTTGTCGACGATATCCTGACTCGAGAACTTGTTGATTGAGGGGCGGATCGCTTCCCACAAACGTGTGGCGGCGTCGGTGTCCTCGACCTTCACCGATTCCGTTTGCAATCCGAGGTAACTGAGTGCGATCGGAAAGACACCCGTCGGACTATCGGTCACCTGAATGCCGCAATCGGCCAGCTTGGCCGCGTTCGCCGGATCGAACAGCACCGACCAGCTATCGACCGGCGTATCGGCGCCTAGGCGCTCGGCTACTTTGGCGGCGTTGAAACCAAGCCCGATGGTGCCCCACAACACCGGCACCGAATGCGCGTTGCCAGCATCATAGGTCGCCGTGCGCGCCGCCAGCGCGGGATCGACGTTGCGGATATTGGCCAGACTGTCGCGCGGCAAGGTCTGCAGCAGATTTTGATCGGCCAGCGCCTTCAGCCCCACGCCCGATACCAGCACGACGTCGTGGGCGATGGCGCCGCTCTCGGCCAGGGCCAGAAGCTGCTCATTGGTGTCGTAGCCGTCCACGACCACCTTGAGGCCGGTGTCGGTGGCAAAGCCCGCCAGCACATCGGCGTCGATGGCGCTGCGCCAGGCCAGCAGGCGCACTTGGTTGGTCGGCTGCGTGACTGGTTCGGGCGCCGGGGTCACCGAGGCCGAGGGCGGCGGCAGAACTTCCGGTGCGGGCGCCACGGCCAGGAAGGTCGCCCAGCCGGCAACCAGCACCAGGCTCAGAACCACGGCCAGCGTCCAGCTGCGCAGGCGGCGGCGCGGCGGTGGGCCGGGTTGAAGGGAGGAGGGCTCGCTCATTTGGGCAACCTTTTCCCGGTTTTGGGCTGGGGCTGCAAGTAAAACGGTTGAGATAGCGAAATGGTTCGGCGCAACTTTAGCGATCCGGCCCCGCCGGGGCTTGTGCCTGACGCCGCCCCTCGCTACCTACACATTCATGGCGACCTTCACCCCCACCATCACCCACACCACCGCGCTGATCACGGGCGCAGGACGGCGCATTGGCCGCGCCCTGGCCGAGGATCTGGGCCGGGCGGGCTGGAGCGTGGCCGTGCATTATCATCACTCGGTCGAAGAGGCCGAAGAGGTTGTCGCGGCGGTTACAAAGAACGGTGGCAAGGCCGCCGCGGTGCAGGCCGATCTCGGCGACGCGGCTTCGGTGGCCGGCTTGGTGCCAGCGGCGGTGAAGGCCTTGGGCCCGCTCGGCTGCCTGATCAACAATGCCTCAATCTTCGAGCGCGACGACATCGCGTCGGCGACGCTTGAGTCCTGGAACAGCCACATCGCCATCAATCTGCGGGCGCCGTTTTTCCTGACGCAGGCTTTCGCCGCGCAAGTAGAAGGTGACGCCCGCGCCGCCATCGTCAACCTGATCGACGAGCGCGTCTGGCATCTCACGCCGCACTTCGCCTCCTATACCGTCAGCAAAACCGGGCTTTGGACGCTGACCCAGACCCTGGCCATGGCGCTGGCGCCGCGCATCCGCGTCAACGCCATCGGCCCCGGCCCGACCCTGCCCAGCCCCTATCAGACCCAAGAACAGTTCAATGCCCAATGCGCGGGCATGCTGCTGGGCCACGGCACCAATCCCGCCGAAATCTGCGCCGCGGTTCGGTTCATCCTGAGCGCTCCCGCCATGACCGGGCAGATGATCGCCCTTGACGGCGGCCAGCACCTGGGATGGGGTCAAGTCGCAACAGCGGAGTGAGTCGCCATGAGCAAAGCCGTCGTTGAACCCTTAAAGATCGCCGATGCCGCCGCCGGCTTGCGCCACGTCTTCGTGCGCGACCTCGTGCTCGACTGCAACATCGGCGTCCACCAGCATGAAAAGGGCCGCGTTCAGCGGGTCCGGATCAACCTGGACCTCGGCGTCTGGGAAGGCGACGGCATCCACAACGACCGGCTGGAAAACGTCGTCTGCTACGAGGACATCGTCAAACGGGTCCGGGCCATCACCGCCGACGGCCACGTCAATCTGGCCGAGACCCTGGCCGAGCGCATCGCCGCCCTGTGCCTGCAGGACCCTCTATGCCGTTCGGCACGCGTGCGGATCGAAAAATTGGACGTTTTCGACGACGCCGGCAGCGTCGGGGTCGAAATCGAGCGCACCTCGACCTTGAGGCCGCGCCCCCGCGTCTAGGCTCCGGCTGCAATTCACAAGTGCCCTGCTGGGGAATTGTGACGGTTAGAGCCATAAAACATCACGATTTCTGCCATCGAATCGCGCCCGATTCATTTCACCCGAAGACCTGTCAAGCAAAGTTGTTCACATGGACGCTGCTATTGGCCCGCCGGAGGTTAGACTTTCGTGGCCTCGCAGCGGATTTGCTGCCGTAGGGCGGCCTTTCCTAAAAAATTTTGATTAATCAAAGACATAGATTTTATGCCTGAAAAACAGGCACAGGCGGCGAACTCTAGATTCTGCGCCACATGGGGTTGGATGACCGCCCGTTTTCAACAGACTTATCCACAGGATTCGTGGATATCCTGAAGCCTCGTGGGGTCGGACGGATCGCGATGATTATGTCATCGGGATGAACGCGCCATGACAGCGGCGCGGCGCCGAAATCTGCCCCATTTTCAATGCTCACGGCGGGTTCGTTGACGATGCACACCAAAGGTTCCACATAGGGCCCATGAGTTCCGACACCGCCGATACCCCACCAGCAACGGTTGAGGACGCCACCGTCCCGGCTGCGCTCCCGAGCGGGCTCGCCGTGCTGACGGGCTTTGTGAAAAATTTTCCGCAGAAGCCCGGCGTCTACCGGATGATCAATGCCGCCGGCGACGTGCTCTATGTCGGCAAGGCCAAGAACCTCAAAAAGCGCGTCAGCTCCTACCTGCAGATCGAGCGCATGCCCATGCGCCTGCAGCGCATGGTTTTCGATACCCACGTCTGCGAAGTGGTCATCACGCACACCGAGGCCGAGGCACTGCTGCTCGAGAGCAATCTGATTAAGCAGCTGAAGCCGCGCTACAACATCCTGCTGCGCGACGACAAGTCATTCCCCTACATCATGATTCCGGGCGGCCACGACTACCCGCGCATCGTCAAACACCGCGGCGCGCGCACCAAGGGCAACGAATACTTCGGACCCTTTGCCTCGGCCGGCGCGGTCAACGGCACGCTGGCGACGCTGCAGAAAGTGTTTCTGCTGAGAAGCTGCAACGACACGGTCTTTGCCAACCGCTCGCGCCCCTGCCTGCTGTATCAGATCAAGCGCTGCTCGGCCCCTTGCGTTGGCCTGATCAGCCGCGAGGACTACGCCGAGCTGCAGCACGAAGCCCGCGAGTTCCTGACCGGCGACAGCCGCGCGGTCCAGACTGAGCTGGCGCGGCGCATGGATGAAGCCGCGGCGACGCAGCAATACGAAGCCGCCGCCACCTTCCGCGACCGCATCCGCGCCATGACCTCGGTGCAGGCGCACCAGGACATCAACATCATGAACCTGGGCGAAGCCGACGTGATCGCGCTGCATCGCGCCGGCGGATCGTCTTGCGTGCAGGTGTTCTTCTTCCGGGGCGGCCAGAACTTCGGCAACCGCGCCTATTTCCCGTCCCATGCCGCGGACGACAGCGACGGCGACATCCTCGAGGCCTTCATCGGCCAGTTCTATGATTCCTTCACCCCGCCCAAGGATATCCTGCTCAACGGTCCCACGCCCAACCAGGACATCCTGGCCGAGGCTTTGACCATGAAGGCTGGCTGCGCGGTCAATATCGCCGTGCCCCAGCGCGGCGACCGGAAACAACTCGTTGATCACGCCGAAATCAATGCCCGCGAAGCCCTGCTGCGCCGCATGGCCGAGAACACCGCCCAGCGCAAATTGCTGGAAGGCGTCGCCGAAGTATTTACGCTGGCGGCGCCGCCCGAGCGCATTGAGGTCTACGACAACTCGCATATTTCCGGCACCAACATGGTCGGTGCCATGATCGTCGCCGGCCCCGGCGGCGCCATGAAAAACGCCTACCGCAAATTCAACATCAAGACCGTCGACCTCGCCCCCGGCGACGACTACGGCGCCATGCGCGAGGTGCTGACGCGCCGCTTTGCCCGCGCGCAGAAGGAAGACCCCGAGCGCAAACTCGGCCAGTGGCCCGACCTGGTGCTGCTCGACGGCGGTTTGGGTCAGCTCAACGCCGGCCTCAAGGTGCTGGCCGATCTTGGCATCAGCGATTTGTGCGTGGCGGGCATCGCCAAAGGCCCCGACCGCAACGCCGGACGCGAGCAGTTTTTTATGCCGGGCCGCGAACCTTTCACACTGCCCCACAATCACCCGGTGCTCTATTTCCTGCAGCGCCTGCGCGACGAGGCCCATCGGTTTGCCATTACAGCGCACCGTGCCAAACGTTCGAAGGCTATCGGGCAGTCGCTCTTAGATGAGGTCACCGGCATTGGTGCCGCGCGCAAGAAGGCACTTTTGCGTCATTTCGGCTCGGCCCGCGACGTCGCCGCCGCCGGCCTCAAGGACTTGAGCTTGGTGCCAGGGATCAACGCCGCGACGGCAAAAAAAATCTATGACCACTTCCATCCGGACGGCTAACATCCCCCCGCCCCCCGGGAGAGTCGCGTTTTGTTGAATTTGCCAAACATTCTGACGCTATCGCGCATCGTCATCATTCCGCTGGTGGTGGCGACGTTCTTCTTTGACAGCAACACCATGCGCTGGACGGCCTGCGCATTGTTCACCATCGCCGGCATCACTGACTTTTTTGACGGCTACCTCGCGCGCCGCGCCAACCAGGTATCTGCTTTTGGGCGCTTCCTCGATCCCATCGCCGACAAGCTGCTGGTAGCCGCCGTGCTGCTGCTGATCGTCGCCTTTGACCGCGTGGGTCCGTGGTCTTACCTGCCGGCGCTGGTCATTCTGCTGCGCGAGATCACCATATCGGGCTTACGCGAATACCTGGCCGAGTTGCGCGTCAGCGTGCCGGTGACCAAGCTCGCCAAGGCCAAGACCACGGTGCAGATGATCGCGCTCGGCTTTCTCATTGTCGGCTCGGCCTCGCCCTGGTGGATCCCGGCAGAGCTGATCGGCGAGATCGGCATCTGGATTGCCGCGCTGATCACCCTGATCACCGGCTACGACTATTTGAAGTCGGGCATGCGCTACATGGCCGGCAACCCGCCACCCACACCATGATCAAAAGAATTCGCGCGTGAACGTTCTGTATTTCGCCTGGGTCAAAGAGAAGATCGGCGTGGGCGAGGAAAGCGTCAGCCCGCCGGCTTCCGTTGCCACCGTCGCCGACCTGATGGACTGGCTGGCGGCCCGCGGCCAGGGCTACGCAGCGGCTTTCGCCGACCGCAAACTGGTCAAGGCCGCGGTCGATCAGGTGCATGTGCCGGCCACCACCGCCCTCGACGGCGCACGCGAAGTTGCCTTCTTCCCGCCGGTCACCGGTGGCTAAAGGCTGCGGCTAAGCCGCCTTTATCAAATAAACATAGTGCGCATCGACCAGCTGATACGCTTCCTTGCGCAAGGGCGCGTCGACGGCGCGGGCGATCTGGAAACCAAGGCTGGTCGCCAGGCGTGCGATGTAGTTGCGGTTATGACGGTAGTGACCGTTGGCGGCGAGGTCGAAGTCTGCGGTCGGGCTAATCTCGACGCTGAAAGCAAAAACCGCATCCGGCTTCAACAGCCGCAGGACCTGGGTGAACACTGGCTCCAGGGACCCGGCGTATAGCAGCACGTCGGCGGCAACAACCAGATCGAACTGGTCATTACGCGCGGCCATCACGGCGACCGCATCGCCGGCTATCAGGTCGGTGTAGAGACAGCGCTTGGCGGCTTCGGCCAGCATTTTTTCCGAGATGTCGATGCCAACCAGCTGCGCGATACGGAACTTACCGGCGAGCGCCAGCCCGGCGAGGCCCGTGCCGCACCCCAAATCCAGCACGGCGGGAAACGCGTCCGGATCGCTGCGGAGTCCCAGCAAATCCTTGGCCAGCTGACCGGGCGCCGCGTAATTCAAGCGTCCGACGAGATGCTCATCGAAGGTTTCGGCAAAGTTTTCGAAGAAATTCTTCGCAAAGGCGCCGGCGTATTCCTCGGTGATCTCGCCCTGGGCGGCGGCCAAAAGATGGCGCGCGACCTTGTCCGACGGATCTGCCGCAATGATCGCGCGGTAGCACGCTGCCGCCTGCGTGATGTCGCCCAAGCGCCGATAGGCGTGCGCCATGTGCTGGCGCGCTTCGTTAAGCCCTGCCACCGGAACATCGGTGCGGCCTTCTAGGGCGGCGATGGCCTTGGCGCCGAGGGCCACGGCCTCGGTTTCGCGTTGAAGTTCCGTCAGGGTTTGGATCAACGCCGCCAGCGCTTTGACGTGTCCGGGTTCCGCCTTCACGGCGGCGGCGAAGGCTTCGGCCGCCTGGGCGCGATCGTCACCGAGATAGGCAATACGCCCGAGATTGAAGGCCGATTCACCCATGGCCGGATCGAGCGCCAGCGCGCGCGTGAACAGGGCCGCAGCCCCTTCCAGATCGCGTTTGCGCAACAGCACGAGCCCCAGCACCTGCGCACTTTCCGCATGCTCGGAATCCAGCGCGACGGCCTTGCGCCAGACGTCTTCGGCCTCGCCAAACCGTTTTTGCGAAATGAGAAGCTGACCAAGGGCCCGGGTCGCCCGCATATCGTCGGGGCTGATGGCAAGGGCTGCGCGCAAACTGCCCTCGGCTTCGGGCCAGCGGTTCTGGGCCGCGGCGGCCTTGCCCAGGTTCAACTGGGCTTCAAATTGGTCGGTCATGAGATACTTGCAGCGCATTTGCACGACTGCCGCAAGCGTCATATGGTTTGATGACCAGATTAGAGAAAGCGAACCATGACTGAGATTCGCGTTCAGCGTGAAGCTTTCGATCCCGGTTCCGAGATCAATCGCTTTTGTGCATGCAACTCCACATCCGGCGGCATCGCCACCTTCATTGGACAGATGCGCGACTTCCGCGGGCCCAGCCGCGAAGCGGGTGAAATTGTCGCCGCGATGACCCTCGACCACTATCCTGGCATGGCGGAAAAGCAGCTCAGCGATCTCGCCGCAGAGGCCTGTAAACGCTGGCCTTTGGACGATGTGCTGGTGATCCACCGCGTCGGGCCCTTGGTACCCGGCGACGCGATTGTCCTGGTGGCGACTGCGACGGCCCACCGCGGCGATGCCTTTGCTTCGGCCGAGTTCCTGATGGACTGGTTGAAAACCCAGGCGCCCTTCTGGAAGAAGGAAACCACGGCTGAGGGTGCGACCTGGGTCGAAGCGCGCGCCGCCGACGATGCCCAAGCCGCCAAGTGGAAACGCTAGTTAATTGGCGTCGAGCATCGCGCTCAACTGCTCCTGCGTCAGCGCGACATGGAAGAAGGTCTTGAAGAACTTCGCCGTCTCGCTGCGCAGTCCGGGCGCCGTCGGCTGGCCGTAGACCTTCGACGTCAGCCACAGCACGCCGAGCAGCCGCTGCACCGACGGCGGGTGGTCGGTCCAGCCCCACGGCAGGCGCGGCGTGGTGATGATTTTGCCTTCCTTGACCGCGCGCACATTGGCCCAGGCCGGCGTTTTGGCGGTGTCTGAAAATTTTGCCTCGAGCGAAACGATAAGATCGGGATCCCACATCGCCACCTGCGCCGCGGTCGCCTCGCGATACTCGGTGATATTCTTGAGACCCGCGGCGTCATAGACATCGCCGGCGTGGGTGCCGGGCATGGCCGACCTGTTGCCATCCGGCGAGCGCACGATGTAGACACGCACCGGTTTGCTTGCATGCGCGGCGGCGATTTTCTGCGCGCGCGCCAGGATGTCGGCGGCATAGGCGGCCAGCTCTTCGGCCCGCTGCATGCGGCCTGTCGCCTTGCCCAAGGTGCGAATCATCTCGGGTGTCTTATCGATACCCCCGTCCAGCAAGATATAGGGGATGCCGGTACTGTCCTGCATGCTGGCCGCGAGCTTGGTGTAACGCGGATCGACGTCACCATAGTCGAAGATCAACTGCGGCTTGGCGGCGAGGACCTGCGGCACCTCGGGCGAGTCACCCAGCATCGTCACACCGCCCAGCGTGGGTAAGGCCCGCGCTTCGGGCGTGATGAACTCGGCGACGCGCGGCGGCACGCCGCGCACCCAGCCCAGCATGGCGTCGGGTGCAAAAGCGTAAAGAAGAACTTCGGCCGGCGGTCCGGCAGCGGCGATGCGCGTAACGGGTTCGGCGACTTTTACCGTACGCCCGGAAGGGTCGACGATCTCACCCGCAGCGACTGAGCCCGCCAGCGCATATGCCAATACACCGATCCAGCGCGCTAGCTTGGAACCGCCCATGGGGCTTCCTCTCATTCGATATATTTTAAAGGATATATCGACTCTCAGGGGCCTTCAACACCGTTGTATCCCTTGGAATATAACGACGGCGCAAAAAAAGGCCCGTCGCGAGACGGGCCTTCTTAGGTCGCGACGTTGTAATTAGGCGGCGCTGGATTTCTGCACGCGTCCGACCATGGCGTCGAAATCCGACATCAGCGTGCGGCAAACGTCGCCCGGCGCGAATGTGTAAGGGCCGACCTCGCGCACCGGCGTCACTTCGGCGGCGGTGCCGGTGAGGAAACATTCCTGCGCCTTGCCCATTTCCTCGGGCATGATCGCCCGCTCGATGACCTTGTATCCGCGCTTTTTCGCGAGATCGATCACGGAACGGCGGGTGATGCCGTCGAGGAAGCAATCAGGCGTCGGCGTATGGATCTCGCCATTGATGACGAAGAACACATTGGCGCCGGTGGCCTCGGCCACCTGGCCGCGGTAATCGAGCATCAGCGCATCTTCGTAACCGGCGCGCTCGGCGGCGTGTTTGCTCAGCGTGCAGATCATGTAAAGGCCGGCGGCTTTGGCTTTCACCGGCGCGCATTCGGGCGCCGGGCGGCGCCATTGCGACAATTGCAGGCGAATGCCTTTGAGGCGCGCCTCGATGGTGAAGTAGGACGGCCAGACCCAGCAGGCGATCATGACATTGATCTTGGCGTTCTGCGCCGTCACGCCCATCTGCTCGCTGCCGCGCCAGGCCATGGGCCGCACGTAGCCGTCGGTGATGTTGTTGGCGCGCAGCGTCTCGTAGGTCACCGCGTTGATCTGCTCGGGCGTATAGGGAATTTTCATGTCGAGCGTGACCGCCGAATAGAACAGCCGCTCGGTATGCTCTTCGAGCTTGAAGACCTTGCCGCCATAAGAGCGCTCGCCCTCGAACACGCTCGAGGCATAGTGCATGGCGTGGGTCAGCACATGGACCTTGGCATTGCGCCAGGGCACCAGGCCGCCATTCATCCAGATGTAGCCGTCACGGTCGTCGAAGGTCTGCGGAGCGCTCATAGGGGTATTCCTGGGTTTGTAATTTTATTACTATCTTACCATCCGATTCGTAACATTCTGATGGTATTATGTCAATGATGCTGACATATTATAATCCCAGCATAAACGCCACACCGACCGGGGCCGCGCAACATGGCTGAGCTAAAAAGCATCGTCAATCCGCTGTTCCTGCGCGACGAGGACCTGCGCCAGGGCATCGAACTGCTGTTCTTCGCCTACCGCGATTTCACCGCCCGCGGCGACGCGATCCTCGCCAAACAGCACTTTGGGCGCGCCCATCACCGGGTGATCTATTTCGTCGGCCGGCACCCCGGAATCAGGGTCAGCGCCCTCCTCGACATCCTGGGCATCACCAAACAAAGCCTGTCTCGCGTCCTCAGCCAGTTGGTGCGCGAGGACTACATCGTGCAGAAGACCGGCACCTCGGACCGCCGCCAGCGGCTTTTGCATCTCACCGAAAAGGGCCGCGCCCTTGAACACGAGCTGACCTCGGAACAACAAACCCGCCTCGCCGCCGCCTACAAGGACGCCGGCGCCGTAGCCGTCGAAGGCTTCCGTAAGGTCATGCTGGGGGCCATGGACATGGGCTCGCGCAAGCATTTCCAGACCTCAGAGAAGTAAGCCGCAACGCACGCAATCAGGTAGAATGGCGCCCTGATGCAAAACCCGCAGGCCAATCCGCAGCCGACCTATCCGCCGCATATCCTGGTGGTGGACGACGACACGCGCATCCGCAATCTCTTGAAGAAGTATCTCGGCGACAACGGCTACATGGTCACCACCGCCGCCGATGCCGCCGAAGCGCGCCGGCACCTGACGGCGCTGCAGTTTGATCTGCTGGTGGTCGACGTCATGATGCCGGGCGAAGACGGCCTGTCGCTCACCCGCGGCATCCGCGAAACCAACACCGTGCCGATCCTCATGCTCACCGCAATGGGCGAGTCCGCCGACCGCATCAACGGCCTTGAGACCGGCGTCGACGACTACATGGCCAAGCCCTTCGAGCCCAAGGAACTGGTGTTGCGCATCGGCTCGATCCTGCGCCGTGCGCCCGTGATCGAGGCCGACACCAAACGCGAACTGCGCTTCGGCGAATGCCGGTACGATCTCGCCCGCCAGAAGCTCAGCCGCGGGGGAATCCCCGTCCACCTGACCGCCGGCGAAGCGGAACTGCTGAAGGTGCTCGTGCAAAGTGCCAACACGCCGGTCGACCGCAGCCTGCTCGCGGTCGGCGGTGAGTCCGAAGCCAACCCGCGCACCATCGACGTGCAGATCACGCGCCTGCGCCGTAAACTGGAGCCCGATTCACGCCAGCCGCGCTACCTGCAGACCGTGCGCGGTCTCGGCTACATGCTGCGGACGGACCCGTAAAATGGACAAACCCGTCCACGAGCAGCCAAACCGCGGCGGGACCGAGCTGGTGCCGCCCGCGCCTGGTTTGCTTAAATGGCTGGAACCCGGCGCCCTCGACAAGGTGATGCCGCGCACCTTGATGGCCCGCGTCAGCCTGACCATCGTGGTGCCGCTGATTCTCGTGCAGCTGATCTCAACCTATGTCTTTTATGACAACCACTGGGACATCATGTCGCGGCGCATGGCCGCCGACCTGGCCGGCGATATCGCCTCGGTGGAGGTTTTCCTGCAGGACTTCCACACACCCGAGCAGCGCGCCTGGCTGGCCGAGAACGCCAAACACACCATGGATCTCGATGTCTCCTTCACCGAGGGCGGCACGCTGACCGTCGGGCGCCGGCTGATCGACGATCCAGACGACGCCGCCGACGTGGTTGAAGAAGCGCTGTGGCAGGTGTTGCGCCGCCCATTCACCATCGACACCCTCAGATACCGCACCGACCGGCTGGTCGCCATCCAGGTGCAAATGCAGGGTGGCGTTTTGCAAGTGCTGGTGCCGCGCAGCCGCATCTTCGGCAGCAACAGCACCTATGTCTTCGTCATCTGGATGGTGGGCTCGTCGATGCTGCTGTTCGGCGTGGCGACCGCCTACCTGCGCGGCCAGGTGCGCGCCGTTCGCCGCCTGGCGCAAGCGGCGGACTCTTTCGGCAAGGGCCGCGAAGTGCCCGACTTTCCGGCCGAGGGCGCCTTTGAAGTGCGCCAGGCCGCGCGCGCCTTCAACATCATGCGCGACCGTATACAGCGCCAGATCGCCCAGCGCACCGACATGCTGGCCGGCGTCTCCCACGACCTGCGCACGCCTTTGACACGTATGAAGCTCCAGCTCGCCATGATGGGCGATGCTGCTGCCGAGGATGTCGCGGCCTTGCGCGAGGACCTCAGCGAGATGGAGCGCATGCTGGAAGCCTATCTGGCGTTTGCGCGCGGCGACGGCACCGAAGAGGCCGCCCTGACCGACGTCACGGAACTCCTCGAGAGCATCGTCGGACGCTTCCGCCGCGAGGGTGCGGCCATCAGCCTCAATACCACCGACTTGCCGGCGCGGGCCAAGATGAAGCCCATCGCCTTTGAGCGCTGCCTCAGCAACCTCATTGCCAATGCCGTTCGCTACGGCAAGACCGTCATTGTCAGCGCGGCCCACAGCGGCGGCATGCTGTACCTGACCATCGACGACGACGGCCCAGGCATCACCCCCGAAAAGCGTGAAGAGGCCTTCCGCGCCTTCCACCGCCTCGAGCCCTCGCGCAATCCCAAAACCGGCGGGATAGGTTTAGGTTTGACCATCGCCCGCGACATCGTGCGCGGCATGGGCGGCGACATCGCGTTGGACGAAAGCCCCGCCGGCGGCCTGCGCGCGATTTTGAAAATCCCGCTGTAGAGCCCGCCATGAAACTCGAACCGATCACCCTCGAGGGCCAGCATGTGCGGCTGGAACCTCTGACAACAGCCCACCTCGCGGGCCTGATCGCGGCGGGGCGCGATCGCGCGATTTTCCGCTGGATGCCCGTGCCCATTCGCACCGACGACGATATCGCCGCCATGCTCGAGACGGCCCTGGCCGATCAAGCCGCCGGCACGGCGGTGCCTTTTGCGACCATCGAACGCGCCACGGGCCGGGTCGTTGGCTCCAGTCGGTTCATGGCCATCGACACTGCCCATCGCCGTGTCGAGATCGGCTGGACCTGGATTGCGCCGGCCTGGCAACGCACCGCCGTCAACAGCGAAGCCAAGCGCTTGATGCTGCAACACGCCTTCGAGACCTGGGGCTGCAATCGCGTCGAGTTCAAAACCGATTCCCTGAATGTGCGATCGCGCGCGGCGCTCACGCGCCTCGGCGCCGTCGAAGAAGGCACCTTCCGCAATCATATGGTTGTCGAGGGTGGGGCTCGTCTGCGCCACAGCGTCTATTTCAGCATCACGCCCGATGAGTGGCCGGCGATCAATGCGAAGCTGGCCGAGCGTCTGCAACCCGGGAGGCAACCCGACATAAGCGCGCGTAAAAAAAGCCTGCTCCATCACATCGGCGGGCGCATTCTGTTGTATGGCGCTCTGGCAGGGCTGATTTTCTACATCCAGCCGGCGGCGCGCTGTGTGCTGAACCCGCTACGCGAGGCCAATTTGCTGGCGCCCTGTCTCGCTGCCGGCAACATCTTGATCCTGCCGGCCAGCTCACGCGCTTATGCTTTGGTGCAGGCCGCATACGTCTACAAAGCGACTGGACAGAACGAAGCCGCCATTACGACCAGCGAACGCGCGTTCGCGCTTGACCCGGCCATGGAAGGCGGCAGCTTTCAGATCATGGAGTTCCTGCTGGCCACCGGTCAGGCCAATGTCGAGCGCCGCGACTATGCCGCCGCCGAACGCTATTTTACCCGCGCCCTGGCGTACCAGCCGGCTCACGTGATGGCCCGCATCCGCCGCGCCGAAATCTATCGCGCATTGGAAAACCAACAGGCCGCGGCGGACGACTACACCGCGGTGATCGTCGATCTGGACAAGGCGATTGCCAAAGACGCCGGCAACGGCCTGGCCTACCGCTTTCGCGGCCTGGTCAAAGGCCGGTTGGGAGATGTGCGGGGTGCGCTGCTGGACATCGAGGAGGCCATTCTGCGCGGCACGCCCCAGGCGGCGGCAGACAAGGTCATGCTATTAAAGCAGCTGGCGCCTTAGGCCTCAGCCTGCTCTGAGC
>CANJPG010000020.1 GCA_947476065.1 Fidelibacterota bacterium
GCCAGGACTCAGCCGGCGCGGCAACGCTGATTTCCCAGGCCATCGCGGTCAACCCGCAGCACGCAGGCGCACACTATAATCTGGGTTACGCGCTGGAAGATTTGCGGCAGTTCGCCGCTGCCGTGGCGAGTTACGACAGGGCCATCGCGCTTCAGTCCGACCATGCCGTCGCCTACAACAACCGCGGCGTCGCCCTTAGCGCCTTGCGTGAGCACGCCGCGGCTGTCGCCAGCTTCGACCGCGCCTTGGCGCTCGACCCTGCCTATGCCGATGCACTTTACAATCGCGGCGTCGCCCTCGGCGAACTTGGCCAGCACCGGGCGGCGGCGCAAAGTTTCGCCGCCGCCCTGCAACTGGCGCCTGACTATCCTTTTCTTTTGGGCATGTGGCTCTATGCCAGACTGCGCGTCTGCGACTGGGACGGACTCGATGGGAACCTTGCATGCCTCGCGGACAACCTGGCCGCCGGTCTTGCCGTCACACCGCCGTGGCCTATGCTGAGCCTCAGTGGATCCGGCATGCTGCAACGGGCCGCGGCCGAAACCTGGGCCCGCGGTAAATATGCGGCTGCGCCCACACCGCCGCGCCGCGGCCCCCGCGGCAAGATCCGCCTGGGATATTTTTCCGCCGACTTCCGCATTCACCCGGTGGCCCTGCTGGCTGCAGGCCTGTTCGAGGTACACGACCGAGGGGCGTTCGAAGTGATCGCCTTCTCATTTGGCCCCGACACCGGCGACGATATGCGCAAGCGATTGGAAAAGGCTTTCGACCGCTTCATCGACGTAGCGAACAAAACCGACGCGGAGATCACCGCGCTCGCCCGCGCCGAAGGCATCGACATCGCAATTGACCTCGGCGGCTATACTACCGACTCCCGCGCCGGGATTTTTGCGGGCCGCGCGGCACCCATCCAGGTCAACTATCTGGGCTACCCCGGAACCATGGGAGCGGATTTTATCGATTACATCGTTGCCGATGAGGTTGTGGTGCCGCCGAGCCACAGGCTGTTCTACGCCGAGAAGATCGCCGCCGTTCCCATCTTTCAGGTCAACGACCGGGCGGGACATGGCGGCGAGATCACGTTGACCCGCGCTGCCTGCGGACTGCCGGAGACGGGCTTTGTCTACTGCTGCTTCAACAATTCCTTCAAGATCACACCGGCGGTCTTCGACACCTGGATGGGGATTTTGAAAGCCGTCGACGGCAGCGTGCTGTTTCTGTTCGCCGACACCGAGGAGGCCAAGGATAACCTGCGCCAATCAGCCGTGCGCGCCGGCGTGGAGGCGACGCGTCTGGTGTTCGGGGGCCGTGTCGCAGCGAACGAATATGTTGCGCGCCTGCGGCTTTCCGATCTGTTTCTGGACACCCTGCCCTTCAACGGCGGCACCACGGCCAGTGATGCCCTGTGGGCGGGCCTGCCGGTCCTGACGCAGATCGGCGAAAGCTTCGCCGGACGTATGGCCGCAAGCCTGCTGACAGCCGTTGGGCTTGAGCCCCTCGTCACCGCGACACCCGACGCCTATGCAGCCTTGGCCATGGAACTCGGCCGAAACCCTGACCGGATCGCAGGCCTCAGGGAAAAGCTGGCAGCACAACGTCTGACAAGCCGCCTGTTTGATGTCAGCCACTTCAGGCGCCACATCGAAGAGGCTTATCGCCAGATGATCGCGCGCTCCGACGCGGGTCTTCCGCCGGACCACATCTCCGTTGGTATCCGATGACCGCCGCCCACGAAAAACTCCTGCAAGGATTTGCCCTGCAACAAAGCGGGCGGCTGGCCGAGGCGGAGGCCTTGTATCAGCAGGTGCTGGCGCTAGAGCCCAATCACTTCGACGCCTTGCAGCTTTCGGGCGTTATCGCCGCCCAGACCGGAGATGCGGCACGGGCGGCTGCTTTGCTAAAACGCGCGGTGTCCGTCGATCCGGCCAACCCCGGCGCACACTATAACCTGGGCTACGCACTCGAAGACCTGAAAGACTACACCGGCGCCATAGCCAGCTACGACAACGCCATCAGACTTCAGCCCGGCCATGTGCTTGCCCACAACAACCGCGGCATCGCCCTCGGCGCATTGAAACAATATGCGGCCGCCGTGGACAGCTACGAGCGCGCCATCGCTCTGGCGCCGAATTTCGCCGAGGCGCATCACAACCGCGGCGTGGCCCTTGCGGCCTTGGACCGGCGCGGCGAAGCGCTCGCCGCCTTCACCCGCGCCGTGCAATTGAAGCCCGACTATGCCGAAGCCTTCCACAGCCGCGCCCTCGTCAACCGCGCGCTGCGGCATCTGCAGGCGGCGCGCAAGGACTGCGACACGGCGCTGGCGCTGCGGCCAAGCTTTGCCGAAGCCCATAACACGCTTGGCGCCATAGATAGCGACCAGCACCATCCCGCGGCGGCGCTGACGCACTATACGCAAGCGCTGGCGCTGAAGCCCGACTACGCCGAAGCGCATAACAACAAGGGTCTGGCGCTGGCCGCACTGGGCGAAGGCGCGGCGGCACTTGCGAGTTTCGATACGGCCATCGCGCTCAGCCCCGACGATGCCGAGGCCTACCATAACCGCGCCACAACTTTGAACGCGTTCGGACGCCTGGAAGAGGCCTTGCGCGATATCGACCGCGCCCGCGCCCTCAATCCCGCCTATGACTATCTGGCCGGCACGCGCCTGTTCACCAAAATGCGCATCTGCGATTGGCATAATTTCAACAGCGATGTCGCTGACATCAGTGCGCGCATTCTACGTGGTGAAAAAGCTTCGCCGCCCTTCCCCATCGCCGCTTTCGTGGAATCACCCGCTGTGCAGCGCCGGGCCGCGGAAATCTGGACGCAGGAAGAGTGCCCCGCTGACGACAGCCTGGGCCCCATCGTCCGACCGCTCGGGGCGGGTAAGATCAAGCTGGGCTATTTCTCCATGGATTTCCGCTTCCATCCGGTCTCGCTGTTGACCGCGGGTCTGTTCGAAACTCATGACCGCGCGGCGTTCGAAGTCATCGCCTTCTCCTTCGGCCCCGACACTCGCGACGATACGCGCAAGCGCATCGTCGCGGCCTTTGACCGCTTCATTGACGTGCGCGGCAAATCGGACAGGGAGATTGCGGCTCTTTCCCGCGAATTGGAGATTGATATCGCCATCGATCTCGCCGGGCATACCATCGATGCCCGCAGCGGGATATTCGCGCACCGCGCAGCGCCCATTCAGTGCAGCTATCTGGGCTACCCAGCCACCATGGGCGCGCCTTATATCGACTACCTCATCGCCGACGAGACCGTCATCCCCGCATCCCATCGCCCGCATTACAGCGAAAAGATTGTCTGCCTGCCGTCCTTTCAGGTGAACGACCGGTCGCGGCAAATCTCGGCCAGGATGTTCACGCGCGCCGCTTGCGGGCTGCCCGAGACGGGTTTTGTCTATTGCTGCTTCAACAACATTTTCAAGTTCACGCCGGCGGTCTTCGACAGCTGGATGCGCATCCTGACCGCGGTCGACGGCAGTTCGCTGTTTCTCTTTGCCGACACTCAGGCGGCCATGGACAACCTGCGGCGCGAAGCCGCCCAGCGCGGCATCGACCCGGCGCGGCTGGTGTTCGGCGGGCGGCTGGGCCCAGCGGACTACGCCGCCCGCTTCCGTGTGGCCGACCTGTTTCTCGACACCCTGCCCTATAACGCCGGCACAACCGCGAGCGATGCCCTGTGGAGTGGACTGCCGGTCTTGACGCGTACCGGCGAATCCTTTGCATCTCGCATGGCGGCAAGCCTGCTGAAGGCCATCGGGATGCCGGAGTTGATCACATCGACGGCGGCGAACTACGAAGCGCTGGCCATCGCCATTGGCGGCGACCCCGCTCGCCTCGAGGCCCTGAAGGCCAAACTGGCCGCCCATCGCCTGACCACGCCCCTGTTCGATGTGACGCAGTTCACCCGCCACATCGAGACCGCCTACCGCCGTATGACCGAACGCCACGCCGCCGGGCTGCCGCCGGATCATCTGTTTATTGTATAACCGGCGGATGTCCGATTCTCCCGAGGTCATAGAGGCCCGTTTCCACGAAGGCCTGGCGCTGCTGAAGGCGGGCCGGCTTGCGCCCGCGCGGGAGATTTTTCACGCCATATTGGCGATGCAGCCGGCGCATTTTGATGCCCTGCATCTCTCCGGCGTGATCGCGCTCCAGTCGGGCGACCCCGGCGCAGCCGTCGCGCTGATCAGCCAAGCCATCAGCGTAAATCCGCAGCAGCCCGCCGCCCATAACAACCTAGGCGCGGCACTTACCGCGCTGGGCCGCCATCTGGAGGCAGCTGAGAGCTTTGCACGCGCCCTCGCGCTCAATCCAGATTATGCCGAAGCCGCCTTCAATCGCGGCAATGCGCTGATGAGCTTGCAGCGCGCCGGTGATGCACTTCGCAGCTATGACCAGGCGCTTGTTTTGAAGCCCGGCTATGCCGAAGCCCTGAATGGCCGCGGCAATGCCCGCCGCGCTTTGGGTGAAACAGATGCCGCCCTTTCGGACTATACCACCGCTATCGCCCACAAGCCCGGGGAAGCCGTGTTCTTCAACAATCGTGGAACCGTGTTGACGGCGCTGGGCCGGCACGGCGAAGCGCTTGCGGCCTATGACCAAGCCATCGCGTTAAAATCCGATCTCGGTGACGCCCACTACAATCGCGGGAACCTCCTGCTGGCGCTCAAACGTTATACCGAGGCCGTGGCGGCCTATGACCGTGCCGCCATCCTCAAGCCCGCCGATGCTGTGATCCGCAACAATCGCGGCAACACCTTGCGTAAGTTGTTACGGTTCGACGACGCGCGCGCCAGCTATGACGAAGCCATCGCCCTTGATCCAACCTACGTCGATGCCTACCACAACCGCGGCGCGGTCTGGGGCGATCTGGACGAGCACGACAAGGCCATTGCGGACTTCGACCGCGCCATCGCCCGCGATCCAACGAATGCCGATGCCTACAACAGCCGCGGCATGGCTTTGCGCGAACTGCGCCGTCACCAGGAGGCCCTGGCGAGCCACCGCAAGGCGCTGGAGATCGATCCAGATCACGCCGACGCCCGGTGGGCCCTCGGTGTCTGTCAGCTGCAGATGGGCGATTTCGTGGCAGGCTGGTCTGGATACGCGTGGCGCTGGAAGGCGCCGCAGGTAAAGCTTGATCCGCGGAACTTCGCGGCCCCCCTGTGGTACGGCGATGAAGACCTCGACGGCAAGACCATCCTGCTGCACGCCGAGCAGGGCTTGGGCGACACCTTGCAGTTCGTCCGCTACGTCAAGGCGGTGGCAGACAAGGGGGCCCGCGTCATTCTCGAAGTGCAGGCGCCCCTGGCAAGCCTGCTCCGGAATCTGGACGGCCTGGCAGCGATTGTCGCCAAGGGTGACCCGCTGCCGCCCTTCGATCTACACTGCCCATTGTTGAACCTGCCGCTGGCTTTCAAAAACACAGGGAGCACCATCCCGGGCGCTCAAGGCTATCTCCAGGCAGATCCCAGCAAACAAGCCGCCTGGGCGAAAATACTCGGCGCCAAGACACGGTCCCGCGTCGGCCTCGCCTGGAGCGGTAATCCCGGCCACCGCAACGACGCCCGGCGCAGCGTGCCGCTCAACGACGTCATCCGGCTATTGCCGCCTAACTTCGACTACGTCGCCCTACAGAAAGATGTGCGCCTGGGCGACCGCGCCGCGCTCGCCGAGGGCGGCATCCGATATTTCGGCGATGAGCTGGCGGACTTTGCCGACACGGCGACCCTGTGCACGCTGATGGATGTGGTTATCAGCGTCGACACCAGCATCGCCCACCTGGCCGGCGCTTTGGCCGTGCCGACGTGGATTCTCTTGCCGTTCAACCCCGACTGGCGCTGGCTTCTGGATCGCAACGACAGCCCCTGGTATGAGGCGGTGACCCTTTACCGGCAGGAAGCGCCCGGTAATTGGACCGGCGTACTGAACCGCGTCGCCGCCGCCTTGAAACTCGCGCACACGAAGACCTAACGATGACCGGCCAACAGACTCCGCCCCTTACGCCGCAAGCCGTCCAGGCAAAGTTCCTGGAAGGCTGGGCCCTGCATCAACAAGGTCAGTTCGGACCGGCCTGGGGTATTTACCAACAGGTGATCGCCGCCGCACCGCAGCACTTCGACGCTTTGCACCTGACCGGCATCATTGCCGCGCAGGCCCGTTTCTACGATCAAGCCGTGGAGCTCATCGGCCGCGCCGTGCAGGTACAACCCGGCAACGCGGCGGCGCACTACAATCTCGGCAATACCTTCGGCGAGTTGAAACGCTATCACGAGGCCGTCGCCAGTTATGACCGCGCCATCGCGCTCGATCCGGCCTATGCCGATCCCTACAACAATCGCGGCAATGCGCTGTGGTCGCTGAAGCAATACAAAGCGGCCATTGAGAGCTTCGACAAAGCCATTGCGTTGAAACCCGACTACGCCGAGGCTTACACCAATCGCGGCAACGCCCTGCGCGACGACAAGGCGCTCGAGGCTGCCCTCGCGAGTTTCGACAAGGCCATCGCCCTGCGCCCGGCCTTTCCCGAGGCTTACAACAACCGCGGCAATGCCTTGCGTGACCTGAAACGCTATGACGAAGCGGTCGCCGACTACGACAAGGCGATTAGCCTGCGACCCGACTATGCCGAGGCCTACAACAACCGCGGCAACGCCTTGCAAAGCCTGAAGCGCCAGGACGAAGCTGCCGCCAGTTACGACCGCGCGATCCAATTGAAGCCGGACTATGCCGACGCCTACTACAATCGCGCGGTTTCGCTGAGATTCCTTAAGCAGCCTGCCGCCGCCCTGGAAAACTACAACCAGGCCGCTGAGCTCAGCCCCGACCGCGCCGAAGCCTTCCACGGCCGCGGACTCGCGCGGGCCGATCTAAAGGACTACATCGGCGCCATCGCCGACTACGACCGCGCTATCGAACTGAAGCCCGACTACGCCGAGGCCTACAACAATCGCGGCGCGGCCCTTGGCGATCTGCACCGTCACGCCGAGGCCATCGCCAGCTATGACAGCGCCATCGCCATCAAGGCCGACTATCCCGAGGCCTACAATAACAAAGGCGTCGCGCTTAAAGAGTTGAAGCAGGATGAAGCTGCGCTCGCCAGCTACGATAAGGCCGTGGAACTCAATCCAGACTCCGCCGAGGCCTACAACAACCGCGGCATTCTGCTGGGCGATATGCGGCGCAATGCCGAAGCCGTCGCAAGCTACGCCCGCGCGCTGGAGATCAACCCCTCATATGCCTTTCTCTTTGGCTCGCTCTTGCATACCAAGATGCACATCTGCGATTGGCGCGGCGTCGAGGCCGATGTCGCGACGCTGAAGGCGAAGATCGCCCGGGGCGAACAGGCCGCGTCGCCATTCCATGTTCTCGCACTGATCGACGACACCGACACACAAGTCAAATCCGCGCAGATTTGGACGCAAAAGGAACGCCCGCGCAATCCGGCGCTGGGTCCGGTGCCGCGTCCGCCGCGCCACCAGAAAATCCGCGTCGGCTATTTTTCCATGGACTTCCGCAACCATCCGACGTCGCTGCTGCTGGCCGGCGTGATCGATGCCCACGACCAAGACAAGTTCGACACCTATGCCTTCTCCTACGGCGTTGATACCCAGGACCGGATGCGCAAGCGTATGGAAGCGGGCTTCGGCAAATTCTTTGATGTCCGCGGCGTCTCTGACATCGAAGCCGTCAGTCTGGCGCGCGAATGCGAGCTGGATATCGCCATTGACCTCGCCGGCTATACCAATGACTCGCGCACCGGCATTTTTGCCCTGGGGGCCGCGCCGATCCAGGTGAACTACCTGGGTTACCCGGGCTCGATGGGCGCGGACTATTACGACTACATCATCGCCGATAGCGTCGTGGTGCCCGACGACCAGCGGCAGTTCTATGCCGAAAAAGTCGTGCAGATGCCGTACAGCTATCAGTCGAACGATATGACGCGGCATGTGGGCGAGCGCGTCATCACCCGCGCCGAGCTGGGTCTGCCCGCGGACAGTTTTGTCTTCTGCTGCTTCAACAATAATTTCAAAGTTACACCGGATGTCTTCGGCGTGTGGATGCGCATCCTGAAACAGGTGCCCAAAAGCGTGCTGTGGCTGTTCGAGGACAACGCCGCCGCTGCCGACAATCTGCGCCGGGAAGCCGAGCATCACGGCATCGATGCCGGCCGTCTCGTTTTCGCCGGGCGCGTGACACACGGCGACCACCTCGCCCGCCACCGCGCCGCCGATCTGTTCCTGGATACGGCGCCCTACAATGCCCACACGACTGCCAGTGATGCGCTGTGGGTCGGCCTGCCGCTGCTGACATGTCCCGGGCGTTCGTTCCCCGCGCGCGTCGCCGCCAGTATTTTGGGCGCGTTGCAGATGCCCGAGCTGATCGCGGACTCCTGGGCGGACTATGAAGCCAAGGCCGTAATCCTTGCTCAAAACCCGCTGATGCTTGCCGACATCCGTCAGAAAATCGCCCGCAACCGCGTGGCCGCACCGCTTTTCAACGCGCGGCTATTTGCGCGCCATGTCGAAGACGCCTACCGGCAGATGTTTGAACGCCATCACGCCGGCCTGCCCCCCGATCACATTAAGGTCGCGCCGTAACGGTTTTGCGACGGCCGGCATCAGGGGGTTAGACTCCGGGGCGCCAGCCCCATATGCTTGGGGCATGTCTGCACAGACCTCTGAACAAATGGACGAAGGCGGCGCTGTCGTCCTCCCGTCGGCTCAACCCAAGGCGGTCGTCGAGGCCACCGAATTCGTTGACGCCCGTGTCGCGCCGCGCGGCAGTCTCGAAAACCTGTCCCACGAAGAAGTCGCCCAATTGCTGAGCCGCGGTCAGGGCGGCCTCTATCCCTTGTTCCGCCAGTGTGCTTTGGCCGTCCTCAACTCCGGCAGCTATAGCGACGATTCCCGCGCGCTGTTCGAGAAATATCGCGAGTTCGAGCTGAAGATTGTCCAGCAGTCCTGGGGCATCAAGCTCGAGATGACCCAAGCGCCCGGCATCGCTTTCGTCGAAGGCGAGATGATCCGCGGCGTCAAGGAGCACCTGTTCGCGGTGCTGCGCGATATCGTCTATATCGCCAACGAGATTGTCGAAAGCGGCCGCTTCGATCTGGCCGACCCCGACGGCATCACCAACGCCGTGTTCTGCATCCTACGCAACGCCGGCGTGCTCGACACCAAGGGCCAGCCCGATCTGGTGGTCTGTTGGGGCGGGCATTCGATTCCGCGTGAGGAATACGATTACACCAAGAAGATCGGCTACGAACTCGGCCTGCGCTCGCTCAACGTCTGCACCGGCTGCGGCCCCGGCGCCATGAAAGGCCCCATGAAGGGGGCCACCATCGGGCACTCCAAGCAGCGCATCTCGTCAGGCCGCTACGTCGGGCTGACCGAGCCCGGCATCGTCGCCGCCGAGCCGCCCAATGCCATCGTCAACAACCTGGTGATCCTGCCCGATATCGAAAAACGCCTGGAAGCCTTCGTGCGCATGGCCCATGGCGTGATCATTTTCCCGGGCGGCGTCGGCACCACCGAGGAAATCCTCTATCTGCTCGGCATCCTGCTCGATCCCGCCAATGTTGATGAGCCCATGCCGTTGGTGCTAACCGGGCCGGCCTCGTCGGCGGCTTACTTCAAGCAAGTGGATGAGTTCATCGGGCTGACGCTGGGACCGGAAGGCCAGAAGCGCTATCGCATCATCATCGACGATCCGGTCGCCGCCGCCCGCGCCATGGTCGACGGCCTGGCCCGCGTACGCCAACACCGCACCGCCACGGGGGATGCGTATAATTTCAATTGGAACCTCGCCATCCCCAAGGGCTTCCAGGCGCCATTCCCAGTCACCCACGAAAGCGTCGCCGGGCTCGAGCTCAGCCTTGATCAGCCCGTTCACGAACGTGCGGTCAATCTGCGCCGTATGTTTAGCGCCCTGGTCGCCGGCAACATCCGTGAGCCTGTCGTCCACGAGATTGAGACGCGCGGCCCCTTTGAGATCAGCGGCGACAAACGCCTGATGCAGACTCTGGACGCACTGCTGGCGACCTTCGTCGCCCAGAACCGCATGAAGCTGTCGGGCGAATATAAGCCGGTCTATCGCATCAAGGCCTAAGTCGCATGTGACGCCGCCTGGGCCCCCAGTCACACAGCGCGCGAATATATGTTAAAAGTCCGCGCCACCCTCCCGCCAGCTGGACAAATCTGCTAGGCCGGGCATCCCTCGGATGGAGTTCCCGCGTGCCCGCCAACGACGCCCTTTGGTATACCGCCCCCGGTCAGGTCGCCCTGCGCCCGGCTGAGCCAGCCGCGCGCGGCAACGGCGACGTCACCATTGCGGCGCAGTTCTCCGGAATCAGCCGCGGCACCGAACGGCTGGTCTTCGGCGGGCGGGTGCCGGCCAGCGAATACCAACGCATGCGCTGCCCCCACCAAGCCGGCGACTTCCCCTTTCCGGTGAAATACGGCTACGCCCTGGTCGGCGTGGTCGAAGAGGGACCGGCCGTGCGCTTCGGCCAACCGGTTTTTCTGCTGCATCCTCACCAGCGCCAAGCCACGGTACCCGCAACCGACGTGCATGTGCTGCCCACAGGTCTGCCGCTGCGCCGGGCGGCTCTGACCGCCAACATGGAAACCGCGCTCAATGTCAGCTGGGATTCGGGGGCCGCACCCGGCGACCGCATTCTCATCGTCGGGGGCGGCGTGCTCGGTCTGCTGATCGCGGGATTGCTCGCGCGCGTCCCGGGCACTGAAGTGACCGTCGCCGACATCGACCCCACACGCGCCGAGGTGGCCGCCAAACTAGGTGCGGCCTTCGCGCTGCCGGCCAACGCGCCCTGCGATCAGGACGTCGTCATCCACACCAGCAGCACGGCGGCGGGCCTCGCGACCGCCCTTGGCGCGGCAGGCATGGAAGCCACCGTGGTCGAAGCCAGCTGGTACGGTGATGCGGCCGTCGCGGCCCCATTGGGCGAAGCTTTTCACGCGCGCCGTTTGCGGCTGATCTCGTCGCAGGTTGGCGCCATTCCGCCCGTCCGGCAGCCGCGCTGGACCTATGCCCGGCGCATCGCCAAGGCGCTCGATCTGCTCTGCGATGCGCGCTTCGATGCGCTGATCACCGGCGAGGTTGCTTTTGCCGATGCGCCGACCATGCTGCCCAAAGTTTTTGCCGATTCATCCGGTCTGATGACCGTGCTGCGCTACACTTAAACCCAACAAGGATCCCCGCATGTACGCCGTTGAAGTCCGCGACCACGTCATGATTGCCCACAGCATCAAGGGTGAGGTCTTCGGCCCCGCCCAGAAGCTGCACGGCGCCACTTATGTCATCGACGTGCGTTTCCTGCGCCGTGAGCTCGACGAAAACGACATCGTCGTGGACATCGGCTTGGCCACCGATACGGTGAAAGCAACGCTGGCCTCCATCAACTACAGCAATCTCGACGAACATCCCGACTTTCGCGGCCGCCGCTCCACCACCGAAGCCGTCGCCAAGTGGGTCTTCGATAAAATCAAAGCCGCCATCGCCGCCGGCAAACTCGGTGCGGGCGCCAGCGGCCTTGCAGGCTTGAAGATCACGCTGCACGAATCCCACAACGCGCTGGCGTCCTTTGAGTCGGACCTCTAGCAGTGCCTGACGTCTGGTTTGCGGTACCAGGCGACCTGGCGACGCTGACCGGCGGCTACGCTTACGCACGGCGCCTGATGGCGGCGTTGCCGGCTGCCGGGTGGTTTGCCCATCACGTACCTCTGCCCGCAGGGTTTCCCAACCCCGGCGCCGACGAACTGCAAACCACTGCGGATATATTCGCGTCCTTGAAGCCCGGAACCAATGTGCTGGTCGATGGCTTGGCCTTTGGCGCATTGCCGCCGACCTTGCTCAGCGACTGCGACCTCAGCTTTACAGCGCTCGTGCATCATCCCTTGGCGGACGAGACAGGTATTTCTGCTCCCGATGCTGCGCGATTAAAGGCGGGTGAGCGCGCAGCCCTCGCGCTGGCCCAAAGTGTCGTGGTCACCAGCGCGCACACGGGCAAGACCCTGGCCGACCAGTACGGCGTGCCGCGCGATTGGATTTACCTCGCCGAACCGGGCACCGATGCGGCACCGCGTGCGGTGGGCAGCAGGACCGCCCCCAAGCTTCTCACTGTCGCCACACTCACCCACCGCAAAGCCCACGACGTGCTGATCGAAGGCCTCGCTCGTATCAAAGACCTCGCCTGGACGATCGATCTGGTGGGCAGCGCCGAACGCGACCCCGCCGTCACGGCCAAGGTCCGCGCGTTGATTACCCAACACGGTCTTGAAGACCGCGTTGTACTGCGCGGCGAACTTCAAAACGCCGGTCTGGACGCGACCTACGCCGGCGCCGATATTTTTGTGCTGCCGTCGCGGCACGAAGGCTACGGCATGGTCTTCGCCGAGGCCCTGGCGCGGGGCCTGCCTGTCGTAGCCTGCGCCGCCGGCGCCGTGACCGATACCGTGCCTGACGGCACGGGCTTGCTTGTGCCGCCGGACGATCCCGATGCACTCTCGAACGCGTTGCGGCGTCTCTTGTCCAGCGAGGCCCTGCGCCGCAGTATGAGCGAGCGCGCCTGGGATCATGGCCGCTCCTTGCCGACATGGAGCGACACCGCCGCTCATGTCGCCGAAGCCCTGTGGGCGGCCGCGCCATGAGTTTTTCACCCGCATGGCTGGCTTTGCGCGAACCGGCGGACAGCGCCGCACGCAATCAAGAGGTGCTCGCCGCCTGCGCCCAGCACTTCGCGGGCCGGGCCGACATCAAGGTCTGCGACTTGGGCGCCGGCACCGGATCGTCGCTGCGCGCCTTCGCTGAACTTCTGCCGCCGACACAGCATTGGACTCTGGTCGATCACGATGCCGGCAATCTCGCGGCGGCGCGGGCCGCCCTTGCGGCATGGGCCGACGAAGCCACTGACAGTAGTCAACTGGTTTTGAAGCACGGCGGCAAAACCATCACCGTCCAGACCACGGTGCGTGACTTCGCACAGGCTCCCGTCTGCTGGCCCGAAACGACCGACCTTGTCACGGCATCGGCGCTTTTCGATCTGGCGTCGGCACCGTGGATAGCGCGCTTCACCGCGGCGCTGTGCGCGCAAAAAATTCCCTTGCTCGCGACCTTGACCGCCAATGAGACGATCACCGCCGTACCCTCCCATCCGCTCGATACAAAAGTCATCGCGGCGTTCCACGCCCATCAGACGAGCGACAAGGGTTTCGGACCTTCCGCCGGCGCGCAGGCTACGGCCATCTTGGAGCAATCATTGAAGGCCGGGGGTTACACGCTGACGACCGGCGATAGTCCGTGGCGTCTCGCGCCGTCGGAGCTTTTGCGCGCGACAACCGAGGGCATGGCCGCCGCGGTGTCCGAAACCAAAGCCGTCGCCGCCGATGACCTGGCCGCGTGGCTGAACCACCAACGCGAAAAAACGTCTCAACTGACCATCGGCCACCGCGACGTCTTTGCGCGGCCCTAATGCTTGGGCAGCATCCGCTTCAAGGTAGCGTCTTTGTGGATGAAGTGGTGAAACAGGCCGGCGCCGATATGAACGGCCAGTAGCGCACATAATGTCAGCGCCAGGGCCGCGTGCAGCGGCAGCAGCACGTCGGCGGTCTCTTTATTCTTGGCCAGGATCATCGGCATGTTGAAAAGCCCGAAGACCGAGATCTGCGCGCCGAAGGCCGACGTACCGGCCCAGCCGACCAGCGGCACGACAAACAATAAGATATAGAGCGCGGCATGGGTGACCTGGGCGGCGCGCTCTTGCCACGCGGGCATGGGCAGCATCGGTGGCGGCGGTGAATATAGTCGCCAGAGCAGGCGTCCGCCGGTCAGGGCGAGAATCAACGCACCGAAAGACCGGTGCAGATCGAACAGCTGATTTTGCAGGGGCCCCTGTCCGACGTTCAGCATCGTGATGCCCAGCGTCACGCCGGCCAGCACACACAGGGCCGAGACCCAGTGAAGAATCTGCGCCGGCAGGCGATAGCGTATGAGGGGAGCCGCGGACTCAGTCATGCAATTCACAATCGAACAGAACGTCGCCGCCCGGCAACGCAAACGAACGCGCCCGCGGCCTGATGGCCTGATCGAGGCGTGCGATCTCGGGAAGATTAAGGCCCGTGGGGCCGGAGCCGATGATAAGCGGAGCCGTCATGACATGGAGCCTATGCAAACAGCCGGCCTGCAGGAAGCGCGAAAGCGTATCAGCCCCACCTTCCACCAGAATGTGCTTGAGGCCCCGCGCGGCCAGCGCCGCCAGAATCCCCGCAGGCGCTACCCCCCCCGCCGTCGCCGGCAAACCGACGTGCTCGACGTGTGCGGGCGTCGATGGCCGATGGTTGCCAAAGACAATGCATTGGGCACCGTCTTCGGCCAGACATCTTGCGGTTGCCGGCAGACGGCCCTTGAGATCAATCACCACGCGCGCCGGCTGCGGGGTGTCGGGCCGCAGGGTTGCACGCCGCACCGTCAGCTGAGGATCGTCGGCCACGACCGTGCCGACTCCGACCACCACCGCGTCGACCAAAGCCCGCAGGCGGTGCAGGTGAATAAGGGCGGCGTCGCCGTTGATGTAATGGGAGTGCCCGGAAGCCGTGGCGATTCGGCCATCAAGGGATTGCCCTAATTGTCCGATCACGAACTGTTGATGGCGTGGGACCCCGACCAAAGGGCCGTAAATCGGCCATAGAGTATTGTCAGAAAGACTGCCGGGGTTGGAAAGGGTCTCAACGCAACCAGCAGATGCAGCCAGTACCGCAGACCATTGCGGAGTGTCCCGATCCCAGTCCACAATGGAGTCCATGACGATATTCTTACGTGATTTGGAGTGGGCCGCCCAGGCGGCCCTGAACAGACCGACCACACATGCCGAATGAAGATGTAAAGATTGGTACCGTCGATGGTGACTTGGCAAGGTGGTTTGGAAATCCCGCCCGCCTGAAAGTCCAGCGGGCGGTAAGCGAACTGCGGGCCGGCCGCCCCGTCCGCCTCGTCGGCGACGACGGCGCGAGCCTGACGGTTGCCGCCGCCGAAATGCTGGCCGGCGAACGCATCGCCGCCTGGCACCGCGCCACCGGCGGCGCGCCCGGTCTCGTATTACCCGCACCCCGACTTGCCCACCTGGGCGTCGACGTCAGCGTACCGTCCTATGTGTCCTTGAGCGGTTTGGTGGCCGATGAGATCGACGCCATCCTGCTGGCCGTCGAGCCGCAGGTTCCGGTGTTCGAGCATCGCCCCGCCGGTGCGTTGGAAGCCACCGCGCTGGAACTGGTCAAACGCGCCTATCTCCTGCCCGCCGTCGTCGTGCTGCCGGCAGCCGCCGGTGAGCAAACCTCACTCGCCGAAGTGGATGCCGCGGCGGTTGCCAATTACCACGAACAGTCGGCGCGGGATTTGACGATCGCTGCCCGCACGCGCGTGCCACTGGCCGAAGCCACCGATGCCGAGTTTGTCATTTTTCGCGGCGGCGACGGCCTGCATGACCAAGTGGCCATCGTCATCGGTCAGCCGCTACCCCATGAGCCGGTTTTGACGCGCCTGCATTCGGCGTGCCTGACCGGCGATCTGTTTGCGAGCCTCAAGTGCGATTGCGGCGACCAGCTGCGCATGGCGGTCGGCGAAATCGCCGCCGCCGGCAGCGGCGTGCTGTTGTATCTCGATCAGGAAGGCCGCGGCATTGGCCTGCTCAACAAAATGCGCGCCTACGGTTTGCAGGCCCTCGGCCACGATACGATGGATGCAGACGCTGTGCTCGGTTACGGCCCCGACGAACGGCGCTATGCAGTTGCCGGCGCCATGCTGGCGCTGTTGGGCTTCCGGCGCATTACCTTGATGACCAACAATCCCGGCAAGATCACGGCGCTGGAAGATTTCGGCGTCAATGTTGTCGGTCACCAGCGCATTATCGGCGCGGTCAATCCGCACAATCATAACTATCTGACGACCAAGGCCTTGCGTGCCGGCCACATGCTGGGCGAGATCGCCGGCAAATAAATCTCTAGGTTTGCGGCCAGGGTGCGGCAGCGAGGTCGCGCAACAGCGCGAGCAGAGACTCGGCTGCGTGGTCGGTCAAGGCCGCGCCAAGTTCGGCTGTCGCAAGATCCGGGCGTCCAATCCAACCGCCGTCTTTGCCGCCGGCCAAATCATCAAGCTTCCAGCCCCAAGCGATGGGTCCATTAGGAAATAATCCCGGCGCCGGCGTACTTGCCGCGCGCGCGGCGCGTTTGTCTTTCACCACCAGCTGCGGCGCGAGATGCATCAATACCGAAGTCTCGATCCAGCCGCCGTGCACATCACCAGCGACCGACGCCGGCGGCGTGACACTTTGCGGCAAACCAAAATCCAGCCAATGGGCGCTTGCCGCCAGCATGCCGAAGCGTGTTCGCAGTTTCAGCGCGGCGATGGACGCAGCGGCCACGTTGCCGCCGTGGCCGTTGAAAAACACCACGCGTTTGACGCCGCATTTCGCCAGGCCCGCGCCGCAATTCACCATGGCGGCGATCAGCTCTTCCGGCTCCTGACTGAGTGTGCCGGCGCGGTCGGCGTGTTCGGCCGAGGCGCCGAGCCACAGAAGCGGTAACCGCAGATAGCTCGCGCCGCTCTTGTCCAGCGCTTGCGCCCGGTCGAGAAGACCTTCGGCGATGAAGCCGTCGGTTCCCAACGGCAGGTGGGGTCCGTGAGTCTCGACCGCGCCCAAAGGAATCACCGCCACCGCGTCGGGACGATGCGCGGAGTCTTGGGTCTGCTGGTCGAAGCGGATGAACACGGGGTGGACTGCCCTTATTGTTGTGGCTGCTGCGAGTAGGCGCCCAGTATGCGCGCGCGCAAGGCATCCATGGGCCAGGTAGGGCTCGACGCGCCCGGCTCCATCCCCGCTGTCCAGGCCCCTTGTTCAAAGGCCGCCAGCAGCGCCGGGTCGCGCGCGATGATATGCACCGGCACATCGTGGCTGGCGTTCTCGCCGGCGATGAAGGTCATCGGCTGATGATCACCAACAATGATAATCAACATGTTCTCGCGGCCGTAGGTGGTGACAAAAGACATCAGCGTCTGCAGGGAATAGTCGATGGACAGCGCATAATACTCCGCCACGCGTTTGGCATCGCGCCAAATTTCGTTGGCGGTTTCAGGCGTGCGCGCGGTGGTGAAGATACTGCCATCGCCGACGTCCTCCCAGGGCACCAGCTTGGGCAGAGGCGCCCACGGGATATGGCTGGAGACGAGGCCGATCACCGCCATGACCGGCGCGTGGTCAGGCGCAAGTTCATGCGCTTGGAAGGCCGACAGGGCATATTGGTCGGACATGGTGACGTAATCGAAGGGCTGCCCCTTATAGCCGAGGTTGGGCGCGGTATAGACCTGGGTGAACTTGAAGTAGTCCACTTCCGGCCAGGCCATGGTGATTTCCGGCATCACCGTCACGGTGCGCCAGCCGGCGGTGTTGAAGTCGCTGATCAGCGTACCGCGGGCGCTGCGCAGCAGTTGGACATAGCGCTGCTGGTTGTCGACCCACAGACCCGACATGCTCGTGCTGTGGGCGAGATAACTCTCGCCGCCGAAGGTGGGCGAGGTCAGCCAGGCGCTGCGGGCATTGAAGCCCATTTCCGTCAGCGCGGCGTCGAACTTTTTCAACGTACCGCGGAGCAGCGGTGCATAGGCCGGATTATCGAGGGACGAGCGGCCATAGGATTCGACAAAGATCAGCAAGACATCATTGCCTTTGAGTCCGGCGAGCCGGCCCTCGGCCGGCAGATCGCGGAACGGATCTTCGAGCAGTTGCGCGCGGAACCGCGCGGCGTCTTCCACGCTTTGCGACATCGCCACCGCCTGATCGCGCATGAACAGGCTCGCATCCCAGGTGGCGGTGGTCCTCAGGGGCGGCAGGAAACCCAAAAGGGCCGCCGCGAAGGCAAAGCTTGCCACCGGCAGCTGCGCGATCCGCGGCACGCCAAAAGCAATCACCCGCGTTGCCCAGACAAAGACGCCGATACATAGCGCGATCACCGCGACGATGGCGACAACCGCACCGACGGCCGCCGCCATGCCAGCCCCTTTGCTTAGAGTGTCGAGGACGGTGGGCACCATCAAGGCATCGACCAGCGGGTTGAACGGCCGCGCAAAACCGAAATAGGCCGCGATATTCGCGAGCTTGAAAATCAGCATCAGCGACAGCACGGCCACGACGATGCCCCGCAACAGGCCGCGCAGGCGTCCGGTAAAGGCCACCAGCGCCAGCACGATCACCGGCAATTCCAGCGGCAGGCGCGCAAAGGCCGGCCAGTCCATATCGTCCAGACGATCAGGCAAAACGAGAATGATGAAGATGATGGCGAAGGCCGCCAGCCAGCGCGCGGCGATCCGCACCGCCGAGTGCTCGGGGCGCCGGGCGAATTTGCGGACCTTCATGCGCTGGGCACAGGAGCGGCGTGCACGGCACGCAGGCTCCACACCACGTCGGCGGCAAAGGAATAGATCAGCGCCAGCAGAGCCGCGAAGGCGATGGCTTCACTCAGGGGCGGCGCGATGATCGGCGCCAGCTGCAGCGTCAGCGCGCCGCTTTGCACCACGCAGATGATCTTGCGGCGCTGGGACGGCGGCAGCGGCTGGGCGAGGGCCGGCCAGACATGTCCGGCGGCGATGAACAGATAACGCAGCGCGCCGCCGAGCAGCACCCAGGCGCCGGCCTTGCCTAAGGTCAATGCGACCACCGACAACAGCAGGATCAGCAGCGCGTCGGTTTCCATGTCGAAGCGCGCGCCGAAGGCCGAGACCAAACCTTGGCGCCGCGCCACCGGACCATCGACGCCGTCCAAGAGTGTGACCGCCAAAATCATGGCGAAGAAACGCCAGGCAACCGACGGCTCGAGCGGCGTATCGGCGACGACGGTCTCCACGGCCAAGCCGGCAACAAGGCAGGTCAACATGAAGCGCACGAGCGTCAGCAGATTGCCCGTGCCGAGGCGGTCATAGGGGTGATAGGCGGCGACTCGCGCAATCACAACGACGCTGCCCACGAGATATGGGGCGAGGGTGCCGACTGCGAACCAGCCGCTGAAGGCGCCGGAGCCAATCAAGACGGCGCAGCCACCGGCCAGCAGAGCAGCTCCGGCCGCTATCGATGTGGCCGCCGCACGCGTTAACGATTGAGCCCGCGTCGCAGGAATTAATGAAGCCATGCGTCTATTTATAGCCTCCCGCATCGCGCGGGTCGGGAATTACAATAAAGATATAATATGCAGAATGAAGAAAGACTTAGGGTGAATTACCATCTCTGCGAGCACAATAACGCTGGTCGGAGCGTTATAGAAACGCCAAGCCGGCACGAGGGTAGCATACCCGCACCCGCAGCGCGTCATTCTGTACACTCCCGTTGAGGCACCCAGCGATGTTCGAGCCTGCCAAAATCTCGCCGCAGAATTCAGCCAGCAAGTCGGCCTTCTCGACCGCGGTGAGCGCGAAGCGACCCAAGTGGCTGCTGCCGGTCGCCGGAGCCGTCGTCCTTCTCGCCGCCGGGCTAGGCACCTGGGCCCTTGTCGGACGCAGCGGACCCGCGATCACCGCCCTGACGCAGCCCGTCGCCCTCGGCACGATTGAAGACGCCGTTACGGCGCTCGGCACCCTGCAGCCGCTGCAGTACGTCGATGTCGGCACCCAGGTGTCGGGCCAGCTGAAAGTGCTGCACGTCGACTACGGCGCCACGGTGAAAAAAGGCGACCTGCTCGCCGAAATCGACCCGACCATATATCAATCCCGCGTCAGTGCCGACCAGGCCTCGCTGCTCAACCTGCGCGCCCAGCTTGCCCAGCGTCAGGCGCAGCGCACGCTGGCGGAGTTGCAGTTCAAACGCCAACAGGAATTGCTGAAGGAAAACGCCACAAGCCAGGACGCCTTCGACAGCGCCACTTCCACCCTGAAGGTCGCTGTCGCCCAGGTAGCCCAGCTTGAAGCGCAGATTCAGCAGACCGAATCGACGCTGTCGGGCGACATGGCCAACCTGAACTACACCAAGATATTCGCGCCCATGGACGGCACCGTGGTCAACCTGATCGCGAAACAAGGCCAGACCCTTAACGCCAACCAGACCGCGCCGATCGTGCTGCGCGTCGCCGACCTCGACACCATGACCGTCTGGGCCCAGGTCTCTGAGGCCGACGTCCCCAAGCTTAAGGTCGGCATGGAAGCTTATTTCACCACGCTCGGCACCTCCGACAAGCGCCGCTACGGCAAGCTGCGCCAGATCATCCCGACGCCCGACGTCGTCAACAACGTCGTGCTCTACAACTGCCTGTTCGATGTCGAGAACCCCGACGGCGATCTGCTGACCCAGATGAGCGCCCAGGTGTTCTTCGTTGTTGCCTCGGCGCGCAACGTGCCGGTGATCCCGGTAACGGCGCTGCACCCGATCCGCGGCGGCGCAGCTGGTGGCCCAGGTGCGCGCGGCCCGCGCAACGCCGATCAAACTGCCGGCGCGGCGCCGCCCGCAAATCCCCCGGTCACGCCGCCGGCTGGTCCACAACAAGCCGCTGCCGATCCCACTGCGCCCGCCGGCGCAGCGCAGGCGGGCCGGCGCGGTCCACGCGGCGAAGGCCGTCGCGGCCCCAATGCCTCCACCGTCGCACCCGTGCGTTACAACGTGCACGTCATGCAGGACGGCGACATAGTCACGCGCGAGGTCGAAATCGGCGTCATGAATCGTATGTCGGCAGAAGTGAAGTCCGGCCTGCAACCTGGTGAGGAGGTTGTACTAGACGGCGGCCTCCAGCAATCGCGCCAACCCGGCCAGCAGAACAACCAGCGCGGCCCCGGCGGACCGTTCGGCGGACCGGGCGGCGGCGGGCCAAGGATCTAGGGCGCAACCATGAACGTCGTCGGTTCCAGCAAACCACAGCAAAGCGCGCAGGGCACGCCGCAATCGGTATCACCGATTATCGCGCTTCGTGACATCACCAAGACCTTTACCAATGGCGAACTATCGGTGCAGGTGCTGCACGGCGTGTCGCTCGACATTTATCCGGGTGAGATGGTCGCTATCATGGGCGCGTCGGGATCGGGTAAAACCACACTGATGAATCTGCTGGGCTGCCTCGACCGCCCCAGTTCTGGGAGTTACATCTTTGCCGGCCAAGAGGTCGCTGGCCTCGACGCCGATCAACGCGCGCTGCTGCGCCGCGGCGCGTTCGGTTTCATTTTCCAGCAGTACAACTTGCTCGCGACGGCTTCTGCAGCCGAAAACGTTGAGGTCCCCGCGGTTTATGCTGGGCATTCGCACGCTGAGCGCATCGCGCGCGCGGACAGCCTGCTGACCTCCTTGGGCCTGGGCGATCGACTTGACCACCGCCCCAACCAACTGTCCGGCGGCCAGCAGCAACGAGTGTCCATTGCCCGCGCGCTGATGAACGGCGCCGCCGTCATATTGGCCGACGAGCCCACGGGCGCCCTGGACAGCAAAAGCGGCGAGGAGGTTATGAAGCTATTGAATGACCTCAATGCCGCGGGTCACACTATTCTAATCATCACCCACGATCCTAATGTCGCCAAGCGGGCCAAACGCGTGATCGAGATTAAAGATGGGTTGATCACCTCGGACACCGGCGCCCTGATCCCCGACGCCCAGCGTCTTGAGGCCACCATCCAGCCTGAAGGCATGGGACCGGCGCCGGCTTTCGCCAGCATCCCCGACGTCACCGAAGCCGGAAAAATGGCGCTGCGTTCACTCAGCAATAATCTCATGCGTACGCTGCTGACGCTGCTCGGCATCATCATCGGCGTGGCCTCGGTGGTGGCCATGCTGGCCATCGGCAACGGCGCCAAGCAGAAGGTCCTCGACGGCATTTCCGCCATGGGCACCGATTTGCTGCTGATCCGCCCCGGCGCGCCCAACCAGCGTTTCGCCGGCGGCTTCCGCGCGACGCTGGTGCCGGCCGACGCCGACGCCATCGCCGGATTGCCCAACGTCGACCAGGCCGTGCCGGAGTTCCCCACGAATGTCACGGTGCGCTTTGAGAAGAACGACGCCCAGACCAACCTCGACGGCACGACCGCTGATTATCCGCTGGCCCGCGACTGGCCGACCTCCCAAGGCGCATTCTTCAGCGACGCCGACGTCGCGGACTACGCCCCCGTGGTGGTCATTGGCCAGACCGTGGTCAAGGCGCTGTTCACGAACGGCGAGGACCCGCTGGGCAAATACATTCTGGTCAACAACAACCCGTTCCAGGTTATCGGCGTGATGGCCGCCAAAGGCGCCAACAACAACGGCAACGACATGGACGACCAGATCTTCTCGCCCATTACCACCGGCGCGCAGCGCATCTACGGCCAGCGTTATGCCCGCACAATCACCGTCGCGGTCAATGACGTGGAAAAGATCGACGCCACGCAAGAGGCCGTGCGCCAGCTGTTGATCGCCCGCCACAAAAACGAAGACTTCCAAATCCGCAACATGGTCTCGGTGCTAGAGACCGCCACTGAAACCCAGAACACCCTTACCATCCTGCTGGGCTCCATCGCCGCCATCTCGCTGCTGGTGGGTGGCATCGGAGTCATGAATATCATGTTGGTCAGCGTGACCGAGCGCACGCGTGAAATCGGCATCCGCATGGCGACCGGGGCCCGCAAGCTCAATATCCTGCTGCAGTTCAACACCGAAGCCCTGGTGGTCTGCGCCATCGGCGGCCTGATCGGCGTGGCCATCGGCATGACCTCCGCCTGGGTGTTCTCTTATTTCGGCAAGCCGATCCTGTTCTCACCCGGGCCGATCCTGCTGGCCTTCTCCTGCGCCTTCGTCACCGGCTTGTTGTTCGGCTACCTGCCGGCACGCAAGGCGGCGAACCTTGATCCGGTTGTAGCTTTGGGCGCCGAGTAAACATGATGAACAAGCTGCGCTTCTCTGCTTCCATTTTCGTTTTTCTGTCTTTGGGCGCCTGCGCGTCGATGAATGCGCCCGACATAAGCACGCCGCCGGCATGGCAGTCGCAAGTCGCCGAAAATGCTGCCCCCCTCGATGCCCTATGGTGGCAGCGCTTCCAAAGCGCGGAGCTCAACCGTCTGGTGACCGAAGCGGTCATCAGCAACTACGATCTGAAGATCGCCTTCTCGCGCGTGCTGCAGTCGGAAGCTTCAGCGATCGCAGCGGGCGCAGCCCTCTATCCGTCGGTCGCCGCTAGCGGCAGCGTCAGCCACAGCGAGCGCCAACTCACCGCCGGAAGCGGCAGCTATTTTGGCAGCACCGGCTTCTCTGCGGGCCTGCAGGCCTCCTATCAGCTCGATGTCTTCGGCGCGGCGCGCAATTCAGCAGCCGCTGCCACGCAACGCCTGAATGCCAGCCTCTACAGCCGCGAGACCGTCACCACCACGGTGATCGCGAGCGTCGTCTCGACCTATCTGCAAGTTCTCTCCGCGCGCGAGCGCCAGCAGCTCACCACCGACCGGCTGAAGAACGCCGATGCCATTCTTAAGCTCCTGGAAATTCAGCGCCGCATCGGCACGCTGTCGGACCTTGAACTCGCCCAGCAGCGGGCAGCCCTTGCCAATCAGCGCGCGGCCTTGCCCGCCTTGCGCGTCGCCGAGCGTCAAGCCCTCGATGCCCTAGCACTTCTGCTCGGGCGCAATCCGCAAGGCTTCGACGTAGAGGGACGTTCCCTGAGCGACCTGGCGCTGCCGGTGATCGCCGCCGGCATCCCATCGACACTGCTCGAACGCCGCCCGGATTTGCGCCAGGCCCAAGCCAACTTGAAAGCCGCCAACCTCGACGTGGCGGTCGCGCAGGCCGCACGCCTGCCGGGCATTCAGTTGACGGCCTCGGGCGGCACGGCCTCGGCGGCCCTGAGCGATTTGTTCTCCACCGGTACTTTCGCTTATTCCTTCGGCGGCTCCGTCGCGCAAACTATCTTCGCCGGAGGACGACTGTTGGCCCAGGAGCAGGGCACCCGTGCGCGTTACGGCGAAGCCGCGCTGACCTACGAAAAGGCCGTGATCTCGGCCTTCAGCGATGTCGAGAACGCGCTCACCGCCGTCACCGAAAACGGCCTGCAATACGACCTGGCGGTGGAAGCCTCGACCCAATCGGATCTTGCATATCGGCTGGCCGAACTTAGATATCGCAATGGTGTTGTCGATTTTCAGACCGTGCTTAACGCACAGAACGCGGCCTTTTCCTCGCAGGAAAGCCTTGTTCAGAACAAGCTTTCGCGCTTCAGCGCGGTGATTGGCCTGACGTTGGCGTTGGGCGGCGGCTGGGACGGCACCTTGGTCGATGCGCCGTCCATGCAGGCGGTGTACGATCCTCTCTAATCGAGAAGGAGGCGTCGATGTTCTTCAGCAAAGCTAAAATGCCGACAGCCAAAGATGCGTTGCCCGGACGCGCCGACGCGATGCCGGTGCCTGAAAAGCACTTCGTCAACGGCAACCGGCTGAAGGGCCCGTTCCCCGAAAACGTCGCCGTTGCGATGTTTGGGCTCGGCTGTTTCTGGGGCGCTGAAAAACTGTTTTGGCAGATCCCCGGTGTCTATTCGACGCAGGTCGGCTACGCCGCGGGCCTGACGCCCAATCCCACCTACCGCGAAGTGTGCAGCGGCCAGACGGGCCACAACGAAGTCGTGCGCGTGCACTACGATCCCACAAAGGTCAGCTTCGAGACGCTGTTGAAAAAATTCTGGGAAGGGCACGACCCGACGCAGGGCATGCGCCAGGGCAACGACGCCGGCACCCAATACCGCTCGGGCATTTACGTCTATGACGACGCCCAGGGCCGCGCGGCGGAAGCCTCAAAAGCGGCTTATGAAAAAGCCCTCGGCAAGGAAGGCTACGGCCCCATCACCACGGAAATCATCGACGCACCGACGTTCTATTACGCCGAGGATTACCATCAGCAATATCTCGCCAAGAATCCGGGCGGCTATTGCGGCCACGGCGGCACCGCAATCGCCTGCCCAGCCTTCAGCGCAGTCTAGGCAAACCGCAGCGCGTTGACCGGCGGCAGATGGGCCGAGAGCAGCGCCCATGTCTCGCCACCATTATCCGACGTCCCACACCGACCCGGTGGTCGAACCCATGGCGAGACGTTCGCCGGTGTCATCGACCACCAAGGCGTGGCGATACACCAGGTCGAAGGCATTCTCCTGCGGCAGTCCTTCTCGTAGCACATCGAAACTCTTGCCGCCGTCGCGTGTGCGCTGGACGACCACCTTGCCGTCGACCGGATAGCGGAATTCGTCCTTTTGCGCCGGCGCAAACCATGCGGTATCGGCATTCTTGGGATGTACGGCCACGGGGAAGCCGAATTTCGACACCGGGGCGGTGTGAATTTCGTCCCAGCTCTTCAGATCATCGCCCGAGCGGAAAATGCCGTTGTGGTGCTGGATCCACCACACCTTGGGGTCGGCGGGACACTGCACTATCATGTGTGCGTCCTGAATATCGGGATCGTACTGCTGGTCGGGTGGCATGAATTCCGCGCGCAAGCCGTGACCCGCCACCCGCCAGCTTTTCCCGCCGTCTTCGGTCAGCGTCACGCCCCCGCAGGAGACCGCCACACCGACACGATTGGAATTGCGCGGATCGACACAGATCGAATGCAGCGCCGTATCGACCGTGCCGCCGCCCATCCATTTCGAACGCGACGGCAGGCTCCACAGCGCGTCGTTGCGCGTCCAGGTCTCGCCGTTGTCGCCCGAGTAAAACAGCGCTGCCGGCGCGGTGCCGATCCACAGGGCGCCGGGCTTGCCAGCCCATTCCATCGACCAGATGCCATTGACCGTCGGCGCCTTCGCATCCTTGTCGCCGCCGTCTTCCTTGGGGAACTTGGCGTCGCCAGCTCCGTCCAACTCACGCCGCCGTCGGTCGAGCGGTGCAGCTTGGTGCCGAAGTGGCCGAGGTTCAATGCGGCAAACACCGTCTTGTTGTCGGGCGATGCCAGCGATAACGACACCGGCGAGCCGATGAAGGCGGTGGAAGCATGACGCCAGCGCTTGGCGTCACGTTGGTAAATCAGCAGGCCCTTCTTCGAGGCCACATACAGCCACTCAGCCATGATCGCCCTCCCCTCCTCCGGACAAGGCCTGCATTATATAAACTTCGCTGTCCGTTTGCAGCGGATGATCGAGCATATTTTTGCGCACATGCAGGCCATCGACAAACACCGCGATGTGCAGCCGTACCCGTTCCTGATCATCAAGCACATAGCCCTTCAGCGTGGGATAGCGGGCGAAAACATCCTTGAGCACCGCGCCCACGGTTGCGCCCGGGGCATCGACCGCGCCGTCGGGCGCCACGCTGCGTAAATGCGCGGTGAAATAGACCTTCGCCATGGATCATATGGTGCAAAACCTTGCCGCGGAACGCAAGCAAGCTTGGCTTTTGCGATTCGCGTCCCATAGGATGCGGCCTTATGGACCAAGGTCTTCCCGCCGCCGACATCAAGGCCGCGCTGCTGGGCGAACACCGCAGCGGCGCCGTCGGCCCCCAGTTTCTGCGGCGGCTGGGCGAAGCCCTCGCGGGGCCTCTCGCCCGCAGCGCCCTGGATATCGAACTGCTGCTGGTCTATGCCCAGCGCGCCTGGATCGCCGATCAGCGCAACCCCGCGGCCATCCGCGCCCGCGATGCCGCCCAGCGGCTGATCGAGATGGTGCCCGATTTGGCCGACGGCCATCGGCTGCTCGGTTTTGCCTGCCTGACGCGCCGCGACTACCGCGACGCTTTTCTCGCGCTGTCGGCCGTCAAGACCATCGCAACACCGGTTAACCTCGATAACTTCCGCAGCCTTGCCCGCATGCTGATGGGCGGCGTCGCTAAAGTCAGCTTCGATCTTGGCGGTCAAACCTATGCCTTCGATCTGACGACGCATAACGCCGCTGCCGTTGAATCGAGCGCCTTTCACAGCATCGGTCTGCTGACCGAGTGGGAGGAGTTGCAATTCCTGGCCACGCTGCTCGACCCGGCAAAAATCCGCCGCGTCGCCGAGATCGGTGTGCTGCTTGGCAATCACACGGCGTTTTTCTTAAAAGCGCTGAAGCCCGACCATATCGCACTTATCGAAGCCGACCCGGCCAACATCCCCTTCATCGAACGCACCGTGGCTTATAACGACGCCGGCAGCAGGGTTAACATTCACAACGCCTTTGTCGGCGGTGAAGACGGCGAGATGAGTTTTGCCGGCGCCAAGGTGCCGATGCGTTCTTTGGATGCGCTGATTCAAGGTCCGGTGGACTTTCTCAAGATCGACGTCGATGGCGGCGAAGACAAGCTGCTCATGGGTGCGGGCACGGTCATCGAAACATCGCGGCCCATCGTCATGATCGAAACCACGCCGGCCACCCATGGCGCGGTCGCGGCGTGGTTCGCCGCGCGCCATTACACCGTGCAGCGCGTCTTCGATCACGGTGACTACCGCAACGTGGTGCTGACGCCGTGACCAGCCTGCACAAGACCTTTGGCAAGGGTGTTTATATCCACGCCGTCGGCGGACCCCTGACCCACAATGCAGGCTGTCTCGCCGAAGGGATCATGGACTTGGGCTTGCCGCTAAAACTCAGCGTGCCGCAGATCACCTCGCGGCACGTCTCCATGCCGCTGAAGGACGTGGACTTGTCGCCGCTGGTGTCGCCGCCTTACGCCGGTTACGGCGGGCATATCGTCGATATCACCCATACCAATCAGTTCGCGCCATTCGAGGGCATCAGTGGCCGTCTCGCCTATCTGAACCAGAGCGACAGTGTCTCCTTCGGCGAAGTGCCCGATGACGTCCTGCTGTTCGCCGCCCACGAAAATGAATTCGCGGCCAAGGGTGGTAAGCGCCACCCGATTGCCTTCGGCCTGAGCAAAGGCGTGATCGCGGCGACCGAAAGCCGCCCGGTGTTTTCCAGCCGCAAGCGCGCCGCGTTGCGCAACTTTCGCGCAACGCTCAATCAAAGCCTGCGAGCCTTGCTCGACATCAGTTATGTACCGGCGCTGGGTCGACATATGCCCATCGACCGCAGCACGCTTGCGCCCGGCGCCTACCTCGAGGCCATGTTGGGGTCCGCCGTATGCCTTGCCTACGGCGGCGACTTCTATAGCCCCATCGCCGGCAACGCCTGGTTCGCGCGCAATGATCCGGCGTTGGTCAAAGCCCACACGTTCAAGCATTTAAATGCCGAGGCCCTGGTATTGCGCTGGGACAGCTTTCGTCTATGGGAGTCCCTGGCCGCCGGCTGCCTCGCGGTACATCTCGACTTCGCGAAATATGGCTTCGCCCTGCCCGTTAAACCTGAAGCCTGGATTCATTACGCGCCCATCGATCTCGACGATATCAAAGGCTCCGTCGAACAGCTGCTTGATCGGGAAAAAGACTGGCCGGCAATTGCCGAACAAGGCCGGGCCTGGGCGATTGAACATTATGCGCCGCAACCCACAGCCGCGCGCGTGCTCGGGATCATGGCCGGCGGCGCCTGACGCCTTGCATGCCTAACCGCGACGGACTATGACCGTGGCATGCCGACGATCCTTATCTATTTCGCCATAGCGCTGGTTGTCATTGTGGGCGTGATGATGGCCGTACCCGATGACGGCCCGGCGCCCGCGCCAGTCTCGCCGCGCGACGTGATGTTACAGGTCAAACCATGAGTGATATTCCCGTGCGTGATATTCCCAGCGTGCCCGCCGACTGGACCCCGCCCTTCACCTTCGAAGAGCGGATGAAATATACGTTCGTTCCGCCGCGTCTTTATATGTGGCGTCTGATCCGCAAACATTTGCGCAAGGGTGAGGCCGAACTCAAGATCCTGCCCGATATCGTGCCGCCCGGGCGCACAGCCATCGACGTTGGCGCCAATAAAGGCGTTTACAGTCATCTGTTGGCGCGCGTCGCACAAAGCGTCGAAGCCTTCGAGCCCAATCCGAAAATCTACAGCGTTTTGACGCGTTATCTTCCGCCCAATGTGGTCGCCCATCAGGTGGCGCTGTCGGACCGCGTCGGCACGGCGGAGCTGATTGTGCCGATGTACGGCGGCGGTTTTTCCAACCAGACCGCCTCGCTCAATCCGCGCAAGCGCAACGCCGGCGCGGGCGTGGTGAAGGTGGCGCAGCGCACGCTCGACTCTTACGGCTTCAACAACGTCGGCTTCATCAAGATCGACGTTGAGGGCTTTGAGCCCGCGGTGTTGGAGGGGGCCCGCGAGACCATCATGCGCGAGCGCCCCGTCATGCAGATCGAGCTCGAGGAACAGCACACCGGCAAAACCATTCAGGAGTGCCTGGCCCAGGTGCAGGCTTTCAACATGGAGGCCTTTTTCCTGCGCGACGGCAGCTTACGGCCGATCTCGGAATTGGATCCCGCCGCCAACCGCGCCGCCTTGAAGGACCGCGTGGGTTACATCAACAACTTCATCTTCAAACCCCGCTAAACCGGGCCTTTCCGCGGGCTAAGCTTGTGAAAAAGCACCGGACCTGATATGCAGCGCCCCATGACACAGCGGATCATCAGCGGACGAATTACCCGCCCGGCTCTTTAACAGAGACCGGGACGCGTTGGTTTTTCTTTCGTCTGCTCATTTTCCAGGATCCGCCCGCCATGACTTCCTCGCCCGAGTCCTCCTCATCTTTGCCCACCGCCGAAAAAGTGCGCGCCGCGCGCGAACGCACCAAAGGCCAGTACATCGAGACCCCGACACTGCATCGCCCGGCGCTGTCGCAGCTGACCGGCTGTGAAGTCTACGTCAAATACGAGAACATGCAGCACACCGGCGCCTTCAAGGCCCGCGGCGCCATCGCCAAGCTGACGACCCTGACGGCCGAACAACGTAAGGCGGGCGTCGTGGCCATGTCGGCGGGCAATCACGCACAAGGTGTGGCTTATCACGCCAAGCGCCTCGGCATCCCAGCCACGATCATCATGCCGAAAGGCACGCCCTTTAATAAGACGCGCAAGACCAGCGACTACGGCGGCAAGGTCGTGCTCGAAGGCGAGAACTTCACTGAGTCCTCCGCAGCCGCCCAGCGCATGGCCAAAGAACAGGGCCTAACGCTCATCCATCCTTACGACGACGCCGAGATCATCGCCGGACAAGGCGTCATCGGCTACGAGATGATTGAAGCCGTGCCCGAGCTCGATACCATCATCGTGCCCGTGGGTGGCGGCGGCCTGATCGCCGGCATCGCATTGGCCGCTAAAGACGCTAAACCAAGCGTCGAGATCATCGGTGTAGAGCCGGAGTTGTATCCCTCGATGATCAACGCGCTGACCCGCGGCAACCGGCCCTGCACCGGCTCGACCATCGCCGAAGGCATCGCCGTGCGTGATGTCGGCCAGCTCACCATCCCGGTTGTCAGGGAACTGGTGAAGGAAACCCTCACCGTTTCTGAAACCAATCTGGAACGGGGCGTCAGCATCTACGCGACCATGGTCAAGACGGTGGCCGAAGGCGCCGGCGCCGCGCCCTTGGCGGCTCTGCTGGAGTATCCCGAGAAGTTCAAAGGCAAGAAGGTCGGCCTGGTGCTGTCGGGCGGCAACGTCGATGCGCGCATGCTGTCGTCGGTGCTGATGCGCGATCTGGTGCGCGTCGGCCAGGTGCTGACCCTGTCCATCGAAATGCCCGACCGCCCCGGCTCGCTCTATGCCATCGCCGGTATCTGCGCCGAGCTCGGCGCCAACGTGCTGGAGGTCTCTCACGGCCGCTTCGCCCTGGACCTCTCGGCCAACGCCGCGCGTCTGGCGATCACCATCGAAACCCGCGACCAGGCCCATGCCCAGCAGGTCATGGACCGCATTCGCGCCGCCGGGTTCACGTTGTCGGTCCGCGACCCCAACGAGACCTAAAATAATATTTAGAATCAAGGCGCAGGGGCTTTTCTCCCAGGCGGGCATTGTGCTGCCACAAGGGGGGGGTAAAGTCGCTGATGGTTCCAAATCATCGCCGCCAGATGTCCGGCTCGGTCATGAACCCGCGAGGGGTCATCATCCTGATGACCATCGCGGTGTTCTTCGTGCTGACGGTACTGGCGATGCTATTCTTCGGCGGCATTCCGCCGTGGCCTGTGCTGCTGTGCTTTGCCATCAGCCACGGCATTTTTTGTTTCGTCGTCGCGCGCGTTAAACCTTACCGCGGTCCCTACAAGGAACCGATGAGGGACCCAGAGCCGTCCGACTGGCCATCGCTATGAGCAAAAAATCCGACAAGGATAAAAAGCCCCCGAAGTCAAAGCCGCCGGCGCTCAAAATGGCCGTCACGGATGCCGATGGGCGGCGCGCGGCGCAAAACGTCGCCAAGATCCGTGACAAACTTTCCGCCGCCATGGACGATCCGCAGATGCGTGAACAGCTTTTGCGCGCCATGCGCAGCATGATGTACGAGGACAGCAAAGAATGACCTTCGCCCGCCTTCTTGCCATCGCCGCGCTCTGCGCATGTGCCGCGCAGCCGCTCCATGCCGAGGAGAGCACGGCTGACGTCATCAAGGCCTTGGGCCTGCGCGAGGATGCAAAACCGGTCAGCGAGATGAAGGGCTGGCAGAAGCCCAAGAAAATCGTCGTCGTGGTCGATACACCGCAGCGGCTCGCCTGGTATCAGGAGGTGGTCAAGGGCGTGACACTGGTGCCCGTGCGCACCGCCAAGGATGCGATGGCTGAGATGGCCGACGCCGACGCCTATCTCGGCTTCTGCCAGGCGCCTTTGCTGAACGCGGCAAAAAACCTGAAGTGGATTCACTCCCAACAAGCTGGCGTTGAAGAATGCCTGACGCCGAAGGTGCGCGAAGGCGGCATCCTGCTCACCAACGTCCAGCGGGTGAACGGCCCCAATGTCGCCGAACATGCCATGGCGCTTCTGCTTGCGCTCACACGTCAGATCAACGTCGCCCTGGCCAATCAGGAAAAGGGCGAGTGGAACGGCCGCAATATGAGGGGGGTCATGGACCTCGACGGCAAGACCATGCTGATCGTCGGCCTGGGCGGCATCGGCACCGACATCGCCAAACGCGCCGATGCTTTCGGGATGAAGGTCATCGCCACCCGCAACTCCAGCCGCGAAGGCCCGCCCTTTGTTGCAAAGGTCGGCCTAGCCAACGAATTACCCAACATGATCGGCGAGGCCGACGTGGTCGTGAACGTCACACCGCTCACGCCCGACACGCTGGGCCTGTTCAATGCCGCAATGTTCGCACGCATGAAGCCGACGGCCTACTTCGTCAACGTCGGCCGCGGCGAGAGCGTGGTCACCGATGATCTGGTGGCCGTGCTGAAGGCCAAGAAGATCGCCGGCGCGGCCATGGACGTAACCGACCCCGATCCCCTGACCAAAGACCATCCGCTCTGGAGCATTCCCAACGTCGTCATCACGCCCCATACCGCCGGCAACTCTGACCTGCGGTCGGAACGTTCCTATGTGCTGATCCGCGAAAACATGCGCCGCTATGTCGCCGGCGAGAAAATGCTCTCGGTGGTCGACATCAAACGCGGATATTAATTACCGTCTGCGCCGCTGCGCCGGCGCGGGGCCACGGCGGCGGGCTTTGGGCTTGGCGGCATCGTCCTTGCGGCTTTTCAGCGCCGCGGCGTAAGACTTCTCCGCCCAGGCCTTCAGAGCTTCGGCGTCCTCAACCACATCCTCGGGCACGAACCAGTAGGACAGTTTGATCTGACGTCCGCGCGCCTCATAGACAAATGGCTCTGACTTCTTGGCTTCAAAGTCGGCGCGGTTGCTGCCATCGACTTTGAAATACAGCTCGCCGTCGAAAATGATTCCGAACATCACGCCGGCTTTGTACAAACCGTTACCGCCGAACATCGGCCGCGCGCTGACACCGCCGAATGCGCCCAGTTGTTCGATCACATAGTCGGGAAAGAAGACATCCGCCATCGCCCGCCGCCTCAGGAAAACGTGAAGCGCGGCTTGCGTTTGGCCATGAAGGCGGCCTGGCCTTCCTTGAAGTCCTCACCCTTGAAAGACTCGGTGAAAAGCTTGCGCGTTTCGTCGGTTTCATCACTGAGGCCTTCAAGCACCGCCTGCACCACACGCTTAGTGCCGCGGGCAGAATGCTGCGAGACGTCGCAGATCTGCTGGGCATAATCGGCCACGGCTTTGTCGAGCACCGCCGGTTCCACCAGCCAGTCGATCAGGCCATAGGACTTGGCCTCGTCGGCGCTGATGGCCCGACCCGTAAAAAGAATGTCCTTGGCGCGCGACGGACCGACCACATCCACCAGCCGCTTGGTGTCCAGCGCCGGATAGATCAAACCCAGCTTGCCCGGCGTGATGCCGAAGCGCGCGGTGGTGTCGGCGAACCGCAGATCGCAGCACAATGCAATGCCGTTGCCGCCGCCGACGCAGGCGCCGCGAATCTTGGCGATGGTCGGCTTGACCGAGGTATGCAGGCGCTTCTGCGATCGATAGATCACGTCGAGCGCGGCCACTGGCCAGGCGTGGTCGGTCAGGCCTTTGCCCAATTCTTCGATATCTTGCCCCGCGGCAAAGGTGCCACCTTCGCCAGTGACGATGACCACCTTCACCGCCGTATCGTTGTCGGCGGCTTCGATGGCGTCGATCAGCCCCAGCCACATCTCGGTGTTAAGCGCATTGCGTTTGTCGGGGCGGTTGAGGTGGATCGTGGCGACGGCCCCGTCGCGGTCGAGATATACGGCTGCTTTCGGCATAGATGATCCGGCGGTCCTGAAACGAGGCCCCCTTCTAGCGCAAATCGCATAGCTGATGCCATGAGGAAGCCATGGCGCGGCGATAAATGGGGAGTATTCTGCGGCCATCATGCCGTCAGCCTTCGATTTCTCGGCCCTGCGCAGCACGCTGGGCATCCGCAACTTCGCCGTCTTCACTGCTGGAAATGCCGTGTCGCTGGTCGGCAGCTGGGTGCAGCGCGTGGCCGTGGGCTGGCTGACCTGGGACCTGACCCATTCGGCGGCCTGGCTGGGTGCGGTCTCCATGGCCGAGTTCATGCCGGTGGTGTTCCTGGCTCCCGTCACCGGCGTCATGGCTGACCGTTTCGACCGGCGCCGCATCGCGCTCGTCGGTCAGGTCCTTGCGACGGCGCAAGCTCTGGCGCTGGCCGCCTTCACACTCTCCGGCCACATCACGCCGCTCCTGATCCTGGCGCTACAAATTCTGTCGGGACTCATCCAGCCATTGATACAAACCGCGCGGCTGGTGCTGGTGCCCACCCTGGTGCCGCGCGAATACGTCGGCCAGGCGGTGGCCGTCACCTCGATGTTCTTCAATGTGGCACGCATCATCGGCCCGGCCATTTCGGGCATACTCATCGCCACCGTCGGGCCAGGGCTGTCTTTCGCCGTCAACGCGACGTCCTATCTGTTTGTCATCAAAGCCATCACCGCTCTCAAGCTGCCCGCCCATCAACCCGTGCCGCGCCAGCAGATCTCGCTGCTACGCGTGCTTTGGAGCGACTTCGTCAAAGGCTGGCGCTACACCTTCACCCACCCGACGCTGAGCTGGGTGATCCCGACCGTGGTCACCGCCGCGGTTTTCACCTGGCCGGTCGGTGACCTGCTGGCGGGCATCGCCGATCACGAATTCGGGCGCGGTGTCGGCGCGCTGGCGATATTCACCTCGGCGCAAGGGTTCGGTGCGATTTTCGGCGGGCTCTTCCTTGCCCAGCGCAAAAGCGTCGTGAACATCGAAAAGATTTTCGTCGCCTGCGTCATTCTCAATGGCGGCTTTTTGATCGCCTTTGCGTTGACCAAGGTTTTTTGGGTGGCTGTGCCACTCTATGCCTTGGCGGGCATGTGCATGGTGATGGGCGGTGCCACCTCCCAGACCGTTGCGCAGACCCAGGCCAACGAGGAGATGCGCGGGCGCACCCTTAGCATCTGGTACACCCTGACCCGTGTCGGCTTGGCCTTGGGAGCCCTGGTCTTGGGTGGGTTGGCTAGCCTGTTTGGATTCACGGCGCCATTGATTGCCGCGGGCCTCATCAGCGCGGTGACCGCTGCCGTGGTCTGGCGCCGGCAGACAAAACCTAGCCCCGCGCCGCCTTCACCTTAGCGTCGATCTTGGCGCGGCTCGCCGCCAGGATCTCTTCGGGCTTGCGGCCAAGGCGGTCACCAGCCGGATCCAGTGATAGGCCACGTCGCCCAACTCTGCGGCGATGGCGTCGGCATTCCATGTGCCGTCACGCAACAGTTTCTTGATTTCGCTGGCGACCTCGCCGGCTTCGCTGGTCAGTCCCAGCCCCAGGTAGGCCAGCAAGCGGTCACGGTCGCCGGTTGTAGCCTGACTGTGAATCGTCTCGGCCCAGGCGGCATAGTCTTTGAGCGTCATGGTCCCCTCCGGATGCAAGCCTTTCCAATTATACAGATATTGAAGCGGCTTTATTGCCCGGCCGTTTAGCCCTATATGTGCGACATACAAATGGAGAGACCCCTCATGTCCGCCGCCGCCAAGACCCTGACCGCCGTTGCCGTTCTCGCCCTTGCCGGCGTCGCGGCCTTTTCCTTCGACGCCGCGCGCAACCCCGGCACCGTTGGCATGGCCACCGCTGTCGCGGCCCCCGACGACGGGACGCCGATCAATGCCTGCGCGCTGCTCTCCGATGAGGAAGTCTCGGCGGCGGTCGGCGCCAAGGTGACGCCAGCCGAGCGGCGCGACGACGGCGAAGTCGGCGGCCAGGGCAAATACGCACCCGCGGGCACCTATTCCTCAACCTGCTTTTGGCAGTTCCATGCCGACGCCAGCGGCAAGGACGATCCGACCTTGCCCATGGGCGGCAAGCGCTTTGCCATCCTCAACGCCATGGTCTGGCCGACCAAGGAAGACGCGGCCAGCTTCCTGCAAAGCTTCCGCGACGCCTTCAAGGAAGAGATCATTCCCAACGATCCGATAGCGCTGACCGGCATCGGCGATGAAGCCTTGTGGTGGGGCGACGGTACCGCCGTGCGCAAAGGCAACAAGAGCTACGGCATGTCGGTGTTCCTGCAGAACGGCGACAAGGCCTCGCAGCGCAAGATGGAAGAAGGTCTCGCGCGCAAAATCGAAGGCCGCATCAACTAGCCCACAGGTTCGCCAGCTTTTGCTTTCAGCGTGAGCACGGCGCCGACGGCAAAGGCGCCCCAGCCAGCCATGGCCGCGATGCCGCCGTAGGGCGCCCAGAAGACGGGGCCGGCGAAGGATAGCGAATACAGCGCGGTCGGAAACAAAAACGCCCCCGCCGCCATCAGCACGGCGCCCGCGCGCATGATCATGCGCGGCCTCCCGGCCACCAACTGATCTGAAATCGCGGTCACAAGAATGAGGCCCAACGTGTGGTCCATCTGAAAGCTGGTGGCGATCTTGAACCACTCGACGGCCTGGTCACCCGCCGGCGCCAAGCTATTGAGTCCGTGGGACGTCAGCGCCGCGAGGGCGACGCCAAACAGGCCGAGGACAGCGCCGAATACGTACATGCCGACGGCAAAGCGGCTGGGCGTCATGATAAGTCCCTCTCCGTTAGCGCCCCTGCAGCGCCAGCGCTTTTTCAAGCACGTGAAAACCTTCCAGGAACTGCCGTTCGGCCTCGGCCACCGGCAGGGGCACGAGCTTAACATCCTTCAGGGGCTTTTCCTTGAAGTTGAGGACCTTGCGGCACTCGGCGGCGGTAAAGCCGGCCAGTTGCACGGCTTCGGTCGCGGCGGCGATGCGGTCGGCCTCCTTGATTAGCGCCTTGTCCGCCGGCGCCAGCACCGGCGCCAGACCAAAGCGCACATAGATCGCACTGGTCAGGCGCTGCTCGACCTCCTTGAAGACGTCGCCGACCACCGCCTTTAAGGGCGTGATGAGGTCGTGGGTGACATATTCCGAGGCGTCATGGAGCTTGGCAGCCATCAGCAGCCGCGCCCCGGCTCGGGGCTTCAGGCGGCGCACAATCTCAACCACAAGGTCAGAATGCTGGGCGACACTCCAGCCGTGGGGCCCGGTGGTCTGGCCGTTCCAGCGGGTATTGCGGGCCAGACCCAGGGCGATATCGGCAATCTCGATGTCCAGGGGCGAGGGTTCGACCAGATTCAGCCGCCGGCCCGACAACATCCGTTGCCAGGTGCGCGGCGCATGCGCGCTCAAATGGCCGGCGGTGGTCGTATTGGGCGGTTTCACTTTGGAATCCTTTGGAACGGGTTTAAATTTCTTAACAGAAAGAATACCTTAAAGTTTCTGGGGCACCGTCCAGAAGTGGGAACGGGCTCCGGCGCCAAAAAGGTGCCGGACCGTGGACGGGCGACTTTATTGCCTAGAGTGGGCGCGGCGATATGGTAACGGCGACATCAGACTATTTGAAACCGATCAGTTTCTTGGTTGTGGATGACCGCGCCTATATGCGCCGGGTGATCAAAGGCATCCTTGAAACGCTCGGCTGCAAACGCATCGACGAAGCCCACCATGGCGGCGAGGCGCTGTCGATCATGCGCTCCTGGCCGCCAGATATCGTGCTGACAGAGGCCTTGCTGCAACCCATGAGCGGCGTTGAACTGCTGAAGGCGGTGCGCGCCGACAAAGGGTCGCTCAAATTCACCCCGATCATCATGATTACCTCGGAGACCCGGCGCGAGCGCGTGATTGCGGCGCGCAATTCCGGCGTCACCGAATACGTCGCCAAGCCCTTCAATGCCAAGAGCCTGATTTTGCGCATTCGTGAGGTCATCGAGCGCCCGCGTCCCTTTGTCGACGTTGGCCTGTACTTCGGCCCCGACCGCAGACGGCGGTCCGAGGTCATGTCCGAGGGCGAGGAGAAACGCGGCAAGGGCGGGCAACGCCCCACCACCAAGGAAGATCCGCGCGAAGGCCTCACGCAGGAGCAGATCGACAAGCTGGTGGCCGGCGACGCCATCCGCGACCGCTGACATCTCCTATCGCTGCTATAGCCCTTGAGCCATTTTTCGGCCCGGTGTTTTGGGCTAGAACCTCATCCTCATGACTGATTCCGTCGTAATCATCGGCGCCGGGCAAGCCGGCGGCCAAACAGCGCTTTCTCTGCGCCAGAACGGCTTTGAGGGCACCATCACGCTCATTGGTGACGAGCCCTACGTGCCCTATGAGCGCCCGCCGCTATCGAAAAGCTACCTTGCCGGCGACGTTGCCGAAGAGCGTATGTTCATGCGCCCGGCGGCGTTTTACGCCGAAAAACATATTGTTCTCATGCCGCGCACGACCGTGGCGCGCATCGACCGCGCTGCCAAAAAAGTGCGCCTCGCCGGCGGCACGCAGCTTCCCTACACGGAGCTGGTGCTCGCCACCGGCGGTCGTGTGCGCAAGATGACCTGCCCCGGGGCCGACCTACCCGGCGTCCATTACCTGCGCAACATCGACGACGTGCTGGGCTTTCGCGATCGCATAACAGCCGGATTGAAACTGGTGATCGTCGGCGGCGGTTATATCGGTCTGGAAGTCGCCGCGGTTGCCATCAAGCGCGGCTGCAGGGTGACGGTGCTGGAAATGCTGCCGCTGGTGCTTAATCGCGTGGTGGCGCCCGAGATGTCGCACTTCTACACCGACGTGCATCGCACCGCCGGCGTGGACCTGCGCACCTCGACAGGGGTCACCGCTTTTGAAGGCGACGGCAAAGTCGAACGCGTACGCTTTGGCGATGCGGTGATTGATGCCGACTTGGTCATTGTCGGTATCGGTATTATTCCGAACGTGGAACTGGCCGCCGATGCCGGCCTCGCAGTCGACAACGGCATCATGGTGGATGAATGCACCCGCACCGCCGACCCAGACATTTTCGCGGCCGGCGATTGCAGTAATCACTTCAATGCGATTGTGGGCGCGCGCCTGCGCCTCGAGTCGGTGCCCAACGCCCTGGCTCAAGGAAAAGCTGCGGCCCTTGCGATTCTCGGCCGGCCCGAGCCGGTGGTTGAAGTGCCGTGGTTTTGGTCCGATCAATATGATCTGAAACTGCAGATGACCGGCCTGTCGCGGCCGGGCGACCAGATCATCATCCGCGGCAGCATGGCGGAGCGCAAATTCTCGGCCTGCTATTTGCGGGAGGGCGTATTCGTCGCCTGCCAATCCGTGAACATGGCCAAGGACTTCATCCAGTCCAAAAAGTTGATCGCCGACCGCGCCACCCCCGACCCGGCCAAACTGGCCGACCCAGCTATCGCCTTGCGGGACCTCTAGCCACAGCTATTAGTTGTATAGATACAATAGACCTCAACCCGTAATATTTTGAGGGTTGAACCCGGGGCCTATCCGCGACACATTGGGGGGGCAGAAAGAAGCGTCAGCAAAGAATTGCACGCGAAGGAGTAGGTCATGGATCCGATTTCCGGCGAAGCCGTAGGCTTTCAGCAGACTCAAGCCACCCGCGTCAAAGACCCGGGACCGGCCCAGAACGCCAATCCGCCCCCGCCCCCATCCATCAAGTCCGAGGCTCCGGTCACGGCCGATACGCCGCCGCCGCCCAGCCCACATCCCCAACGCGGCCAGACTCTCAATACGGTCGCCTAGAGCATTTTAGGGAAAAGTGGTTTCCGGTTTTCCCGCTTAAAATGCGACCGAAACACAGCTGGCTTGCGCGGCTGACCTGATTGGCTATGAAGGGGCACCTTCGAAGGGGTGCCCAGTATGAGCCAGCCGTCCACCGCCAATCTGTTCGACATTTTCCGTGCGCGTTTCCCACGCGGCCTCGGCGCGCCCTTCATGACCCTGCAGAGCGGCCAGGTCATCACTTACGCTGACCTCGATGCCGCGTCCGCGCGCGTAGCGAATCTGCTGGCACGCTTGGGTCTGAAACCGGGCGACCGCTTGGCCATGCAGACCGAGAAGTCGGCCGAAGGCGTCATCCTTTATCTCGCGACGTTGCGCGCCGGCGGCGTCTTCCTGCCGATGAACACCGCCTACCGCGCCGATGAACTCGATTACTTCCTGACCGACGCCGAGCCCACGGTGGTGGTCTGTGATCCCGGCAACACCGCGATGGCCGAATTGTGCCAAACGCGTGGCGTGCCCCATCGCCTGACCCTCGACGCCGCCGGCAAAGGCACGCTGATGGACCAAAGCGCGGGCGAGCCCGCGACGTTCAACCCGATCCCCCGCGCCGCATCGGACCTCGGCGTAATTCTGTATTCCTCGGGCACCACCGGCAAACCCAAGGGCGTGATGCTGACCCACGGCAATCTCGCCGCCAATGCCGAGGCCCTGCATCAAACGTGGAAGTTCAAGCCCGCCGATGTGCTGTTGCACACCCTGCCGATCTTCCATACGCACGGCCTGTTCGTCGCCATAAACACTGTCCTGCTCAACGGCACGGGCATGATCTTCCACAACAAGTACGCCGCCGATGACGTCATCGCCGACCTGCCGCGCGCGACCTTGTTCATGGGCGTGCCCACCTACTATGTGCGCCTGACCGCCCATCCTAAGCTCACCCCGGAGCTTTGCCGCAATATCCGCCTGTTCCTCTGCGGCTCGGCGCCCTTGCTCGATGAAACCTTCGTCACCTTCGCCCAACGCAGCGGCAAGGAAATTGTCGAACGCTACGGCATGACCGAAGCCGGCATCATCACCAGCGCCGACGCCGACAAACCACGCCGCGCGGGTACGGTAGGCTGGCCACTGCCTGGCGTGTCCTTGCGCATCGTCGACGCCCACAACCGCGACATGCCGCAGGGTGAAACCGGCGAGATTCAGATCAAAGGCCCCAACCTGTTCGCCGGCTATTGGCGCAAGCCCGAGAAGACCGCCGAAGACTTCACCGCCGACGGTTACTTCAAGACCGGCGACCTTGCGCAGTTCGAGCCCGATGGCATGGTCAACATCGTCGGCCGCGCCAAGGATATGATGATCAGCGGCGGCTTCAATGTTTATCCGAAGGAAATCGAGGGCGTGATCGACGCACTGCCGGGTGTCGCGGAATCCGCCGTCGTCGGCATGCCCCATCCGGACTTCGGCGAGGCGGGCCTTGCGGTCATCACTATGAACGCCGGAGCCAACCCGCTGGATACCGCCACGGTGCGCGCCGCTCTCAAGGATGCACTTGCGAATTATAAGGTTCCTAAAATGATCGTTGTCGCCGATGTCTTGCCGCGCAACGCCATGGGCAAGGTGCAAAAGAACCTTCTGCGCGCCGAATACCGCACCGCCTGGGACGCGCAGATTAAAGCTGCGTCATAAAACCCAGCGATACCGCGACAGCCTAAACCCAGGTTGTCTGGACCTTCGAATCACGCAAGACTGCCGCCCCAGAAACCCGGCCTTCAGCCGAGCGCAATGACCGACACGCCGGATACCGAGCCCCAAACGCCGCGCCGCACCTGGATTGATGTGCGGCGTGATTTCGTGACGCGTCCGCTGCTGGCCTGGTACCGCAAGCGCATTCCGCCGATGTCCACCACCGAGCGCGAGGCCATCGAGGCCGGCACGGTGTGGTGGGATGCACAGCTGTTCACCGGCAACCCCGACTGGACGCAGCTTCTGCGCGCACCCAAGGCGGCACTCTCCGATGAAGAGCAGGCCTTCATCTCCGGCCCGGTCGAAGAGCTTTGCGGCATGCTCGATGACTGGCGCATTCAACACGAATGGCGCGACCTGCCGCCCGAGGTCTGGGCCTTCATCAAGACCAACCACTTCTTCGGCATGATCATCCCGAAGCGCTACGGCGGGCTTGGCTTTTCGGCCCAGGCCCACTCGGCGGTGGTCAGCAAGATCTCCACGCGCAGCATCGCCGCGGCGGTGACGGTGATGGTGCCCAACTCGCTGGGCCCGGCCGAGCTCTTGCTGCACTACGGCACCGATGCGCAGAAGAACCACTATCTTCCCAGGCTGGCCACCGGCGCCGAGATTCCCTGCTTCGCCCTCACCGGGCCCGAAGCCGGCTCAGACGCGTCGGCCATGCCCGATGTCGGCATCGTCTGCCGCGGCATGTTTGAGGGCAACGAGGTGCTGGGCCTGCGCCTCAGCTGGGACAAGCGCTACATCACGCTGGGACCCGTGGCCACACTGTTGGGCTTGGCCTTTCGCGTGCGCGACCCCGACCATCTGCTGGGCGGAGTGGAGGACCTGGGCATCACGGTGGCGCTACTGCCGACATCGACACCCGGTGTAAACATCGGCAGGCGCCACCTGCCGGTTCAGCAGGCCTTCATGAACGGCCCCAACAGCGGCAAAGACGTTTTTATTCCCATGGACTGGCTGATCGGCGGCCAGGAGCGCATCGGTCAGGGCTGGCGCATGCTGGTGGAATGCCTGGCGGCTGGGCGCGGCATTTCACTGCCAGCACTGGCGGCCGGCGGCATCAAGATGGCGGCGCGCACGACTGGCGCCTACGGCCGTGTGCACAAACAATTCGGCGTGCCGGTAGGCAAATTCGAAGGCGTGCAGGAAGCCCTGGCCCGCATTGGCGGCTTTGCCTACCTGATGGAATCGATGCGCCGCTTGACAGCCGTTGCCATCGACATGGGCGAGAAGCCTTCGGTGCTCTCGGCCATCGCCAAATATCACGGCACCGAGATGATGCGTCGCGCCATCAACGACGCCATGGATATCCACGGAGGCAAGGGCATCATCGAGGGTCCGCGCAATTACCTCGCCAACGTCTATCACGCCATGCCGGTGAGCATCACCGTCGAGGGCGCCAACATCCTCACCCGCAGCCTGATCATCTTCGGCCAGGGCGGCATCCGCTGCCATCCGTACCTGTACAAGGAAATGATCGCGGCCCGCGATCCCGACCGCGACAAGAGCCTGGCCGGCTTTGACGCGCTGATCTGGAAACATGCCGGCCATATCGTTGGTTTGAAGCTGCGCGCGCTACTGCACAATCTCACCGGCGGCTTTTTTGTCATGGCGCCGCGCGCCGAGGCAGCCAGCCGCATCTACAAGCAGCTGGGCCGCGCCAGCGCCTCCTTCGCCTATGTAGCGGAGGTCGCGATGATCCTTTTGGGCGGGGCGCTCAAACGCCGCGAGAGTCTCTCCGCGCGTCTGGGTGATGCGCTGTCGCAGATGTATATCCTGAGCGCGGCCTTGAAGCGCTTCGAGGACGACGGCCGTCCCGCCAGCGATGTGCCGCTGCTGACCTGGGGCGCGCGACATTGCCTATATGAAATTCAATGCGCGCTGGACGGCGTGCTCGCCAACTTCCCTTATCCGCCGCTCGGCTGGTTGATGCGCTTCGTGGTGTTCCCCTTGGGCCGGCGCCGCCACCCGCCGAAGGACAAACTGTCGCGCCGCGTTGCCGATCTGTTGCTGGCGCCCTCGCCCACCCGTGAACGCCTGACCGCCGGGATTTATATTGGCCCTGCCGACCAACCCGTCGGTCAGTTGGACGAAGCCCTGCAGGCTGTCATCCAGGCCGACGCCATCTCGACCAAGCTCAAGCGGCTGGGCTTCAAGGAGGTGGATCAGGCGGTCAAGCAAGGCGCCATCGGCAATGCCGAGAAAGAGATTCTGGAACGCGCCGCCGACCTGACGCGCCGGGTCATCGCGGTTGACGACTTCGCGCCCGAAGAGCTTTCGCCGCTCTGGAACAGCCGCTAGCGTTTTGCTCCGCTGTTGCCGTTTGCCGATACCACCATCTCGACGCGCGTGCTGCCGAGTGTCGGAGCCCGGGCGATGGTGATGATCGCCGTGCGGCTGGTGGCCGTCGAGGAGAAGGTCATCACGCTGGGATCGGAGCGCATGGCGGTAACCTCGGCCCAGCCGAACTGCGGCATTTCCTTGTGCAGGAAATCAAAGGCTTCATCGGCGCTGGTGCTGGTGCTGGTGGTGTACGACAGCCGCCCGGTCCAGCGCTCGTCGGTGCCGAAGATGATCGTGCGCTCGGCATCGATCTTGTAACCTGCCGGCAGCGCCGTGCCGGCCGTGATCGGCCCCATGGTGGGCGCCGCGCCTTCTGCGCTCTTGGTTCCACCGGTGACCGGCTCGGTTTCGGCGCAGGCCGTAAGGCCTGCCGCCAGCAAGACGACGAAGGTGCAGTTACGTGCAGTACGACCAAGCGACATATCTAAGCGATTCCCCAAACCCGTTACGAGGGCCATTGTACGCTAGTCCGACTCAGGGGGCGAGTTCCGGAAAACAGCGCGCCATGAGACGCTCGAAGTGGGCAACGAGGTTACCGTGCTTCAACGTCGCCGCCGTCAGCGGATTGTCCCAGGGCGTGCGCATGATATTGCCGACAAAGGCCGCCATCACTGAATCCAAGGTTGTCGGCGTCTCGCCGAAGGCCCACGTACGGTTGCCGAGCCAGTGGGCCAGGGCCTGGATGTCGGCGATGCCCATGCGCCAGATGGTCTCGGGCGCGTGGCGCCCGACGCCCTGCTTATAGAGTGTTTTACGGATCCCCCGCGCGGCCAGCTTTGACACCAGCGGTACCAGGAAACCGGGCAGCCCTATGAGCTTTTGCATATGCGGCTCCCAGTGCCGGCGTGTCGCCGGATCGACCCAGCGCATATAGACCGCCACCCAGTACAGGTGCTCTTCCATCATGCGCTGGAAAGCCAGGGACTGCCCGCGCTCGGCAAGCGTGAGTTTGCCGTCCACGGGATGGCCGAATTTGGCTTCGAGGTAATTAATGATCAGGCCTGAGTCCGCGATCACCTCGCCGTCGATGTCGATATAAGGCGCCTTGCCCGTGGGCGAGCCCCCCAGGCCTTTCAGCGTCACGACTTTATGTTCAAGGCCGGCAAGCCGCAGGTAAAGCTCGAGCTTCATGCAGAAGGGGCTGGCATTGGGCAATCCCAGCAGCGGCGTGAACTGATAGAGCGTGATCATGGCTGTACTTTCACATGAAGCCGCCGGCCTGGCGATGCCAGAGCCGAGCATAGGTGCCGTCGTATTGCAGCAATTCGGCGTGAGTGCCCTGCTCGACGATGCGGCCGCTCTCCAGCACCACGATGCGGTCGAGATGCATGATGGTGGAGAGCCGGTGCGCAACGGCGATGACCGTGCGGCCGTGCATCAGCCTCAGCAAACCATCCTGAATTAAATGCTCGGCTTCGCTATCAAGAGAGGACGTGGCCTCGTCCAGGATAAGGATCGGTGCGTCTTTGAGAAAGGCGCGCGCGATGGCCACTCGCTGGCGTTCGCCGCCTGACAGCTTCATGCCCTTCTCGCCGACCACGGCATCGTAGCCGCCGGGACGGGCACTGATGAAATCGTGGCAATGGGCAAGCCGGGCCGCCGTGATCATCTCGGCTTCGCTGGCGTCAGGGCGGCCATACATGATGTTATCGCGTACCGAGCGGTGGAACACCGAGGGTGTCTGGGGCACCTCGGCGAAGGTTTCGTGCAGCGAGTCCCAGGTGACCGTGCCGATATCCTGGCCGTCGATGAAAATTCCACCGCCCTCGATGGGGAACTGGCGGCGCAAAAGACGCAGCAGCGTGCTCTTGCCCGCGCCCGAGGGGCCAACAAGGCCGATCTTTTCGCCTGCGGCAATTTTCAGGTTGAGGTGCGCAAAGACCAGCGTGCCGTCGGGATAGCCGAAGGTCAGGTCGCGTATGTCGATGGCGCCGCCCGTCACCTTCAACGGCTGGGCGTTTGGTGGATCGACGATGTCATGGGGCTTGGTGACGGTCTCAAGGCTTTCCGTGAGCACCCCCAACTGTTCGAAGAACTGCAGCAGGCTGTCTCCCAGTGTATTGACGTGCGCCGAGATCAACAGGCTGAGCGACATCAGCATGGTGAAGGTTCCGACGGAGACCTTGCCGTCCAGCGCTTCTTGAAAGGCCCACCACACCACCACGATCAGGAACACGACGCCGACCGCATGCAGCATCAGACGCATGCGGAACAGGGTCAGGCGCAATTTCACGCCGGCGTCGTATTCACGCTTGCTCAAGGGCGCGAGAGTCGCCCGTTCCAGGGTGCGGCGCGCAAAGGCGCGCACCAGGTCCCAGTTGTTGAGCGAATCCACCAGCCGCCCGGCATAGGCTGTACTGGCCACCGAACTGGCCTTGGCATACTTGCGGCAGCTCTGGGCAAGGGTAGCCGCCACAATGGTGAACACCACCGCGAAGGCGCCGAACAAAGCGAGGAACTGCGGCGCCTGGCGCGACACCAGCACCGCCGAGACTGAAAACAGGATGGCGAGACGCGGCGCCGTCGAGAACAGGTAGTCGATCACCGCGGTTGCAGCCCCGGCGGCGTTACGCACCTTCGCGGATAATGATCCCGACATCTGGTCGAGGAAAAAGCGCGGCGCGTGGCCGTGCACGTAGTTGAACAGATCATCTTGGATGCAGGTCTTGAGCTTGAGCATGGTCGTGGTGCTGGCCAGGGTGTGTACGCGCGAGAGCACCGGACCTGTCACCCAGATGGCGCACAGCACGACAAACCAGAACAGCGCGGTATCGCGCAGGTTCGCTTCGCCGCCAATACCTGCAAGAGCGTTGACCAGGGCGCCCAGGGCATAGGGCTGCAGGTTTTCGATCAGCGCGCCGGCCAGCGCCAGGCTGACGAGGCCGGCGATTCGCCAGCGGCCATGGCGCAGAATTTGGTCGCCGATCAGCGCGAAGGGCTGGGTTGGCAGGCGGCGATCGATGTCCGCGAAAGAGGGCGGCGACGTGGCCGCAGCGGGTGCGTCCGCACGCGGCCGGCTGGGGGAATCATCAGGCATGGCTCAGTGTTGGCTGGAAGGCCCCGGGGCGCAAGAGTCTAGCGGCCAAAGAAAAAGGCCGGATGTCCATCCGGCCTTTTCCGCATCTTATAACGACGAGCTTATTTCGCGAGCTGGCCGCGGATTTCACCGCCCTTGTTGGTGGGGGTGTGGATGTTGACGTAGGCATTGCCGGCCATAATGGCGGCGATCTGCTCGTCGGTCGCAGTGGCTTTGCCTTCGATCGGGCTCTTGAGCGGGCCCATACCAAAATTGACCATCACGCCTGCATTGGCGCCGGCAGCGGCCGGACCATGGATGTGCGCGGCAACGGCGTCGCCCGTGAGACCTTCGAAGGTCACCTTCCAGCTGACTTCCTTGGTAGTGTCGTTGACGGTGATCTCGGCCATGCCCTTACCGGTGCTGGCATTGGCCGGAACTTCCGAGGCGGAACTCAATGTCGCCTTCATCTTATGTTCGGCGGCGCTGGCGCTGGAGAAAGCTAGGCCCGCGGCGATCAACGAGCCCACGGCAATACGAATCACTTTGGTCATCGGAGTCTCTCCCTGAATACGGCAATGAGGTCCAACGGTCCGCGGTGCGAACCGACCTGTAAGTGCAAAGGCGCGCAAGGATAGCCCCAAATGTGTGGCTGTCCAGGCGGTTTTGCCCGAAGGTTCAATGACAACGCCATGACCGGGCCTTTGTTGCATCGCAAGATGGCTGCGGCTTCAAATGTCCATACCTATATTGAGCAACCGAGGACAACCGCTGCGTAGGGCTGATTGGAATGCGATATATTTTGGGACTGTTTGCGGCGTGCTTAACACTGCCTGCCGGCGCAGCGACGCCGTCTTACGCAGATATGATCGGTACGTGGCGCGTAACCGCAGTGGCCGTCACCAGCGACGGCATGCAGGCCCTTCAAATCGACGACCCGCAATTCATGGGCGCCGTGGTGCACTTCGGCGCCGATAAAATTGCCTGGTTGAAGGGCACGCCATCCCGCCCGATCGATCCGGCCGCCGACAATTGTGAAGGTGTACCCCATTTCACGCCAGCCGTTGCCCGCAACCC
>CANJPG010000021.1 GCA_947476065.1 Fidelibacterota bacterium
AGAAGGAGGAAATGGTCGGGACGACAGGATTTGAACCTGCGACCCCTTGACCCCCAGTCAAGTGCGCTACCAGGCTGCGCTACGCCCCGAACCAAGCCGCGGCGGGGTCATGTAGCATGGGGTCCCCGGCGAAGCGGCGCGCACTATAGACAGCACCCACCAGCAAAACAACCTGCACTTATTCGTTGGATTTGAAGCGTTAAGCGGCCTGAAGGGCCCTGTGCAGCTCGTCACGCAGGCCTTTGAGCTCGGCCAGAAGGCGTATGGCCTCGTCGCGCGCGAGACCCATGGGGACGTCGGCGATGGACATGCCCTCCCCCAGGTTCTGCGGGGGCGCCGGGGTCTCGTCCACCGGTCCGCGTGTGCCGGTCTCGCGCAACAGCTTCTGCACGCCTTTAATCGTTAGGCCGTCGGTATAAAGAAGCGTGCGGATCCGCTTGAGCAGCGTGACGTCTTCGGGGCGGTAATACCGCCGCCCGCCGCCGCGTTTCAGCGGTCGGATTTGGCTGAACTTGGTTTCCCAGAAGCGTAGGACGTGCTGCGGCACATTGAGCTCGTCCGCGACCTCGCTGATGGTGCGGAAAGCGGCCTCGGACTTGGATTGGCGGCGCGTATCGACAAGCCGCACATGATCCGGGGCGTCCTCGTCGGGCTCCAAAAGATCGTCAGACGCCACGGCTTAAATTACGGGGTTGTGGCAGGCGGCGTGGTCCCGCGTGTGGAATGACCACCGCGAATACGGCCCTTGAGCAACTGCGATGGGCGGAACACCAGCACTTTGCGCGGCAAAATCGGCACTTCTTCGCCGGTCTTTGGATTGCGGCCGATGCGTTGACCCTTCTGGCGCACCGAGAAACTTCCAAAGGAGGAAATTTTCACGGTTTCGCCCTTGAGGAGCGCCTGGGTGATTTCGCCCAGAACCATCTCCAACAGGTCGGCTGATTCGTTCCGGGAGAGGCCTACCTCTTGGAAGATGGCCTCGCTCAACTGCGCCCGGGTAATTGTTTCTCCCATCTTCGCGCTCTCCTACAGAAGTCGCGTGAAGTCAACAGGTTAGCCCTTTCCTCCCTGGGGCGTCAATACAGGTTATCTATGTGTAGCAATGATTTAGAGGATGCCCCAGCGGGCCCGACGGCAGCGTCTTGAGCGCCGGCCCGGCCCCTGGTCTTGCGCTATTTTTTGGCAGCTTCAGGCCGTTTTTACCGGCGGCGTGCCCAGGATCCGCAGCGTATCGAAATGGCTTTTCACCGTGCCCAGGTAGGTCTCGTAGGTGTTGTAGGGCAGGCCAAACTCGTCGGCCGTGCGCTGCACGATCCCGCTGATATCCGGATAATGCGTGTGGCTGATGTTGGGAAACAGGTGGTGCTCGATCTGGAAATTCAGCCCGCCGGTGTACCAATTGAGCACGCGGTTGGCCGTCGCGAAGTTGGCGGTTGTGCGCATCTGGTGCGCACCCCAATCCTCGGCGATAGCGCCAGGGCTTCCGGTGGGCGCGGGGAAATCCACCTTAGCGGTCGCGTGGGCCATGTTGAAAACAAACGTGAGAATCAGGCTGAGCAGCATGTGATACAGCAAGAGCCCGATGACGACATGCGACGCCGGCAAAAGCGCGAACGGCAGCGCCACAAACACCGCCATATAGATCGCCTTGCAGGCCCAGAACTCCAGCTTCTCGTTGCGCGACAGCGGCGGAATGTCGCGGTAGGGATTAATGCGCGCCGTGAAATACTGCACATAGTCCTTCACGAACACCCATTCGAGGGTCGCAAAGCTGTAGAGGATATAGAACCATCGATGCTGGTTCTTGAACTTGGATTGCCACGGCTGCTGCGGACTGAGGCGCAAACTACCGCGTGTCTCGAGGTCGTCATCCCACTCGAAGACATTGGTGAAGCGGTGATGCAGGACGTTGTGTTTGAAACGCCAGAAATAGCGCCCGGCCCCCAGCACGGAACAGGCGGCAAAGCTTAGATACTGATTGACCTGGCGGTTCGGCGAGAACGTGCCGTGGCCGGCGTCGTGGAAAATGTTGAACCCGACCGCTCCGGCGGCGAAGGCGTAGGAAATGCAGAACAGGATCTGCAGCGCTGGAATCTTTATCGTCAGGAGCAGCACATAGGACGCCGCGAACCAGAGGCCGATGATGATGCCCTTGCGGTAGAGGCGAATATCGCCGCGGCACTTGCTGCCGGCGAAGTGCGCGTCCACGCGGCGGCGCACCGTTTTGATAAAATCATCGGTGCCCCCGAAGGCCAGCTGCCCTAAGGAGTTATCGGCTTCGATCGCGGAGCTCAGCCCCATACGACGCCTAGCGCGAAAATCGCCATTGCTCCCAGTCCCCCCGGACATAGGTGCTCATGGTATAGCATTCTGGGTATGGCACGTCGATGCGCTTTAGTCTGATGCCAATATGCGCTTTGCGTCCAACCGCGCAGCCGCCGCTCTGCGATATTATTCGTGTAGCGATGGAACGCGCCTGCGTTTCGGCCGCAAGTTGCGGCAAGTATTACGCGGTCTTTTCGAAAATCTTCTTGGCGATCTGAATGGCCGACCATGCGCAGGGCCAGCCGGCATAAAACGCGAGATGCGTGATGGCCTCGATGATCTCGTTCTGGCTCAGGCCGTTGTCGAGGCCGCGCTGGATATGCGCCGGCAATTGTTCAATCCTGTATAGCGCAACCAGCGCCGAGATCGTCATCAGACTGCGGTCGCGTTTGGAGAGTTCTGGACGCTCCCAGACATCACCGAAGAGGACTTCATCGTTGAGTTCGACCAGCTTGGGTGCGAAGTCGCCGATCAACGCGCGACCTGGACCCACTTTCTTTTCCGAGCTTTTGTCTGAACTCACGGCCCTACATCCTGACGAGCGCCGAACCCCAGGTGAAGCCGCCGCCCATGGCTTCGAGAATGACCAGGTCGCCTTTCTTGATGCGTCCGTCTTCAACACCAACCGCAAGAGCCAGCGGGATCGAGGCCGCCGAGGTGTTGGCGTGCTGATCAACCGTGACGATGACGCGTGCGGGGTCGAGACCCAGCTTGTGCGCCGTACTGTCGAGAATGCGCTTGTTGGCCTGGTGCGGCACCAGCCAATCGATCTGGTCAATGGTGATCGCGTTGGCCCCCAGAGCCTCGTTCACCGCTTCGGCGAGATTTACAACGGCGTGGCGGAAAACTTCCTTGCCCTTCATGCGCAGGTAACCGGTGGTCTGCGTCGCGGACGGACCGCCGTCCACATAAAGCATGTCGTGGTGGCGACCGTCTGAATGCAGGTGCGTTGACAGAACGCCTCGGTCCGCTGCTGTGCCCTGCCCTTCGGCGGCCCCCAGCACAACGGCGCCGGCGCCGTCGCCGAACAGAACGCAGGTGGTGCGGTCGTTCCAATCAAGAATCCGCGAGAATGTTTCGGCGCCGATGACGACCGCAGTCTTGGCCTGCCCGGCTTTGATGAAATTGTCGGCGACGGCCAGCGCATAGACGAAGCCCGAGCACACGGCCTGCACGTCAAAGGACGGCACGCCCGGCCGGCCCAAGGCGGCTTGCACGCGGGCGGCAGTGGCGGGGAACGTCTGGTCAGGTGTGGCAGTCGCCAACACGAACAGATCGATCTCCTTGCCGTCGCGGCCGGCGTGATCGAGCGCCTTCTTGACGGCTGCGATGGCGAGGTCCGAGGTCTTCTCGCCGTCGGCGGCCATGTGGCGCTGTTTGATTCCGGAGCGTTCAACGATCCACTCGTCGGAGGTATCGACCCGCGTGGCCAACTCGGCGTTGCTCACGATTCTTTCCGGCAGGTACGAGCCGACCCCTTCGATCACCGAACGCTTGATCATTGCGGGACGGCTCCAATCGCTTCCACCGGCAGGGCTTCTTCCAGCCTGTCGGCGGCGATACGCGCCAGCTCTTCGCCGATCTTGGTGTTGAGATCACGCGCGATCATATCGACCGCGACACCGATCGCATTGGCAAAACCGACACCGTCGGTTCCGCCGTGGCTTTTCACCACGACGCCATTGAGCCCGACAAACAAAGCGCCGTTGTAGCGGCGGGCATCGGTACGCGCCATGACCTGCGAGATCACGGGCTTGGCAAACAGCATGCCGAACTTAGCCAACCACGAACTGTGGATCGCGGCCTTGAGGAACGAGGCGAACAGCTTGGCCGTGCCTTCGGCTGTCTTGAGCGCGACGTTGCCGGTGAAACCATCTGTGACGACGACGTCAACGGTGCCGGCGGCGATGTCGTCGCCTTCGATGAAGCCTTTGAATTCCATATCCAGGTGCGAACTGCGCAGCACTTGGCTGGCTTCACGCAAGGCATCGGTGCCTTTGACATCTTCCGAGCCGATGTTGAGCAGGCCGACGCTGGGACGTTCGAGGCCCAAAATGGCGCGGGCGAAACATTCGCCCATCACGGCGAATTCCACCAGGTTGCGCGCATCGCATTGGGCATTGGCGCCGAGGTCAAGCATCGTGGTCTCGCCCATGCGTGTCGGAAACAGGCCGCAGATGGCTGGGCGGTCGATGCCCGGCAGCGGGCGCATGATGATCTTGGCCATAGCCATCAGCGCGCCGGTATTACCGGCCGAGACCACGCCGGCGGCTTCGCCGAGTTTCACGGCTTCGATGGCCTTCCACATGCTCGACTGGCGGCCTTGACGGATGGCTTGGCTCGGCTTGGTGTCGCCGGTGATGACCTGATCGGTGTGGCGGATGGTCGAGCACGCCGCCAGCGCGACGTATTGGGCGAGCAGCGGTTTCAGCTTGGCTTCGTCGCCGAATAGCAGGAAATGCGCGCTCGGATAGCGCTCACGCGCGAGGGCAGCGCCCTTCAGCACGATCTCGGGGGCGAAATCGCCGCCCATGGCGTCCAACGATAGGGTGAAGGCCGCGCTCAAAATAATCCCCGGACAGTTAAGCCGCCACACCGGCGGAAGGCCGGCACTGTGTGAATACCGGCTGTTGGCCGGCATTGGTGCGTGCGGCGGCTCAATCGCCGCTTCGTGTGTCCCCCGACCGCCGCCTCAACAGCGCACGGCGTCACTTGAAGATTATATGACTCGCGGAGCTAGGCAACAGCCTCGGACTCGGAGGCCACGTCGCGGCCGTCGTAGTGGCCGCAAGAAGCGCACATGTGGTGCGGGCGCTTCAGCTCGCCGCAATTCGGGCATTCCTGGTGAGCCGACACCGAGAGCGCGTGGTGCGAACGACGCATGTTGCGACGCGACTTGGAGACTTTTTTCTTCGGAACGGCCATGGACGTAATCTTTCGTGGTAAATTTCGGAACCCGGAACCACTGTTCTCGCCGCGCCACCGCAAGAGCGCTCCAGCCGGAACACTCACCCGGCGGCACAAGGGGTCCGGAAAGCGGGCCTAGATAGCGAAAAAGCCCTGCCCGTGCAAGCACCTTCCCCTACTTCTTACCGGGTTTAGCCCGATCTGTCTTCAGCTTGGCCAAGGCGGCAAAAGGGCTGGTTTGGGGGATATTTTCCTCATTTTCCGCCTCTAAACCCCAGGCGCCGGGGTCAAAAGCAGCACCAAGTGCCCTGGGGTAAGGGTCCAGGGCCAAGGCCAGGTGGACCACGGCCAACTCGCCCAGGTCGATTCGATCACCCCTGGCCACCTCTGGCGGGTCCTGGCGGCCGAATTCAATCAGTTCCTCTTCCTCGGCCGAGGCTTTGAAGCCGGCCTTTTTCTTGGACAGGATTTTCTCGCGCTTGACCTGCTCCTTGGCCGCGCGCTCTTCCGTCATGTAACTGGCTTCGATGACTTCGCTGATCACCGCCGGCACCGGCCCCAGGCTCACCACGCAGGACTGCGTGACCTTGGCGTCCACCGTGCCGGTGACCACGATCAGGCCACCCTGAAAATTTACCTCCAGCGCCGCCTTGAGGACCTCAACGTCTTGCAGATCAAGACGCGCGGCGACCCGGGCCCGCTCCTCGGCAGACGCGGTGATGGTATAGCTGCGGCCCTGCGGGGGCAGATGGCCGACATCGACTGGAAATGAAAACTCCGGCGCGACGGGCTCAATCGGCAATGGGGATTTATCCGGCATGGGCGGCCTCGATCACGACCGGCACGGCCAGGTTGATTTTGCCGGCGACAATATCGCCCACATCCTGGGTGGCGACGTGCTGCGCGGCGCGCGTCAGGTAGTCGGCCATCTGGGCCAGATGCGCATCGCCTGCGGCGCGGCGGTATACATTTTCCTTCAAGGCCTCCAGCAGCAGCGAGACATCGCCGTCGAGCCCGGCTTCATAGGCCTCGGCGCGCCCGAACAGGGCCTTGGCCATCTTTTTGATATGCCGGCCGATGCCCATGTCGCCGACGCCCATCTCGCGCAAAGACTGATCCATGTCGCGAAAAAGCAGCTCCAGCAGCGCTTTACCAAATGCGTCCGCCGCGGCCCCCGCGCCCCGCAAGCGGCGCAGCACCAGCATGGCGTGGATCACCAGCATGTCGAAGCGGCCATTGACCGTGTCGGGCACGGCCAGCCGAGCATAGAACGCCGGATCGCGCGCCTTCTCCACCAAGGTGGGATAGAGCACGAGGGCAGCGTCCTCGGCTGGGTCCTGGCGGCGGAAGAGATCAAACAACATGATGGGAGACTTTTTCAGAACAAAATGTGGCAAATACAGCCGCTTATAGGGGCTGGGCAGCAGCCTTCGGGTGATATAATACGTCAGGCCATGAAAACTAGTAATACCCGCTTATTCGCCGCCGCCACAGTCATGGCCTGTGCCCTGCTTGCGGGCTGCGCCAAAGACATCGAAGCGCGCGGCAATCTGCCGACGCCTGAGTCCCTCGCCCGCCTGGCGCCCGGCGAACAGACCCGTCAGGACGTCGAAGGCATTCTCGGCACGCCCGCCACCACGGCGGTGTTCGATAACGAGAACTGGTACTACATCAGCGCCCATACCACGCAGTACGCCTTCTATCCCAACCACGAGCTCGACCGTACGGTTTATGTGGTCAGCTTCGATCCGCGCGGGATTCTGACCGGCGTGCGCAAGCTCAACCTCGAAGACGGCCAGAACGTGACGGTCGAAGCGCGCTCGACGCCCACCAAGGGCCGCGAGGTCAGCTTGATCGAACAGCTTCTGGGCAACATCGGCCGCATCGGCAAGTCGCCCGGTTCAGCCGGCGGGCCAAACGCTCCGCCGCGCTAAAGGCGCGCGGAGGCGATTGGGGGAAAATCGCCGTGTCCGACGCACATATCATTCCCGAGCGCGCGGTTCTCGAGCGCGCCCGCCTCTTTGAAAAAGGCGGCGACCTGCTGAAGGCCTACGACGTCCTAGTCGAAGGCCTCGCACAACACCCGGACTCCCGCGATCTGAAACACCGCGCCGTGCTTGTGCTGGCCCGTGCCGGCGCCGGCGAACAGGCTAGGCGCGAGTTCCAGCGGCTTGGCCTTGCCGAGGCCATCGACGACGAGGACGTGCTGGCCCTTGGCGGGCGGTTGCTGAAGGATCTGGCCTTGGCGGCGGACGGTGACGCACGCCGCACCCTGGCGGCCGATTCCGCCGAAAACTACGCCCGCGCCTACGCCCTTCACCACGGCTATTACCCCGGTATCAACACCGCCACGATGACGCTGCTAGCCGGCGATTCCGGACAGGCCGCCAAACTCGCGAATGCTGTCCTCTTGTCCTTGCGCCAGAACAATGAGCCGACGCCCGAACAGGCTTACTACGTCGCGGCGACAACTGCCGAAGCGCACTTGCTCTGCGGACGGCTAGAGGCCGCCGACGACGCGCTGGCCACCGCCCGCGCGCGCAACCCGCGCGACTACGCGGCCCATGCCAGCACACTCAGGCAGTTCGGCATTATCTGCGAAGCCTTGGCGCTGGACAGTGCGTGGCTCGACCGCCACCGCCCGCCGCCGGCGCTGTTCTACTGCGGCCATATGTTCAACGAAGGGGCCAACATCGCTGACCTCCACGCCGAAGTGCGCGAATCTCTCGCGGTCATCCGCCCCGGCGCAGTCTTCGGCGCGCTGGCGGCCGGCAGCGATATCATCGTCGCCGAAGCAGCACTTGCCGCCGGCGCCGAACTGCATGTCATCCTGCCCATGCGCGAGGCGGATTACCTCACGCAGTCCGTTGCGCCTTATGGTGCAGCTTGGAAAGCGCGCTATCGGTCGTGTGTTGAGCGCGCAACAACATTCCGCCTAGCCACCCATGAGCCCTTCCTGGGCGACGACAGCGTCTTTGCCTACGGCACCGAAATCGCCATGGGCCTCGCGGTGCGTCATGCCGATGTGCTGCAAACCCGCGCCCAACAGCTGGCGTTGTGGGACGGGGCGGCTGCGGCCGGAGTTGCCGGAACCGGCGCCGACATCGCCCGCTGGGAGGCGACCGGACGACGGCGCACGGTGATCGATTTCCCCAAGGCGCTACGCCAGCCGCCCGCGCACAAGGTAGTTGCCGCTGCAGTGACAATCACGACCGCGCGTACGCCGAAAGCCATGCTGTTCGCCGACGTGCGCGGCTTCAGCAAACTCGAGGAGCATCAGATCACGCTGTTTGTCGAACGCATCCTGGCGCCCCCTGGCCGCGCGGCTGCGTGGACTGAGCGTACAGCCGCAGGAGGTCGCCACCTGGGGCGATGGTCTCTACGTGGTCTATGACGACGTTCATGCTGCTGCCACGGGGGCATTGGCCCTGCTCAAACGTTTCAGCGAGATCGATCTCGAGGGCGCAGGACTGCCGGGCCACCTCGCCTTGCGCGTCGGCGGGCATGCGGGGCCGGTGACCGAACTGACCGATCCCTTCATGGGCACGAAAAATTTCTTCGGCACCCACGTCATCATCGCCGCGCGCATCGAGCCGGTGACGGTGCCAGGCGCCTTGTACGTCAGCGAGCCCTTCGCCGCCCTGCTCAGCCTCTCGGCTCCCGGGCGCTACCGCACCGACTACGTCGGCCAGAGCGAGTTGGCCAAGAAGTTCGGCGCCATGCGGCTGTTCGCCGTCAGCGAGATGTAAAAAGCAAAACGCCCCGGCTTTTCGGCCGGGGCGCTTCGTGTCGGATGATCAGATCGGCTTACTTGGCCGCGGCGAGAACCGCGAGCAGCAAGAGAGCGACGATGTTGATGATCTTGATCATCGGGTTCACGGCGGGGCCCGCCGTGTCCTTGTACGGATCGCCAACGGTGTCGCCGGTGACCGCCGCCTTGTGGGCGTCGGAGCCTTTGCCGCCGTGGTGGCCGTCTTCGATGTACTTCTTGGCATTGTCCCACGCGCCGCCGCCCGAGGTCATCGAGATGGCGACGAACAGGCCGGTGACGATGGTGCCCAGCAGCATCGCGCCCAGCGCCGTGAAGGCTTCAGCCTGACCGGCGACGGCCTTGATGAGGAAGTACAGCACGATGGGTGACAAGACCGGCAGCAGCGACGGCAGGATCATCTCCTTGATCGCGGCTTTGGTCAGCATGTCGACGGCGCGGCCGTAATCTGGCTTGCCGGTGCCTTCCATGATGCCGGGGATCTCTTTGAACTGACGGCGCACTTCGTTCACGACGGCACCGGCCGCGCGGCCCACGGCCTGCATGCCCATGGCGCCGAACAGGTACGGCAGCAAGCCGCCGATAAACAGGCCAACCACGACGAAGGGATTTTCGAGGCTGAACTGAATGTTGAGATCACCGAAATAGTGCTTCAGGTCGGCGGTGTAGGAGGCGAACAACACAACCGCGGCCAGACCGGCCGAACCAATGGCGTAGCCCTTGGTGACGGCTTTGGTGGTGTTGCCAACGGCGTCCAAAGCATCGGTGGAAACGCGCACTTCCGGGGGAAGATGCGCCATTTCGGCGATACCACCGGCGTTGTCGGTGACGGGGCCGTAAGCGTCGAGGGCCACGACCATGCCGGCCAGCGCGAGCATGGTGGTCGCGGCGATCGCGAGGCCGAAGATGCCCGCCGTCAGGTAAGCGACGATGATGCCGGCGCAGATCACGAGCACCGGCAGCGCGGTCGCTTCCATCGAGATGGCAAGTCCCTGGATGATGTTGGTGCCGTGACCGGTGGTCGAGGCGGCAGCCACGCTCTTGACCGGACGGAAGTTCGTGCCGGTGTAGTACTCGGTGATCCAGATGATCAGGCTTGTGACGGCCAACCCGACAACCGAGCAGATGATCAGGTCCTTAGCGGTAATCTGCTCACCAACCGTCGGCGTGAAGCCCTCGGGAAAGAGTTCCAAAGTGACGGCGACGATAAGACCGAACGAGATAATCGCGGTGACGAAGAAGCCGCGATACAGGGCGGACATGATCTTGCCCGACGAACCGATACCCGAGAAGAAGGTGCCGACGATCGAGGCAATGATGCAGACCGCGCCGACGACGAGCGGATACATCATTGCCGAGGAAGCCTGTGCATCAGCGAAGTAGAGCGAGCCCAGGTACATGGTGGCGACGATGGTCACGGCATAGGTTTCAAACAAGTCGGCAGCCATGCCGGCGCAGTCGCCGACGTTGTCGCCGACGTTGTCGGCGATGACGGCCGGGTTACGCGGGTCATCTTCGGGAATACCCGCTTCGACTTTGCCCACCAGGTCGGCGCCGACGTCGGCGCCCTTGGTGAAGATGCCGCCGCCGAGGCGGGCGAAGATCGAGATCAGCGAAGCGCCGAAGCTGAGGGCAATCAAGCCCCAGACGATGTCGCGCAGCGGCAGGCCCTGGGCGGTGAGGACGAAGTAGTACCCGGCGACGCCGAGCAGGCCCAGACCAACCACCAGCATGCCGGTGATGGCGCCGGCCTGGAAGGCAACGGCGTGGGCAGGTTTCAAGCCGCCGGTCATGGCCGCAGCAGCCGTACGCACGTTGGCGCGCACCGAGACGTTCATGCCGACATAGCCGGCAATGCCCGAGAGGACCGCTCCGATGACGAAGCCGATAGCAACTGTGATGCCCAGCGTCGCGCCGAGCACAATGGCCACAACCACACCGACGATGCCGATGGTGGTGTACTGGCGGTTAAGGTAGGCGCCCGCGCCTTCCTGGATGGCAGCTGCGATTTCCTGCATGCGCGCATTGCCGGCCGGCATCTTGACGATGCGCATGGTGCCGTAGATGCCGTAAAGGACCGCCAACACGCCGCAGGCGATGACGAGAGTTTCCAAGGACATGTTTACCCCGTTCAAGATTCGTTAGAGCTGCATTTGCCGGTTACGAAGGCAAAATCAGGTGTTAATTCAAAGGCTTATATTAAGGCTTCCGCCGACCCCTAAAAATCGGCGGGAGAGTGCCAGAACGAGGCGGGCGGTGCAACAAATCAATAGGATGGGGCCCTATAGGGATTTCCCGGGCCCGTAATGGGCCAAATCACGGGCTTATTGAATGCGCCCGTTGCCCTGCTCGAAGGTATTGACCAACAGCACGTCTTTGACCTTCTCGCCGTAGACCGTCTTGGCGTGCCGCATCAGCCGCGCCTTCATGTCCACCGCATCCACTATGTCATGAGTCAGGAAGTAATTCTGGAAATAGGGCACCAGATCTTTGATCACCGTGTCCTGGAAGCGGTTCAGGTTGGCCTTCACCAGGGCCTCGTCGGCCGGTGTGGTCGCCACCAGGCGGGCGATCAGCATGACCCGGCGTTGGGCTTTGCCGTCGATGATCACCGGCACCACCAGATCTTCCATTTTGACCAAGGGGAACGCCGCCAATGGCGGTTTGAACTTGTTCTTCTCCTTAAGCTCGGCAGCGGCCTTCTCGGCGGCGGTCAGTGGCTTTTCCGCGACCTTGGGATTGAACGGATTGGGCACGATCCCAAGCATGATCAGGCCGCCGGCGCCGCCGCCGGCCACCAGGATCATCACCAGAATAATTACGATCGCACGCTTCATGGATGTCGTTGCCCCTCAATCAGGCCGCATTAGAGCACATTTCGCTCCCTGCCGGAACCTCGCGGACGATGCTCGCAGCCCGGGCCGCTGGGCCCGCTGAACAAAAGCTTATCGGTGACGATAGCCTGTGCGCTCAAGCGCGCAGGGCTTGCCGTCCGCAATCACGGTGACACCCTGCCCTGGCGTGAGTGTGCCGATGGGCGTCAGCGGGAGTTTGAGACGCGATGCAATCGACTGAAGGTCCGCAAGCCGGTCGGGAGGAATGCTGAAGGCGAGTTCATAGTCGTCGCCGCCTCCCAGAATCTCGTCCCACCACCGCGCATCCTGTTCAACGGCGCTGCGCGCGCCCGCCGACAACGGCAAGGTGTAGCGGCCAATCACGGCGGCCAGGCCCGAGGCGGCGCAAAGATGGCCAACATCGGCGACGAGGCCATCTGAGACATCAAGGCAAGCGGTCGCGAGACCCGCGAGAGCGCGCCCTGCCGCAAGACGCGGCTGGGGCAGCTCATATCTCGCGACGAGTTCATCGCTCAGCACCGTTGATATTTCGAGATCGTGGTTGAGACAGGCAAGACCGAGCGCGCCGTCGCCGATGGTGCCGCTGACGCAGAGCACGTCGCCCCGCCGCGCGCCGCTGCGCAACAGGGCCTTGCCCTTCTCCACTACGCCGAAAGCCGTGATGGTGATGCTTAGCGGCCCGGGCCCGCTGGTGGTATCGCCGCCCAGGAGCGGCACGCCGAATTCCGTGACGTCGGCAGCAAGTCCAGCCGCATAACGCTCTAGAAACGCGTCATCGATGCCGTCGTTGAGCGCCAGCGCATGCAGAAAACCGACGGGCTTCGCGCCTTTGGCGGCGAGGTCGGAGAGGTTTACCCGCAGCGCCTTGCGCGCAATTAAGTCGGGCGGATCATCGGAGCGAAAGTGCACGCCGGCGATCACCGTGTCGACGGTGGTCACAAGGCTGCAGCCGGGTGCGACGTCAATGAGAGCCGCGTCGTCAGTCAATCCAAGCGCGCCAGGCGCGCCTTTGCTCAGCGGTGCGAACAGCGCGGCGATCAACTCGAATTCGCCGCGGCGTGTTCCCGCCCCACTCATGCGGCGCCAGAACTCCCGGGCGTGCGTCCTAGCACCTTGGCGATGCGGTCGAGCACCGCGTTGACCATGCGCGGCTCGGGCCCGGCATAGAAGGCGTGGGCCACATCAACAAATTCGGTGGTTGTGACCGCACCCGGAATGTCGCTCCGTGTCAGCATCTCGGCGACACCCGCGCGCAGGATCGCGCGTACGGTCATCTCAAGACGGTCCCAGGGCCACTCGGGCGACAAGGCGCCCTTGATGATGCCATCAATGTCCTCGCCGCGCTCCTGCACGCCGCGCACGAGATTGATGAACAGCTCGCTGTCGATGCTGGTAAGCGCCACGATGCTTTCCACCTCGGTATCGGCATCTTGCGTGACAGCCAATCCGCCGACGCGGCCGATGAGGAAGTCCTTGATCACCTGTTCAGGCGCGGCCTGGCTGGCTTCGATCTGATACAGCGCCTGAACAGCGGCAAGGCGCGCGGTGCTGCGTTCATTGAGGTCGGGTTTTTCGGCGGGGTGGTCGGAAGATGTCATAACGTGAATGTAAACCCTTAAACGCACAAGGTGCCGAGGCTGCCGGACCAGTCAAAGAACTTAGCTAACGTCTGAACGCCCGGCGTTATAGACCGAAGCGGTGCTTGAGCTCAATGAGGCGCAGGCAGGCGCGCGCCGCGCGGCCGCCCGCATCGCCCTCGGCCGGATTGGAGCGATTCTGGGCAAGTTCCCAGGTTGGGCAGGTCAGAATGCCGTTGCCAGACGGGGCTTTGAGATCGAGGGCCACGCGCTGCACGCCGCTCATGGACTCCGCCGAGACATATTCGTAGTGGTCGGTCTCGCCCTTGACCGCGCAGCCGAGCACGACAAAACCATCGTAGCGCTGGCCGCCCTTGCGCTCGGGGCTCATACCGAACAACGCCGCCGCCGGCAGCTCCAGCACGCCCGGCACGGTTACAACGTCGAACTTGGCCTTGGCCGCCGCTAGCACCTCGGTCGCACCCTTCAGCAGTCCGTCGGAGATCTCTTCGTAAAAGCGCGCTTCGATGACGAGGATATGCAGCGTGGCAGCCATAATTCATCAACTCACTTTTTCGGGTCTTCAGAACGGCCGCGCACGAAACGCAAGAAGGCCATGATCTCGAGCGCTGCTGTCAGAAAAATGAGGCCCTGACCGCGCCCGCCGTCACCGAGGAAAGTTTGCAGGATCAAGACGGTGGACACAAGGGCCACCAGAAACGTAGCGAAGCTCGCCCATCCTTCCCAAGTCTGGGGAAAGTGGCCGAGCCCCGATGGCCCGCGTCTGAACCAGGCTTTTGCCGTCATCCCGTGACGGTATTACTTCGGATCGGGTGTTGTCAGCACGGTTTCGTTGGCATCCAACACCATGACCACCAGAACCTTGGCCGGCTCGGTGGCGCTCGCATTTTCGCTGACGACATGGTGCGCGCCCGGGTTCTCGAACCAGTTTTCGCCTGGGCTATAGACTTTGACCGGCGCGTCGTCGACGGCGCTGCGGACCTTGCCCGAGAGCACATAGGCATAGATGAAAGCCGACTTGGCGTGTCGATGCGGCACGCCCTTCGAGCCCGGCGGCATGTCGAGGGTCAGCGTAATCATCTTCTTGCCGGGCAGATTGGCGATGTCTTGCGTGAACTGGGTGGTGACGATCGTGCGCGGCGGCTCAGCGGCGCGCGCGGCGGAAATCAAAGTCAAAAGCGAAAGGCAAATCGCGATGTTGAAAATGCGCATGGTGTCCTCCCCTAGGTAGATCCCGAGCATAGCGCAAATTTACGTATTGTGGCGGCCAAAGTCGCGTGATGTATTGCGGTCATGCCCTCAAATTCAGGCCAACCGACGCAGCAGCCTCCACTCGGCGCCATCAAGCTCCGCCGCGACAAACGCGCCGGAACGTTGACCTATGTGCTGAAGGGGGGCCATCAAAGCGCAGTCGACAAAAATGGCGTCAGCGTCGATACCTATATCCACGCGCTTTACGGACTTGTCGTGCAACGGCCGGCCAAGCGCGTGCTGATGATCGGCTGCGGCGGCGGCCTCTTGGGCAAGATGCTAAGCGACGCCGGCTTAGACGTGACAATTGTCGATATCGACGCCCGCTCATTCACGCTGGCGCGCAAGCACTTTGGTCTGCCGGAGAAGATCATCTGCAAAACCGGCGACGGCCTTGCCTTTATGGAGAAGACCCGCCGGCGGTTCGATGTGCTGATCATCGATGCGTTCATCGGCGAAAACATTCCGCCGCAGTTCACCGGTCCTTTTTTTGCCCGCGCGGCGCGGCGCTGTCTCGCGGCGGGCGGACGCATGTATATCAACGTCTGCCTCAGCACCAAGGCGGACCTGCGCGCCGATAAGCTGGCGACGCGGCTAATGGAAAACGGCTGGCTGCAAAACGGCGGCGCGGTGCGCCTACTGGATCAACGCGGGCCGGCGCGCAATTGTCTGGTCTTGGCGGGAAAGGTCAAAGGCCAGCGCCGCCCGCCCCTACATCATCTGCCCGCGACCGACCGCGCGCGCCTGAAGCGCGAATTCTACGGCATGCGCTTTCGGCCCGTGGAAGAGGCTTAGGACGGCTTCTTTGGTTCGTCCTGCATGAGCGAGGCGATCTCGAGGATCAGCTTCTGCAGGACAAGTTTGTTGAAGTCCTCAAGCTTGCGGACTACCAGCGTAAAGGAGCCGCGGCCGCCGGTGACGTTCTCGGTGTAATACTTATCGAGGTCCGGCGGGATCTTGGTGCGGTATTCAGCGCGGTCATTCATGATCGGCAGGCCGTTGATGATGACGCCAGCTTTGATCGCAGCATCGCGCGCGGCCTTCACGGGACGTCCGTAGTCGCTGTAGCCGTCGCCCGACATATCAATGACTCGGCGCACGGCGCGAATGCCGCTCTTATCAAGTAAGGCCACGGAATAATCGATGCCGGCACTGATAGAGGTCGTGCTGCCGGGCTTGTAGGGCGCCTTCTGCAATTCGTCGGCGAAGGCATTGGCGCTGGCGGCGTCGGAGACTTCGCGCCAGGGAATAAGCTGGCGCTGGTCATTGGGGCTGGCCCATTCGACGTAGGTCAGCGCGATGCGCCCGATCAAGCCGCCGCGAATCGCATCGGCGACCTTGGGATCACGCAGCGCCGCGATATACCCCGCGCGCTGGATGCCGGCCTCGCCTTCGTCCACACTGGATGACACATCGACGGCCAGCACGAGCGCCACGTCGACCTGCGGCTGCGCCTCGCCGGCATCGGTGGGACCGGCGGCAAAAGCAAGCACCGCACAGGCAGCAAAACAAAACACTCCCAAGCCAAAACGCATCACGTCCTCTCCCCTTGGATCGGTGCGGCAATGTGCCCTCACACTTCGCCGCCCCGTTCAGAGTCGCCACTCTATGTATTTTCGCCGCCGAGGAAAGTAACAAAACGTTGGCTGCAACAACCCTCGGCTGTTCGCAGACGCAATAGACCCCAGCATTTGGCCCGATCTGAGGCAGGCTAAAAAATATTTTAGTTACAATACCTTAGAGCCTTGCCCGGGTCGGGATGGCGCGGACGCAATCTAAGCCGCACATCATCGCCACAAAATTTCCGTGATGCGACGCTTACACTGGCTCACCATTTCGCAATTGAATTGGTTCGATGCGGTGCTTATCTACGGCCAGCAAAATTTCGCAATTGAGGGAAGAATTCGACAATGTTTGGTCATCGTTTAGCTGCCGGTATCGTGGGCGGTTTCGCCGCCGTCGTATTGATTGCTGCCTCTCACGCCGCCTTTGCTGCGGCCCATAAGGGCGATCCCGTCAGCGGCAAACTGATGTATACCGAGTGCGAGGGCTGCCACGCCTTCGGCGAAAACAAGATCGGACCGAATCACTGTGGACTGGTGGGCCGCAAGGCCGCGAGCCGGACGGACTATGCCTCCTACTCGAACGCGATGAAGGAATCCGGCCTCACCTGGGACATCAAGACGCTGAGCGCCTTTATCGCCGAGCCCTTGTCCTTCGTGCCCGACACCGCCATGGGCTATGTCGGCATCTCGGACGAAGAGTCCCGCCTCGACCTCATCGCTTATATCGAACAGCAGAGCAAAGACCCGAAGGTCTGCCCGCAATAAGCGCCGTTGATATTCGGAGTCAGCCGACCTTGATCGCGCGCTGCTCGAGGATATGCAGCCCGTAGCCTTCGAGGCCGACCACCACTTTCGAAGTGTTGGTCAGAAGGATCATGTTCTTGACGCCGAGATCGACCAGGATCTGAGCGCCGACGCCATAGTCCACCAGGCGGTGGATGTGGGTTTCGCCGCGCGCCTTGGCCTTGATGCGTTCGACCAATTGCCCCGGGTGCTTTTCACGGAACAGAACCAGCGCGCCGCGGCCATAGTTGGCCACCATCGCCATGGCCTTGTGCAGCTCGCCGCTGCGCTCGGACTGCGCGTCGTCCAGGATGTCGGGCAGCAGGTTGACGTGGTGCATTCGCACCATCACCGGCGCTTCGCCCGCCACGTTGCCTTTGACGAGGACGACGTGCTCGACCCCCGACATGGCGTCGATGTAGACCTTCATCACCCACTCGCCGCCCACCTTGGATGTGAACGGCGTTTCGGCAGCCAGTTCCACCAGGCGTTCTTTGCGGCGCCGGTATTCGATCAGGTCGGCGATAGTGCCGATATTCAGCCCATGCAGCTGCGCGAATTTGATCAGGTCCGGCATGCGCGCCATGGAGCCGTCGTCGTTCATGATCTCGCAGATCACACCCGCCGGGATCAGGCCGGCCAGGCGCGCCACATCAACGGCCGCCTCGGTATGGCCGGCGCGCACCAGCACGCCGCCGTCCTTGGCCATCAGCGGAAACACATGGCCAGGCGTCGAGATGTCCTGGGGTGTGGAGGCCGGATCTATCGCGACAGCTATAGTGCGCGCGCGGTCGGCTGCGGAAATGCCCGTCGTCACGCCGGTGCGCGCTTCGATGCTGAGGGTGAAGGCGGTTGAAAGCCGCGACTGGTTCTGCGCCGGCATCAAGGGAAGTCGGAGGTGCTCGACGCGCTGGCGGGTCATGGACAGGCAAATCAGACCGCGGCCGTACTTGGCCATGAAATTGATGGCCTCAGGGGTTGCCATCTGGGCCGGAATGATCAGGTCGCCTTCGTTCTCGCGGTCCTCGTCGTCGACGAGAATGAACATGCGCCCGTTGCGGGCGTCGTCGAGGATCTCCTCGATCGAGGACAAATAGTCGGCGTTGGCGTTTTTGTCGCGCGCGGTGTCGGGCATGTGCTTTAGGTGACCGGTTCTATCAAGCGAGCAACATAGCGCGCCAAGCTGTCGATTTCCATGTTGACGCTACCGCCCGCCTTAAGTCCGCCAAATGTGGTAACCGCTTGTGTGTGCGGGATAATATTGACGCCGAAGGTAGTGGCGTCGACCTCGTTGACGGTCAGCGACACGCCGTCCAGGCACACCGAGCCCTTGGCGGCGACAAACTTGGCAAGCTCTTTGGGCGGGGCGATGGTGTAGCGCTTGGAACCCGCCTCGTCGAGCACGGCCTCGATGCGCGCCACGCCGTCGACGTGGCCCAGCACCATGTGTCCGCCCAACTCGTCACCGATCTTCAAGGGGCGTTCGAGATTGACGCGGTCGCCGCTCTTCCAGCTGCCCAGCGTCGTTTTATCCAGCGTCTCCTGGGAGGCATCGGCGCAAAACCAATCGGGCCCCTTCTCCACCACAGTCAGGCAGCAGCCGTTGCAGGCGATGGAGGCGCCCATATCGACGGTCTTCATGTCGAAGGCGGTCTTGATCTTGAAGCGCATGGCCGCCTGGCCCTGGCTGACCTCGGTGACGGTGGCCAAATCGGTGATGATGCCGGTGAACATTTAGGAGCCTTTCGCCGCCAGCATATCGAGCGTATCGGGCCCGAAGGCAAGGCTCTCGATCCTATCGAACGATGGGATCGACGCGAGGGTCGTGGCCCCCAGCGGGCCCAGGGCTGGCAGGCCGTCGCCGCCTATGGCGACCGGCGCGCGGAACCAGGCGATTTCATCGATCAAGCCGGCCTTCAGGAACGCGCCCGCCACCTGACCGCCGCCTTCAATCAGCACCCGCGTCAACCCGCGGTCGGCCAGGATCGTGCCGACGTCGGCGGTATCGGCGGTCAACACCTCGACACCTTTAGCCGCGAGGTCTTCTGCCTTCGGGCCGACATCCGCCGTGACCACCCAGGTAGGAATCTCGCGGGCGGTGGTCACCAAATGGGAGTTCATCGGCAAACGCAGCCGCCTGTCTAGAACGATACGCACCTTGGGCCGGCCCGCGTAGCCCGGCAAACGACACGTCAGCTGCGGATTGTCGGCCAGGGCCGTGCCCGAGCCGACCAGAATGGCGTCGAAACGCGCCCGCAGCGCCTGCACGGCAGCCCTTGCGCGCGGTCCCGTGATCCATTTGCTGTCGCCGTCGGCCAGCGCGATGCGCCCATCGAGGCTGGTGGCGCACTTCAGGGCAAACAGCGGGCAGTTATCTTTGATCTTTTTGAAAAACCCGGCATTCAGCCGGTCGGCGACGGCCTTGCCGACACCCTGCACGACCGTGATGCCCGCCGCTTGCAGTTTGGCGATGCCCTGCCCCGCAACACGCGGATCGGGATCGACCGTGGCAGAAACCACCCGCGCGATGCCGGCGGCGATTAGCGCCTCGGCACAAGGCGGCGTCTTGCCGTGATGACTGCAAGGTTCAAGCGTGACGTAAGCGGTGGCCCCTTTCGCTGCATGACCTGCGCGCTGCAGCGCTTCGGTCTCGGCGTGGGGACGTCCGCCGCCTTGCGTCCAGCCGCGCCCGACCACCACACCGTCTTTGACGATGACGCAGCCGACTGACGGATTGGGCCAGGTGTCACCGAGATTGCGCGCTGCCAGAGACAGCGCGGCGGCCATGAACGCAGCATCAGCCTCCTTAGGGATGGAGGCGTTCGACATTACATATCTTGATCGGCCGACGATGGCTCGCCCATCGTCTCAACGAACGTTTCAAAGTCTCTGATTTCACGGAAATTCTTGTAGACAGAAGCGAAGCGGATATAGGCCACTTTGTCGAGACCCTGCAGGGCCTCCATGACCATCTCGCCGATGACGCTGGAAGGGATGTCGGACTCGCCCATACTCTCGAGGCGGCGCTGGATGCTGTTGACCACGCGCTCGATGCGCTCCTCGTCCACCGGGCGTTTGCGGCAGGCGGTGGTGATGGAGCGGGCGATCTTGTCGCGATCGAAGGGGATGCGCTGGCCGCCCTTTTTGACGACGGTCAGTTCGCGCAATTGAATCCGTTCGAAGGTGGTGAAACGCGCGGCGCATGCCGGACAGGAGCGCCGGCGGCGGATGGCCGAGTTGTCATCGGTGGGACGTGAGTCCTTCACCTGGGTATCCATGTGGCCGCAATAAGGACAACGCATGTAACCGACCCCTCAAAATTATGCTCCGGCCGACGTCCCCGTCTTGCCGGTATTCCCCTCGAGACCCTCTTGTCACCCCAATTTATTGATAAATCGGAAACCGGCGACACAAATTCTGGACCCGGCCCCGCACATCCTGCTCGACGGCAGCGGTATCACCGGGCTTGGCAGCCTGGGCGTCCAGCACTTCGACGATCCATTCGCCGATCTGCTGAAATTCCCGGATTCCGAAGCCGCGGGTCGTGGCGGCCGGGGTGCCGAGGCGGACCCCTGACGTAATCGTGGGCTTTTCCGGATCGAAGGGAATGCCGTTCTTGTTGCAGGTCATCCCGGCCCGCTCCAGCAGGTGCTCGACCACATTGCCCGTCAGCTTTTTGGGGCGCAGATCGACCAGCATCAGATGCGTGTCGGTGCCGCCGGCGACGATCTCGAGGCCGCCCTTGCGCAAGGTCTCGGCCAGAGCCTTGGCGTTATCGACCACCGCCTGGGCATAGACTTTGAACTCAGGCTTAAGTGCTTCGCCAAACGCAACCGCTTTGCCGGCGATGACGTGCATCAGCGGACCGCCCTGGAGACCGGGGAAGATCGCCGAGTTGATCTTTTTGCCGATGTCCTCGTGGTTCGTCAGGATCATACCGCCGCGCGGACCGCGCAGGGTCTTGTGGGTGGTGGTGGTGACGACATGCGCATGGGGCAGCGGGCTCGGATGCACGCCCGCGGCTACGAGGCCGGCGAAGTGGGCCATGTCGACCATCAGCAAGGCGCCGACCGAGTCAGCGATGGCGCGGAAAGCCTTGAAGTCGATGATGCGCGAGTAAGCCGAGCCGCCGCAAATGATCAGCTTGGGTTTGTGTTCCTTGGCCAGGCTTTCGACCTGATCCATGTCGATGTAGCCGTCCTGACGGCGCACACCGTAGCGAATGGGATTGAACCACTTGCCCGAGATATTGGGCGCGGCGCCGTGGGTCAGGTGACCGCCCGAGGCCAGATCCATGCCCATGATGGTGTCGCCCGGCTTCAAAAGTGCCAGAAACACCGCTTCGTTGGCGGGCGCGCCAGCGTGAGGCTGGACGTTGGCGAAAGAGCAATTGAACAGCTGTTTGGCGCGGTCGATGGCCAGGGTCTCGGCGATATCGACGAATTCACAGCCGCCGTAATAGCGCTTGCCGGGATAACCTTCGGCGTACTTGTTGGTGAGTACGCTGCCGACGGCCTCGAGCACGGCGCGGCTGACGATGTTCTCAGAGGCGATCAGTTCGATCTGCGATTGCTGGCGGTCCAGCTCCTTGGTGAGGGATTCCATCACCGCGGGGTCGGCCTCGGCGAGGCCGCGGCTGAAGAAGGCTGAGCTAACGGGGCGGTCCATGGCGGTCAAAGTCCTCTTATTGGTTTTTAGGCAGCTCTAGCCGAGCTTCCCGACGCGGCGGGCATGGCGTCCGCCTTCGAATTCCGTGGTGAAAAATGTTTTCAAGATGCCGCGCGCCGTCTCAGGCGACGTGCTGCGCGCACCCAAGGCGACGACGTTGGCGTCGTTGTGCTGGCGCGCGAGTGCGGCGTTGGCCTGATCATGGACAAGGGCCGCGCGCAGGCCTTTGTGGCGATTGACCGCGATGGAAATGCCGATGCCGCTGCCGCAGATCGCGACGCCCGCTTTGGCTTTGCCGCTGGAAATGGCTTCAGCAAGGGCATTGCCGTAATCGGGATAATCGACTGAGTCCGTATTGGCGGGGCCCAGGTCGAGAACCTTGAAGCCAAGCCCGGCCAACTCGCCCAAAAGGGCCGCCTTCAGCTCGAAGCCGGCGTGATCGCTGGCAATGGCGACGGTGTCTCCGGCGCGGGCTAACAGCTGTTCAGACATTTTAAGTGAACTGGGAAAGGAATTGGGCCACCTCTGTTGCACGTGGGGATACCACATATCGCCGGCCCGTGCCAATCGAACACAAGAGGTTGGATTTGTTAGGGAATTTGAAGGTTTTAGGAAGACCCCTCGGCCTTCTTGCGTAAGACCGCCTTCAACTTGCGCAGGGCGTTCATTTTCAGCGTGTAGGGGCTGGCATAGGCTGAGGCCACGACACAGACTTCGGTATTGCTGGCGGGATCGAGGGCCGAGACCTTCACGGCGTTGCCCATGACCCTGATCTCGAACAGCACTTCGCCGATCTCGGGATCGAAATCGCTGCCGTCACTCATGGACAACGGCACCAGTTGGCCTTGCAGGGAACCGTGCACACGATCAAGTTCATGGCTCAATCTAGCACAAAGGGCGCGACCGCGCGATGAGAGCCATAGGCATCTTTAAATGGGTAGTGGTGCTCACCTTTGTCACGGTGATGATCGGCGTGGTGCTGTGGCTGTCAGCCATTCGCGCCCTGCCCGAGCGCGACGGCAACCGCAGCATCGCCGGCCTTGCAGCACCCGTCACCGTCAGCCGTGACGCCCACGGCGTTCCGCTGATCACAGCCCAAAGCGAAGATGATGCCTATTTCGCGCTGGGCTACGTCCATGCCCAGGACCGGCTCTTTCAAATGGAGATGATGCGCCGACAAGGCCAGGGCCGCCTCGCCGAACTGATCGGTAAGGCCGGCGTCAACAGCGACAAGTTCATGCGCACGCTTGGTGTCTATCGCCGCGCGGAGGAAGACTTCCGCGGCCTCGATGCCGCCACCCAGCACGCCTTCGAGCGCTACGCCGCCGGCGTCAACGTCTGGCTGTCTGAAGGCCACGTGCTACCGCTCGAATTTCAATTGCTGTTTTTCAAGCCCGAGCCATGGCGCACGGCGGACTCTTTGGTCTGGCAGAAGCTGATGGGACTGCAGTTATCGGGCAACTGGGACCAGGAGCTATCGCAAGCCGCCCTGATCGCCAAACTGGGCGCAGACAAAGCGGCCGAACTGACACCCGATCCCCGCCCAGGCGATCCCATCACCACGTCGCAGCATGCATCGCTGTTTCCGGCCCTGAACCTCCAAGCCCTGCACGCGGCCATGACCAGCGTGATCCAGCCGCATTCGGCCTCCAATGCTTGGGTGGTGGACGGCTCGCGCACGCAGTCGGGCAAACCCATCGTCGCCAACGATCCGCATTTGGGTTTTCAATCACCGATCATCTGGTATTTCGCCGGCATCGATACGCCGAGCTTGAAAATCTTCGGCGCGACGGTGCCCGGCGTGCCGCTGCACATGCTGGGACACAACCACCATGTTGGCTGGGGCATCACAACGCCCGAAAGCGACACCAGCGATCTGTTCATTGAGCAGGCCACCGCCGACGGCAAAGCTTACGAAACGCCTGAAGGACCGAAGCCGTTCGTCAACCGCACCGAGGTCATTCAGGTGCGCTTTGGCGATCCTGTGGCCGTCACCGTGCGCGAGACGCGTCACGGTCCCGTGGTCAGCGACATCCTGCCGGCCAAAGACACCGCGAACCGTGTGCTGGCTCTGTCAGCGGCGCTGTTCCAGCCTCATGACCGCTCGGCCGACGGCGTCTATCGCATGAACCGCGCGCAAGATGCGGCGGCGTTTGTAGAGGCCATCAAGCTGTTTCAGGCGCCGCAGCAGAACATGATGTTCGCCGATACTGCCGGCACCATCGGCTATTACGCGCCGGGCCGCGTGCCGATCCGCAAAGGCGGGGATGGAACAGTCCCAGTGCCGGGCTGGAGCGGCGACTACGATTGGACCGGATGCATTCCCTTTGAAGAGTTGCCGCACGAGATCGCACCGCCGCGCGGCATCCTGGTCAATGCCAACAACAAGATGATCCAGGATGACTACCCCCACCTGATCGCCAAACATTGGTTCGCGGGTTACCGCGCCGCGCGCATCGAGGAACTGCTGCAAGCCGGCGGCGCGGCGACACCCGCGTCCATCGCCGCCACACAGCAGGACACCGTGTCATTTATGGCGCGCGAGATGCTCCCACTGCTGCTCGCACGCTTTACGCCGCAGACCGAAAAGCACCGCGCGGCCCTCGATCTGCTGAATGCCTGGGACGGCAGCATGGACCGCGAACGGCCCGAGCCGCTGATCTTCGCCTTGTGGATGGAGAAGCTGAAGGACCGCGTCTTCCAGGACGAACTCGGCGAGCTCTACGACGACTTCTATGGCAACCGCCCCGAAGTGCTGCAGGCAGTGCTCACGGGCGACACCGCCTGGTGCGACGACATCCGCACGCCGGGCGTCGAGACCTGCGATCAGCAGGTCGCCGGTGCTTTCGGCGACGTGATGGTCTGGCTGGAGGCACACAAGATTACCGACATGGCGGCGCTGCACTGGGGCGATTTCCACCAGACCAGCTTCGGTCACATGCTGTTCCAGAACTTTCCCGTTGTTACAAAACTCGGCGGCAGATATCTGGCCAGCAGCGGCGACAACTACACCGTCAATCGCGGCTCCTTCACGCCGTCCAGCGCCCGCGTACCCTTCCGCCACAATCACGGCGCCAGTTTGCGGGCGGTTTACGACTTCAGCGACTTGAGCCAGTCGCAGTTTGCCCTGGCCGGCGGCCAGTCGGGCAACATGGTCTCGGGCAACTATGGCGACCTGCTGGAGCCCTGGCGCGACGGGCTGTATTTCACCGCGCCAACCGCCGGCACGGCCCTCTACAAGCTGACATTAAAGCCCTAGTTGCGCCGCTTGTGAGCCGTTAAGCGAAGGTTTACATTATTCGTCAATGATTTGGGGTAGGTTGCGGCGTTGGACCGCGGCTTCGGGAACGCTTACAGGCAATGGCAGAGAGACCAGACTTCGGCGGCGCCGGCAGCGATAGCAAGGCGCCCATCATCATCAAGCGGGTCACGAAGGGTGGCGAAGGCCACCACGGCGGCGCCTGGAAAGTCGCCTACGCCGACTTCGTGACCGCGATGATGGCCTTCTTCCTGCTGCTGTGGCTGTTGAACGCCGTCACCGAACAGCAGCTGAATGGCGTGGCCGATTATTTCACCCCCATCGCCGCCTCCACCCGCGAAAGCGGCGCGGGCGGCATGCTGGGCGGTCAGACCGTCGGCGAGGGTGCGTCACAGTCGCGCACCGGCGCTACCGCCGCTGTGGTGCTGCCGCCGCCGTCGATTGGTTCCGGCGGATCCGAGATGACCGATCCCAATCAGAGCAGCCAGAATCGCGATGAAACCGCGATCCAGGCCGCCCAGGAAGCCAAGGCGCAGCTGCAGTTCGAGCAGGTCGCCCAGGAACTCAAGCAGACCATCAGCGGCGTCCCCGACTTGGCGCCCCTGGCCAACAGCCTGATGGTCGAAAACACGCCCGAAGGCATCCGCATCCAGATCATGGATCAGGACAAGGTCGACATGTTCTCACCGGGCAGCGCCAACCTGTTCCCGAAGAGCAAGGACCTTCTGATGCAGGTGGCCAAGGTCATCCGCAAGATGCCCAACAAGATCAGCATCACCGGCCACACCGATCCGTCGACCGCGGTTGATCCCTCCGGCTACACCAATTGGGAATTGTCGTCGGACCGTGCCCTGGCCACCCGGCGTGCCCTGCTCGAGGGCCGCATGGACGACCGCCAGATCAATAAAGTCACCGGCGTTTCGGACCGCGAGCCCATCGACAAAGGTCAAATCCGGTCGCCGCGGAACCGGCGTGTGTCTATCGTGCTGCTGCGCGCGGAAAACACCAAAGCCGAGGACTTCGACCGCCTGCCGCGCTTCCTGGAGAAATCCGGCGGCTCACAACCCTCTAACGCCGCTACCGGCGAAAATCTCGCGCCCGCCGCAACGCACTGAAGTTCATACTTAATTAGGGCATGAAAAGACCCCCGGCCGGCGTATCCCGGGGGCTTGCCAGAGTGGCTGCCGCCCGCCATGCTACCCTTCTGAACATGGACCAGACGCCGCTCAAACGACCGCAGTTCTTTTTCACCACGGCGCCCTTGCCGTGTGCCTACCTGCCTGAGCGCCTGGAACGCAAGTTGGTCACCGAATTGTCCGGCCCCGGGGCTGAAAATCTGCATGAGGCCCTCGCCCGCTCCGGCTTTCGCCGCAGCCATTCCATTGCCTACGCACCCGCCTGCCCCGGCTGCAAAGCTTGCGTGCCCGTGCGGGTCGTCGCCCAGGAATTCACACGGCGGCGCTCGCTGACACGCCAGTGGAAACAAAACCAGGATCTGGCTGCAATCAAAGTTCCGGCCCGCGCCACCACCGAGCAATACGAACTCTTCGCGCGCTATCAGCAATCGCGCCATACAGGCAGCGATATGGCGCTGATGGGTTTCTACGAATACAGCGCCATGGTCGAAGACAGCCCGATCGATACATTTCTCGTCGAGTTCCGTGACCGCGCCGGCGTGCTGACGGCAGTGTGCCTGACCGACCGCACCACCGACGGGCTCTCCGCCGTCTACAGCTTCTTCGAAGCCGGCGGCGTACGCGACGGCCTCGGAAACTACGTCGTCCTGTGGCTGATCGAACAGGCCAAGCGCTTGAACTTGCCTTACGTGTATCTGGGCTACTGGATCGCCGACAGCGCCAAGATGGCGTACAAAGCGCGCTTCCAGCCCCTCGAAACCCTAGGCCCTAGCGGTTGGGCGCCTTTGGAAAGTCCCGCGTCGACTGCAGCGGCCGGCAATCCCTAACCGGCGAGCAGCGCGCGTCATTCCATACATGAATCTTTGCAGCGTGTGAGGCGGTTCGGTTGGGCCGCACCTGAGGTTAGATGAAAATAACGCGCCGTATGGAATCGCTTGTCCGCCTCGGCATCATCGCCGTGGGCCTGTATCTCGCGGCGGCCAGTGTCGTGCTTTATCTGCAGCTGAACCGGCTGCGGGGCGCCGAGCAGTACGTCGAGCATACCCAGGATGTGCGCCATGCCCTGCAGGAAGTGCTTGTGCAGGCGCTGGAGGCGGAATCCACCCAACGCGCTTTCGTGATCCGCAAGAACGAGATCTATCTAACCGAGCACTTCGCCGCCGTCGCCGCCTTGCGCAGCGGAATTGCCCGCGTGGCAGAACTGACGCGCGACAATCCGTTGCAAGCCGCGCGGGCCAAGGACCTGTCTGATCTCATAGAGGTGCGCATCGCGCAAATGAAGGCGAGTCTCGACTTCGTGCACGACATCGACAAAGTTACCGCGCCCGAGAGTTTTCGCTCGGGCGCCTTGCGCAAGGCCGCCGCCGGCGTCCGCGACGGCATCCAACAAATGCTGGGGGAAGAGGACAGGCTGTTTGCAGAACGCACCGCCGCTATGCAAAGCATGCTGCGGCTGACGATCATTATCTTTGTCGCGCTGCTAGTGCTGTTGGTCGGCGTCGCGGTCGCCTATTTCATATTCACAGCGCGCAACCTAGCTTTGCGTAACGCCATGGTCGCCGAACTCACCGAGGCTAAAGCCGCCAGTGAGCGCGCCGACACCTTCAAAGGCGACCTGCTCAGCTATCTGGGACGCGCGCTGCACCGGCCCCTGACCGACATTACCTCGGTCACCGACCTCCTGCTCTATCGCGCCACCGACAATCTGGCAGACAAGGACCAAAGGCTGGTCACTGAAATCCGCACGCGCGCGCGTTTCTTGCTGTCGCTGGCGACAAACTTCCTGCATATCGGGCGGCTGCAAGCCGGCAAGCCGTTGAAGCTGCTAGAGGACGACACCGACCTCGTCGATGTCATCCGCGAGGCCATCGGCATTTTTGCCAACGGTGCGGCCAAGGCCGGCGTTGCCCTCGGAAACGCCGCGCCCTTCACACGCGCGCTGGTGCGCTGCGACAAGCAAAAACTGCGCCAGATCCTGATCAACCTGCTCGACAACGCCGTCAAACATACGCCGTCGGGCGGCAGTGTCGACGTTGCTGTGGGACAGGCGTCCAGCGGCGACATGGTGGTGACGATTCGGGATACCGGTCCCGGCATCCCGCCCCCGCGCCTGAAACAAGTGACCATCCCCTTCGCGCAGATCGAGAATATGTTCGAGCGCGAAGAACAAGGCATCGGTCTTGGCCTGCCGATGGCGATGGGCTTCGCCCAGGCCCACGGCGGCTCGCTAAATCTCAGCAGCGGGCTTGAGGGCACCACCGCCGTTTTGACGCTGCCGGCCAGCCGTATCATCAAAGTTTTCGCGCAGAGCTAAGGGAGACTTACATGCCCGCCATTCCCTACAAAAATCTCGACGGCTATCAGCCGAAGGAATTGCTGGAGGCCATTGCGGCGCGACGCGGGCCAGGAGGCGTGATCAATCTGGATAAAATGCTGCTGCACAGCGCGCCATTCACCGAAGGCTGGAACACTTTTTTCGGCAAAGTGCGCGGCTCCCTCAGCCTTGACAACCGACTGCGCGAAATGGCGACCTGCGCCGTCGCCAGCCTAAACGGCGCGGACTACGAATTTTTCCAGCACAAACCCCACTGGCTGAAAGCCGGCGGCACGGATGCCCAGGTGGGGGCGCTGAAGGATGTCGATGCCGCGGCGGCGGACCAGAAAAACTTCGACGCGGCGGAACGTGCGGTGTTGCAGCTTGCCATCGAGATGACCCGCAATGTTAAGGTGACCGCAGCGACGCTGGCGGCGGCACGCAAGGCCCTGCCTGGCGATCAGCAACTGGTGGAATTGATCGGCGTGATTGCGTCGGTTAATATGGTCGCGCGTTTTGTCGTGGCAACCGGCGTGGAAATCGAGTCATGAAGAATCTGGTGAAGAGCATCGTCGTCGCCGTCATCTGCGGGGCTTTCGTCGCGGGCTGCACGGACTTCAGTTCGATGCTGGCGGGCGGCGCTAAAGGATTCTGCACGCACAATCCGGGCTCCGGCCCCTGCGTGCGCGCGCCGTCCACATCGACCGCGCCGCCGCGGTAATGCCTTAGCCTGAGAACGGCCGGTCTTCGCGGCTGAAGCCCTTGGGCGGCAGGCGTCCGGCCTGGGCGCGTTCGCCGACCCAGTCCTTTAAATCCGTTTCGGTACGTTCGCGGTCGCCGGACTTCCACGTCAATCCCTCTTTGAGCGTGAAGACCTTGGCATCGGCAGCGCCGCCATCCTTGTAGCGTTGCAGGATAACGCCACGTCCGCGCCCCATCTCGGGCACTTCCTTCAAGGGGAAGATCAGCAGTTTGCGGTTCTCGCCGATGATGGCGATGGAGTCCGCCGGCTTGCCGGTGAGCAGATCATCTCCAGCGCCCGAGGTGCCTGGGATGGGCGTACAGACCCTGCCCTTTTCCCCATCGTCGAGGCTGAGACATTGTTTGCCGTTTTTGGTCTGGGCGAAGACCTGCTCGGCGGGCACGATGAAGCCGCGCCCGATGCTGGAGACGACGAGGAACTTCTGCTCGCGCGCATAGGTCCACATGCCGACGATGTCCGCGTCGTTGGGCAGATCGACCATCAGGCGGATCGGCTCGCCGAAGCCGCGCCCCTGGGGCATACGGTCAACGGCGATGGTGTAGAAGCGCCCGTCGGTGGCAAATAGCAGCATCTTGTCAGTCGACTGCGCCTTGACGGCGGCGAGCAGCGCATCGCCCTCTTTGAATTTGAGGTCGCCCACATCGTCCTTGTGGCCCTTCATCGCCCTGATCCAGCCCTTGGCCGACAGCACCACGGTAACAGGCTCCTTCTCGACCAACTGCTCGATGGGCACGATGACGGCGGTGGGTGCATCGCTGAGTTCGGTGCGGCGCTTGCCGAGCGGTGTCTTCTGGCCGAATTTTGCTTTGGCCTCTTTGACCTGGTCGGCAATGACCTGCCAGCGCTTGCCTTCACTTTTCAGCAGCGCGTTCAGCTCTTTCTGCTCGTCCGAGAGCTTCTTGTGCTCGGTGCGGATTTCCATTTCCTCAAGCTTGCGCAGCGACCGCAGGCGCATGTTGAGGATACCCTCTGCTTGGCCATCGGTGAGGTTGAAGCGCTTCATCAGCTTGGGTTTGGGCTCGTCCTCGGTGCGGATGATGTGGATCACGGCGTCGAGGTTGAGATAGGCGATCAGGTAACCGTCCAGCATTTCGAGACGATGGACGATATGCGCGAGGCGGTGCTTCGAGCGGCGCACCAGCACAACTTGCCTGTGGTCGAGATATGCCTGCAGTACGCCACGCAGATCCATGACCTTGGGAATGCCGTCGGCATCCAGTACGTTCATGTTGAGGCCGAAGCGGGTCTCGAGGTCGGTCTGGCGGAAGAGCTGCTCCATCAGCTGCACGGCATCGACGGTGCGCGACTTGGGCTCAAGAACGATGCGCACGGTTTCCGTGGATTCGTCGCGGATGTCAGCGAGGAACGGCAGCTTTTTTTCTTCCATCAGGGCAGCGATGCGCTCGATGAGCTTGGCCTTCTGCACCTGATAGGGAATTTCGGTGATGACGATTTGGTACTGGCCGCGGTCCAGCTTCTCCTCAACCCAGCGGGCGCGCAAACGCAGCGATCCTCGCCCCGTACGGTAGGCTTCGACGATGGTCTCGCGGTTTTCCACCAATACCCCACCAGTTGGGAAATCGGGGCCCGGGACCATATCTATAAGGGTGGCGATTTGCGCCTTGGGCGTTTTGATGAGATGCAGCAGCGCATCGCACAGCTCGCCCAAGTTATGCGGCGGAATGTTCGTTGCCATGCCGACGGCAATGCCCGACGAGCCGTTGGCCAGCAGGTTTGGCACCGCCGACGGCATCACCACCGGCTCGCTTTCCTCGCCGTCGTAGGTCGGGCGCAGGTCGACGGCGTCCTCGTCGAGGCCGTCCATGATGGCCTGGGCGAAGGGCGTCAGTTTCGCTTCGGTGTAACGCATGGCGGCGGCGTTATCGCCGTCGATATTGCCGAAATTGCCCTGCCCTTCCACCAGCGGATAACGCACCGCGAATTCCTGGGCGAGACGGACCATGGCGTCGTAAATCGAGGCATCGCCGTGGGGATGGAATTTGCCCATGACGTCGCCGACCACGCGCGCGCATTTCTTGAAACCGCCGGCGGGGTCCAGCTTCAGGAGCCGCATCGCATACAGCAGGCGGCGGTGCACGGGCTTGAGGCCGTCCCGCACATCCGGCAGCGAACGCGAGACAATCGTCGACAGCGCATAGGCGAGGTAACGCTCGCCCAATGCGTCAGCCAGGGGCGTCTCGCGGATGGTATCGGGCTTCTGGACGACGGGGGTTTTGGCCATATCAATAAACTCGATTCGGTGTGGCGCGCAGCATAGCCATCGGCATCGAAAAAGCCACAACCGATAGTATGGCCCTGCGTAACCCTGTCAATTGAGGGGGCTAGCTAAAGCGGGCGGCAAAGCGCTGGCGGGAGGCGGGAATCTCCTGGCGGTGGGGCCTGAAGACATGGGCTTCGAAAAAATGCCCAGTCAGGGCCAGGCCTTGGGAAATCTCGTCCGGCCCGTCGGCTTCGCCTCCGGCGTCCCGCAGAAAAGCCGGCAGCGCCAGCAGACGCGGCACGTAAGGCTGCGCAGCCCCGCGCGACACCGCCCGGCCGGTACGCGGCGAGACGTAGGCCAGGTCGTCGGTGCCCCCCGTCGCCGCGCAGACCGTGAGATCGAGGCCATACCCCATGTCGCGCAGCAGCGCCAATTCCCACAACACATAATGAGTCTCCCAGCCCGGCACGCTGAGGTGCTCGAGCAAGTGCAGCGTGTGGCGATAGACCGCCGCGTGGGGTTCGCGTTCCGGCAAGGTGGCTTCCGCCATGGCGCAGAGGGCGCTGAGGCCCGCTAGCACATCGGCGGCGGACATGGCGTCGGCGGCGTAGGACTTGAGACCTTCGAGGGTGAATGTGCCGAGGTGTTCATCGAGGCGCGCGCGCCACCAGGCCTTCACCAGATTGCCCGGCTGCAAAAGGCCGCGCGCGCGTTTGCCACTGCCGCCTTTGACGATGCCCGCATGACGGCCCTGGTTCTCGGTCAGCAAAGTGATGATGGCATCGTGCTCGCCGAAGCGGCGCACGGCGAGAATGATGCCCTGGTCTTCCCAGCTGATGGCCATAGGCCCTCGAAACAGCGGCTAATTGAACCGCAGGAATATCACCGCGAGGCCGGTAATGGCGCCGGCGATGCCGACAAACATCATGGCATGGTCCATCCCGGCGGTGGGAATATTCTGCCCGCGACGGATAGCCAAGAAACCGAGGGCCGCCACCCCCAGAATAAAAGCGCAGACGCCGAACGTTCTCACGACACACCCGTCATACACATACCTGAACGCATAAAAACGGAATTACGCGTTGAAGTCGAGCCCCCAGGCGGCGTAGAGCGCACGGTCCTCGTTCCAGCGTTCGTTAACTTTCACGTGCAGGAACAGGTGAACACGCCGTTCCAAGAGCGCCTCAAGCTCAAGCCGCGAGGACGCGCCGATGGTTTTAAGCCGCTGGCCGCCGTTGCCCAATACAATCGGCCTATGGGTTTCACGGCTGACGTATATGACCTGCTCGATGCGGGCGCTGCCGTCCTTCTTCTCTTCCCAACGCTCGGTTTCGACGGCGCAGGAGTAAGGCAACTCCTGGCGGAGATTGAGGAACAGTTTTTCCCGCGTGATTTCGGCAGCCAGCAGGCGCGCCGGCATGTCGGAAATTTCGTCCTCGGGGAACAGCCAGGGCCCCGGCGACATCAGCCCGGCCAGATGGTCGCGCAAATGCGCGAGCCCGTCGCCGGTCAACGCCGAGATCATGAAAATCTCGTCGAAAACATCCGACGCGTTCAGCCGCGCTGTCAGATCAAGCAGGCGGCCCTTGTCGGTGATATCGACCTTGTTAAGCGCCAAAAGCGCCTTGCGGCCGGACTTCTTAATGTCGGCAATGATGCGGTCGGTGTCGGCGTCGGCATCGGCGTGTTTGCCGGCCTTCGAGGAATCAACCACCAGCAGGATGACTTCGGCATCGGCGGCACCCGACCATGCTGCCGCCACCATGGCGCGCTCCAGGCGCTTCTTGGGCTGAAAGATCCCTGGGGTGTCAGCGAAGATCACCTGCGATGCTCCGAAAATCGCAATGCCGCGCACGATGGAGCGCGTGGTCTGCACCCGCGGCGAAACGATGCTCACTTTGGCGCCGACCAGCGAATTGACCAGGGTGGATTTGCCGGCATTGGGCGCGCCGATGACGGCGACAAAGCCGCATTTGGTTTCGCTGCCTTGCGGTTCACCGCCTGAGTCTGAGTCGGTCATTTCGTGTTATCCAATGTCTGCAGCAGCGCCGTCGCCGCTTCCTGGGTGGCGATGCGCTTGGTGCGCCCCTGCCCTTGTTTTTCGGGATAGCCCTTGACCGAGACGGCCATGGTGAAGGACGGCGCGTGGGCCGGCCCCGACGAGTCCAGCACGCGATATTCGGGCAGCGGCAGCCCGCGCCCCTGGGCCCATTCCTGCAGCGCGGTCTTGGCATCCTTGGGCGGCACGATGTCCGCGGTCACCAAGGGCGCCCAATGGGTGCTGATGAATTTCGCCGCAACCTCAAGGCCGCCGTCGATATAGATGGCGCCGATGACCGCCTCGCAGGCATCGGCCAGCACGGCGGTTTCGGCGGCGTCAGCCCGCTGGCCGCGGGCGACTTTCACGTGCTCTTGCAAGCCAAATGACATCGCGACCTTCGCCAGCGTCGGCGCGCTAACCAGGGCCGCAAAGCGCGGCGCGAGTTCGCCCTCGTCCTCGGCGGGAAAGGTCTTGAGCAACGCGTCGGCGATGACGAGACCCAGCACCCGGTCGCCCAGGAATTCCAGCCGCTCGTTGCCTTCAGCCGCGGTGACTTTGACCCCGGTCTTGCGCATGCCCAGAGCACCGCGGTGCGTCAGGGCCTGCTGCAGGATGTCGGGGTTCTTGAAGCGATACCCTAGAATGGATTCTAGAGGATGACCGCCGGCGCGGGCCACCGTCAGTTAATTCCGTGGAATAGACGGCCGAACCTAATGGCAAACGGCCACTTCCAGACTTCCCACATGGCGGCGCTGCCGTCGGTCGAGAAGAACAGGATCTCGGCACGGCCCACCAGATTTTCCGCGGGCACATAGCCGACGTCGGCGCGGCTATCGACCGAGTTGTCGCGGTTGTCGCCCATCATAAAGAAGGTGCCTTCGGGCACCAGGAATTCGCGGGTGTTGTCGAGGCGGCGATTGTCGCCTTCCTCGAGGATGTCGTGCACCTTGCCGCCAGGCAGAGTCTCTTTGTACAGCGTCGGGCGGCGCACGTTGCCGTCGGTGTCGCGATAGACGTAGTCGCCCACCTTCTCGCGCTCAATGAGCTGGCCGTTGATGAACAGCCGGCCGTCCTGCATGCGTACCGTGTCGCCGGGCAAGCCGATAAGGCGCTTGATGTAGTCGGTTTTGTTATCGGAAGGCAACTTGAAGACGATGACGTCGCCGCGCTGCGGCTGGGACATGAAGATACGGCCCGAGAACGGGATCACGCTGAAGGGTGCCGAGTGCTTGCTGTAGCCGTAGGAAAACTTGGAGACGAAGAGATAGTCGCCCACCAGCAGCGTCGGGATCATGGACCCGGACGGAATATTGAACGGCTCGAAAAGGAAGGTGCGGATGACCACCGCGATGATCAGCGTATAGACCACTGTCCATACGGTTTCGCCGACGCCTTCCTGTTTTTTGGGAGTGCTTGAAATGACTGTCGAACCGGGTTTTGTCATTGGCGCCAAAGGTGATCAGGGGCCAGGCCAAAGCGGCCCGCCTCAAGGGGCCGGATGAAGCCAGCCAGGGGGCATAAAGTCAAGGGAATGCAGGGAAATACCCCACATTTCAGGGGATTGAGTGCAATTCTGGGCGGGCTGAGGGGAGGATGGGCGCCCGGCCAGCCGGCCGCTACCGCGCGCTGTGGCCTGTCGAATTTTTATTGTCGGGCGCAGGGCGGGCTAGCACTCTCCCGGAAGAACGAATGGTGCCTGGTGCAATCAATTTCGGAGAGGCTCTGTGAACTGGTCCTATATCACGCCCGTCCTGCTGCTGTTGGTCTCGAACGTTTTCATGACTTTCGCCTGGTATGGGCAGCTCAAGTTTCCGGGAACGGCCTTATGGATTCTCATTCCGGTCAGCTGGGGCATCGCCTTCTTCGAATACTGCCTCGCGGTGCCGGCCAATAAGATCGGCTACAGCGTCTATTCCGCCGCACAGCTGAAGACGATGCAGGAGATCATCACGGTCTCGGTCTTTGCGGTGTTCTCGGTGTTCTACCTGGGTGAAGCGATCCGCTGGAACCACATCGCCGCCTTCGGCTGTCTGGTGGCCGCGGGCTTCTTCGCCTTTCACAAATGGGCGTGACGCACGACGCGCCTGACCTCGTCGTGACTACACTTTCGGGTCGGGACTTTTGCCGTAGACCCATTCCACGCGCAGACGGTTATCAATGCCCTGTACCAATACCTTGGCATCGTGGCCTTGTTCGCCGACGCGATAGGCCGTCTTGATGGCGTTATCGACGGCTTCCTGCTGGGTTTTGTAGCTGCCGTAGTTCTGCTTGTCGTATTTGACCGTCCACTTGTCCCCGGTCCGCACGACGGAATAGGTCGCCAGAGCCATATCTACTTTCCCCCTCGGCCTTGACCTTTGGTGCTGGTATTTTGCCGCCCAGGCGTGACATCAATCAAGGCGTAAAACAGCGTAACAGTCCCGTCTCAGGCGGAAGGAAACTCCATGACCTTAAGGCATTATGTGGCCGGGGCCTTGCTCGCGATCATTCTAGTGACAATGGCGGTGCTGATGTACACCGCCGAACCAAGGGCGCCTGAACCGCCGCCGGCAGAAGCGACCAAGTGAAGCGCCTTAAAGCCCCTGGGCCTTGGCCGAGGAATCAATGTTCTTCAGCACGGCGTCTATGCGCGCCTTGAGGTCGCCGACATTGACCGGCTTGACCAGGTAGCCATCGACCTGCAGTTCCTTCGCCAGCTTAACGGTTTCCGGCTTGGCGTCCGCGGTGAGGAAAATGACGGGAATATTCTTCACCCAGTCGACCTTGGTGGCCCGCACCAACTTCAGGAACTGGCGGCCGTCCACCGGCTGCATATGCACGTCGCACAGCACCAGCGTCGGACGCGTGCGGGCGATTTCGGTCAGGCCGGCCTTGCCGTCGGCAGCCTCCATGGCCTGATGGATTCCGATCTGGCGCAGCATGCTGCGGATCATGGCGCGCGTATGGACTTCATCATCGACGATGAGGACCTTCACATGCTCGTAGCCGGTTTTCTTGTCGTCCGTCATGCGTCGACCTTTGCGCCCGCGGTCAGCGGGGTAACCGCCTGGGCGAGTTCTTCGACCGTGGTCGCCAGACCACCGACAAACAACACTGCCGTTTCGGGGTCCTCTTGATCAAGGTAATCCTGGATTTCCCCGGCGAGTTCGCCGAGACGCACAGCGCCTATGGATAAGGCAGCGCCCTTTAACGCATGGGCATGGTGACAGGCTTTTTTCCAGTCGGCCTCATCCATGGCTTCTTCAACCGCTTTGGCCATGCCGCGGGAAGCGGTGACGAAGCTGGCAAGGAAACCGCGCGCCGCGCCGTCGAGGGCACCGAAGGTCTCCTTGAGCCGCAGCGGATTGAAAACCAGCGGATCAATGTCCGCCGCGAGCGGTCGCTTCATCGGCCCTTCGGACTTTTGCTCGCGGCGCAAGGCGAGCGCCTGGGGCAGCCATTTTTCCAGCGTCGCGGCCAGCAGCTTGGAATCAATCGGCTTGGTCAGGTAACCGTTCATGCCTGAGTCGATACAGCGCTGATCGGTGCCGGGTAAGGCATCGGCGGTCAATGCCACGATCGGCAGGCGGCGGCTTGTCCCCTCTTCCCGCTTCCTGATTTCGGCGGTGAGCGCAAAGCCGTCCATATGCGGCATGTGGAAGTCGGTCAGCAGCAGGCCGTACTCATCCTTGCGATATTTTTCCAACGCCGCCAAACCGTCGTCGGCCACCTCAAAGGCGTAGCCCAGCTTGGCCAGCATGCGCTTGATGACGACCTGGTTTGTCGGGTTGTCCTCGGCGACGAGAATCAGCGCTCCGGCCGCGCGGGCCTCCTCGGCCGTCGGCGGATCGAATTTCTGATCGCCGCTGATGACCTTGTCGGTCAGGCTGGCGCGCCCCAGCGCCGCGGCAACGACCTGACGGGCCCGTGCGCGCCGCAGCGGCAACGTGGCCACGGCCAGGAAATCGGCGCGGTCGCTTTCGCCGCCGCGGGAGGCCAGGCTGCGCGGGGCAGCCAGGATTAGCGCCCGCACTTTTCCGGCCAGTTCATGGCCGATGATCAGCGCCCGCGGATCGCCCCCCTGGGCCGACAACACGACAATATTGTCAGCCGGTGGCGCGACGTGATCTTCAAAAGACAGATGTGTCACCCGAGTGATGCCCAGGGACGCCATGATCGCATCAAAGGCATCGCGCGTCGGGCCAAAGAAGCCAATGGCGGTCATGGCCGCATCCGACACATCGACAGCGACCGGCGGCGTCCCGGTCGCGCGTGGCAAGGGCAACTCCATCCAGAAGGTCGAGCCTTTGCCGGCGATGGACGTCACGCCAATGCGCCCACCCATCAGTTCACACAGTCGCTGCGAGATCGACAGACCCAATCCTGTCCCGCCGTATTTGCGCGAGGTGGAGACGTCGGCCTGCTCGAAGGCTTTGAACAGACGCCGCTGCTGTTCCGGCGTCAATCCGATGCCGGTATCGATGACTTCAAAGCGGATGATCTCGCGGGTCAGCGGCCAGACCTTCAGCGTGACACCGCCCGCGTCGGTGAACTTGACCCCATTGCCCATCAGATTGATCAGCACCTGGCGGATGCGCGTGGGATCGCCCAGCACGCTGTCGGGAACCCGCGGATCAACGATGACCGTCAGCGTAATGGCTTTGTCTTCGGCGCGCTGGCAAACCAGTTCGCCTGCGCTCTCGGCCAAGTCGACGAGTGAGAACGGTGTGTGCTCAACATCCAGCTTGCCGGCTTCGATCTTGGAGAAATCGAGGATGTCGTTGATGATCGTCAACAGTGCCGCCGCCGAGCCGCGGATGATGCTCGACATGCTGCGCTGGTCCTCGGACAGATCGGTCTGGTCGAGCATCTCGGCCATGGACATGACGCCGTTCATGGGCGTGCGGATTTCGTGACTCATCATCGCGAGGAACGACGATTTGGCACGTGTGGCGTCCTCGGCCTGTCCCTTTGCCCGGGCCAAGGCGCCCGCGATGCGCCGGCGCCATTCGATGAAGGCCAGCAGAATCAGCACCGCCGCAAAGACCATAATCTCCAGCGACGCGCCGCGCACGACCTGGCCGTAGAAGCGAAGGGTCGGCATAGACGTCACCAGCGCGAAGGGCAAGACGCTGACCCCCTGCACCGCCACCATGACATCGCCGGCGACGCCGGTCGTCGGTCGGTCGCCGACGTGATCGGGGGCAAGCATCGGCGCCGCGGCAATAAACGGCGGCAGATCAACTTTCTCTTCGGGCTTGCTGCGCCCGGAGAATGCGATCACGCGTTTGTCACTGTCGACCAGGTAGATGTCGCCGTACGTTTTGGGGAAATGCGCCAGCACGTCGTCGATAAAACTGAGGGTGAAGTCGAGGGCGACGACGCCGAGGAATTGGTTGGCGGCGTAAACCGGGCGGCCGATGCTGATCATCAGCCCCTTGCCTTGGTCGTCCTCGTAGACTTTGGTCACGTAAGGCAGCCGCTCGGGATTAAGCGCTGGTGCGCCGCGGATGTAGTATTCCTGCTCGTAGTCTTTGTCCTCGAAGGCAAAATCCGCCGAGGCCTGCCAGGGATAGACGTGCTCAAAACGCTGCGCCGAGATGTAATAGGCCCACGGCACGTTGGGCAGCTCGGTCAGCACCTGAGCGAAGACCGAGCGCAAGCCCAGCGCGACCTCGACCTCGACCATGAAATTGGCACCGCGATTCTTGAGTCCACCGAGACCGGTGAGATTGCCAATCTCCAGCTTGGTGATGTCGGCGGGCAATTCATCGAGATTGTAGGCGCCGGTTTCGTCTTCCTTCAGGGCGGCGAACAGCCGCGTCGGCGGCGCTACTTTGGGACGCACGGACAGATCGTTCTCAACCGTCGTCTGCATCAACTCGACGAAGGTCTGGGCCATGGCCATGGATTGGGCCAGCTCGTTGCGGATGGAATCAAGGGCGTCCAGCCGCTGATGTTCCTGCTCCTGCGCGACGAGGTCGAGACGCGCTACCAGGAACCAGCCCGAGGCCATCAGCGCCGCGGCGTAGAAGGCGAGAAAGCCCAAGCGGCTTAAGTGCTGCATCCCCCGCGTCATCCCCACTCCCCGATCTTTGCTATATGCCGTCGGGCACGGCGGTGATGATGACCATGGCCTGAGCCAGCGGGTATTCGTCGGTGATGGTGAGGTCCACTTGGGCGCGCATGCCGGCGGGGGTCATCTTGGCCAGGCGTTCGGCGGCGGCGCCGGTCATGACGACGGTCGGCTTGCCGCTGGGCAAATTGACCACGCCCAGGTCGCGCCAGTAGATGCCGTCGCGAAAGCCGGTGCCGAGCGCCTTGGACGCGGCTTCCTTCGCCGCATAGCGCTTGGCAAGCGTGGCGGCATAGGAGTTGCCGGCGCCCTTGCGGCGCTCGGCTTTCTTTTGTTCGGTGGGCGTATAGATCCGCTGGATGAAGCGCTCGCCGAAGCGGGCAATAGTTTTTTCGATGCGGCGGATATCGATCAAGTCGTTGCCGATCCCGAGAATCATGAACGCGCCTCATCCATGAGGGCGCGCATGCGCTGGATGGTCTGTGTGAAGCCGGTGAAGATCGCCTCGCCCACTAAAAAATGTCCGATGTTGAGTTCCGCCAGCGTCGCGATCGCCGCGACCGGCTTGACCGTATCATAGCCCAGGCCGTGCCCCGCGTGACACTCCAGACCGATCTTGACGGCATGAGCCGCCGCTGTCTGCAGGCGCAGCAAGTGACGCTCCCGCTCTGGTCCCGACGGTACTTCGCAATAAGCACCCGTATGCAATTCGACGACCGGCGCCCCCAGGCTTTTGGAGGCGTCGAGCTGGCGGGCTTCGGCTTCGATGAACATCGAGACGCGGATGCCCGCATCGGACAGGCGACGCACGAAAGGCGCCAGATGATTGTGACCGGCAGCGACGTCGAGGCCGCCCTCGGTGGTGCGTTCCTCGCGCTTTTCCGGCACGATGCAGACGGCGTGGGGTTTATGGCGCAAGGCGATGACGAGCATTTCTTCCGTCGCCGCCATTTCCAGGTTCAAGGGCACGCTCAGCTCGGCCATCAGGCGTTCGATGTCTGCGTCGGAAATATGCCGGCGGTCTTCGCGCAAGTGGGCCGTAATGCCATCAGCACCGGCCTCGGCCGCCATGAGGGCGGCACGCACAGGGTCGGGATGCGGTCCGCCACGCGCATTACGCACGGTCGCCACGTGATCGACGTTCACACCCAGACGCAGTTTTGTCATTGCCCCACGAACCTTCAGACATCCACGCCGGCGGGCGGCATGGGGACAGTGTCCTCGCGTTTGCGGGTCCGGCGCGCCAGGCGGCGCTCCTGCACGGTCTTCAAGACGGGCAGCAGCGCAAAATAGGAAACCACGCCCGCCACGATGCCCATCGGTATGCTGCCCACCACCATCGGCCAGAATATAGGCCATACCCGGTTCCGAAACATCGCGCCATCGAGGTTAAGCGTCGATTCCGTCAGGCCCTTGAACATCGCGATGAAGTTGGGCGGATGGTCCGCGAGATCAAGGCCGGCCATCCAGGCACCCATGTAGTAGGCGCCGAACCACAGGGGCGGCGCGGTCCAGGGATTGGCCAGCTGGGCGCCGAGCACGGCGGCAAAGATATTGCCGCGTATGGCCCAGGCCAGCAGTCCCGCCGTGACAATGTGCGTGCCGTAAAAGGGCGTCATGGATATGGCCGTGCCGCAGGCGAACCCCGCCGCGATACTGGAGGGCGTGCCGGGAATGCGCTGCAGGCGATGCCAGAAGTAGGACAACGTGCGCCGCCAGCCCATGCGCGGCCAAAAAATATGGCCGGCCTTGGACAGCAGGGAGAGTTGCTCGCGGCGTTGGAACATAAGGGTGATCTTGCCTGGTGGAGCGGCGCGCGCAAGGGCCGCACGCCAAAGTCTAACGAAAAGCGCAGGTAAGTGTTGCGGAAATGCCTCCCAGGCACTCCCCTAGCGGCGTGCGCGCTCCACCGAATTAATAGCCGGCGTCGCACGCAGCGCCGCGATGATATTGGTCAGGTGCTTGACGCCACGTACTTCGATATCGACGCTCATTTCGAAAAACTCCTTCGAGCGTTTCGAGAACTTCAGATTGAAGATGTTGCCGAAATTGCGCGCGATGACCATGCACACCGCCCCCAATGTGCCGGGTTCGTTGGCAACCACAAGATTGATGCGCCCGATGTGGATGTCCTGGTCTTTGTCGGCGTCCCAGGCGAGGTCAACCCAGCGGTCGGGCAGATCGGTGTAGCCTTCCAGCTGTTCGCAATCGATGGTGTGAACCTCGATGCCCTGGCCCTCGGTGAGGATGCCGATGATGCGGTCGCCGGGCAGCGGATGGCAGCACTCGGCCACATGCACCGCCATGCCGGGCGTCAGGCCGCGGATGGCAATGGCGCCGCCGATCTCGCTGTGCTTGAGGCGCGCTTGCGAGAGATTGACGATGTTGTCGTCGCTGTCCATGCGGGCGCCGGGATACACCGCCACCAGCACTTCGCGTCCCACCAGTCGCCCCTCGCCGACTTTGGTGTAAAGATCGTCGAGGGTCTCCAACGTGAATTTGTCGAGCACGCCGCTTAAGCCTTTGTCGGCGAGCGCCAAGCCTTCCTTGGCGAAGGTCTTTTCGAGGATTTCCTTGCCGAGCTTGATGTACTCGGTGCGCGCCTCGGAGCGCACCCGCCGGCGGACGTGGGCGCGGGCTTTTCCGGTGATGGCAAAGCCTTCCCATTCGGGTGACGGCTTCTGCGCCTTCGAGGTCACGACCTCGACCTGGTCGCCGTTCTGCAGGCGTGTGCGCAAGGGCACGATGCGGCCGTTGACCTTGGCGCCGACACAAGTGTTGCCGACTTCCGTATGCACCGCATAGGCAAAGTCCACCGGTGATGCGCCGCGCGGCAGCGCAATCAAATCGCCCTTGGGCGTGAAGCAAAACACCTGGTCGTGGAACATCTCGAGCTTGGTATGCTCAAGGAATTCTTGCGGCGACTGGGCGTGCTCGAGAATATCGAGCAATTCGCGCAGCCATGAATACTGTCGGCCTTCGACGGATTTGACCGAACTGTCGTCGCCAAAAAGATCGGAACCTTTGTAGCGCCAATGCGCCGCCACGCCCAGCTCGGCGACTTCGTGCATCTGATGTGTGCGGATCTGAATCTCGATGCGCTGGCGCTGGGGTCCGATGATCGAGGTGTGCAGCGAGCGATAGCCGTTGCGCTTGGGTGTTGAAATGTAATCCTTGAAGCGCCCCGGCACCGTCGGATAGTTCGTATGCACAACACCCAGCACGCGGTAGCAGTCCTCGGGTTTGTCGACCATGACGCGGAAGGCCATGATGTCGGACAATTGCTCGAAGCTGACGTCCTTGATCTGCATCTTGCGCCAGATCGAATAGGCGGTCTTTTCGCGGCCCGAGATGTAGCCTTCGATACCGGCCTTGCGCATGACCTGGTCAAGCTCGTCCATGATTTTCACAACCAGGTCGCCGCCGTGGAGTTCGAGGAACTTGAGGCGGGCCAGGATCGACGTCCGCGCTTCCGCGTGCATTTCGGCAAAGGCCAGGTCCTCGAGCTCGGTCTTGACCTCCTGCATGCCGATGCGTTCGGCTAGCGGCGCGTAGATCTCCATCGTCTCCATGGCGATTGAACGGCGCTTCTTCGGATCGGTGATGAAGTTGAGGGTGCGCATGTTGTGCAAGCGGTCGGCCAGCTTGACCAGCAGCACGCGGATATCCTCGGACATGGCCAGCACGAACTTGCGGAAGTTCTCGGCCTGTTTTTCCTCCATGTTCTGGATTTGGATGCGCGCGAGCTTGGTGACGCCGTCCACCAGCCGCGCGACCTCGTCCCCGAACAGATCACGGACGTCTTCAAGGGTCGCGGTGGTGTCCTCGACAATGTCATGAAGCAGCGCCGTGACAATCGAGGCGGTGTCGAGCTTGTAGTTGGTCAGGATGCCCGCAACCTCGATGGGGTGCGAGAAGTAGGGGTCGCCCGAAGCGCGCTTCTGCATGCCATGCATTTTCATGGCATAGACGTAGGCGCGGTTGATGGCGTCCTCGTCGGCGTCCGGGTCGTAGGATTTGACGCGCTCGACCAGTTCGAATTGCCGCATCATGGCGACAACCTCACACGGTGGAGTTCAGGCGAGTGGAAGAGACGGCGCGACGAGGAAGCGGTGTCGGCGTGGCGCGCGGGTGAGCGATGTTCGACGGGCGCGCTGCTCTGCATCAGTTCCTTCGTTAGGCCTTGGGCTCGCTGTCGTCGACGTCTTCGTAGGAAACCTTGGGATGAGCCGCGGTGGCCTTGGGCTCTTCCTCTTCTTCCTCGCTCTCGTCGATGCTCATGCCGGCGGCCGCGGCCACCGACTCACTCATCTGGCTGGCGATGCCGGCGAATTCCGGGTTCGAGGCCATGGCGTCGAAGCCGTCTTCTTCCGGCTCATCGACTTCGACATGGCGCTGCAGACCCTGGATGATCGAATTGTAGAGTTCGTCAGGGCTGACCTTTTCGTCGGCGATTTCGCGAAGGGCCACGACCGGGTTCTTGTCGTTGTCGCGGTCCAGGCGCGGCTCGGCGCCGGCGGAGATTTCACGGGAGCGCTGCGCCGCCACCATCACCAGTTGGAACCGGTTGGTGACCTTTTCGACGCAATCTTCGACCGTTACGCGGGCCATGGGCTATTCCTTACTGTGCTGCGCAGAACAGTGCGCGAATTCAATAATCGGGTCAATGTCCTAAGCCCGTCCCTCTTTACATAGGAACGGGTTTGGCCGTGCGAAAGAGGGGCTTATTTACGTGGCTTTGGCCGAGGGCTCAAGCCCTAAGGTAGCGCCCGGCGGATGAGTTGTCCGGGGGGCGTGGCCGCAATCAGGGCGTCGATGGTCAGACCTGATTTGGGATGGCGCCAGTGGGGGTCGATGTCCCGCAGCGGCAGAAGGACAAAGGCCCTCTCATGCAGGCGCGGATGGGGCACGATCGGGGGCGGCTCCTCGCGCAGCAGATCGCCGTAGGCCAGCAGATCCAAATCCAGGGGACGAGCGGCATTGGCCACCGTCCGCGCCCGGCCGAAGTCGGCTTCCACCCGATGGAGGGTTGCCAGCAGGTCCGGCGGGTCGAGGTCGGTGGCCACCGCTGCCACGCCGTTCACAAACCAGGGCTGGTCGGACATGGGCACCGGGGCGGTCTCGTACCAGGGAGACCGGGCCAGCACAGATACCCCCAAAGCGGCCAGCGCCGAAAACGCCGCCTCGCAGGTCGCGACGGGGTTGCCGAAGCGGCTGGGCAGGTTCGCCCCAAGGCCGATCAGGATCATTGCTGCTTGCTCTCTCCCCGGGGCGACACTAGGGTCGTCGGCTTATGAAATAGGCCTGCGCAAATAGATAATCTATTACCTTATATATTTATATCAATTATCTGTAATAACTGTATTTAATCAGAAATTCAGACGTGCCGAAATCTCCAAAATCCAACCTGCCGGCGGCACCCGCCGAAGGCCCTACCAAGGACTGCCGGCTGTGTCCGCGCCTGGCGGGGTTCAGGGATGCCAACCGTAAGCAATTTCCCGACTGGCACAATGGCGCCGTACCGGCTTTTGGCCCCCTCACCGCCAGCCTACTGGTGATCGGTCTGGCGCCGGGGCTGCGAGGCGCCAACCGGACAGCCCGGCCCTTCACCGGCGACTATGCCGGGCAGCTCTTATACCCCAGCCTGCTCAAATTTGGCCGGGCCAAGGGCACCTACCTCGCCGAGCCCGACGACGGCCTCACTCTGGTCGACTGCCGCATCACCAATGCGGTGCGCTGCGTACCGCCCGAGAACAAACCTACCCCGGCCGAGCAGAACA
>CANJPG010000022.1 GCA_947476065.1 Fidelibacterota bacterium
GAAACGCCAGCCTCAGATGGCAAGCCCGTAACGCGCGGCGGCGGACGGGCCGCCCGCCTGTTGGCCGAGGATGCGGCCGATCAACGCGCCCACGGCCAGCGCTTTAAGTATCTCGGCCATAGCGAGCCGCCCCGGGATCCGCCGCGAGATCCGCCGCCGCCCGAACCTGAGACGACCGAACGCGTCACCCCGCCCGCGCCAAAGCGCGCGGGCGGCGGACGGCCCTTGATAATTTTCGTCGTGCTGGTCATCGCGGCTGCTGCTGCCGTTGGAGTTGGCTCGCGCCTGATGCCGCGTTTGACCTCCACGGCAAATAATCAGCCGGCAGCTCCCTCACCAACCATCGATACGCCGGCGACGCTGCAAAGCGACATCACCGCCTTGAAAGCGCGCGTCGCCGTGCTGGAGCAGGAAGCCGTCAATACCGTCACGCCCGAAGCGCTCGGCGCAGCCAAGCAAGAGCTGGCACAGCGCTTGAGCGCCCTGGAAGGCCGCGCCGGCGGTGCGAGCGATGGCGCCGTCACCTCCATGGGCGATAGCCTTTCAAGTCAGGCCAAGCAGCTGGCCGCCGTCAGCGCGCGTCTTGCAACCTTGGAGGCCGCAATCGGCAATTCGGCGCGCCTCGAAGATCTTTCAAAGCGCATGAACATGCTGGAGGGCCGCAGCGCCGAAGCCAACAGCGTGCTGGCCCTGGCCGACCGCGTGACCAGTCTCGAAACTAGTGCCCGGCGCACCATGATCGAACAGAGCACCAACATCGCGCTGCTGATGGCTGTTGCCCAATGGCGCGAAGCGGTGCTGGCGGGTCACTCCTTCACGCTTGAGCTTGAAACCGCCAAAGCCCTCGCCGCCCGCAGCGGTGCGATGACCATCGACGACGCGGGCTTTGCCGCAGCCGCGGCGCGCGGCCTGCCGACCCTGGCTGAGCTGCAGCGCCGGTTCAATCCGGCGGCGGCGGCGGCCATGCGCGCCAGCGCCATTCCCGACGACACCGCGCCCTGGTACCGGCGCATCCTCGAACGCATGCTGGCCATCGTCACCGTGCGCCGCCTCGATGGCGACGCAGCCGGCACCGGCACCGCCGCCGTTCTGGCGCGCGCCGAAAAGCGCCTGGCTGAAGGCGACCTGCCGGCGGCTGTCGGCGAAATGAACGGGCTGTCGGGCGCTGCCGCTACGGCTGCCGCCAGCTGGCTTGGCGACGCCAAGGCCCGCGTCGTCGCCGAAAGCGCGGCGTCTGACGCCACTACGCGGGCGGTGGCCGCGGTCGCCGCGGCCGGGAAAATAGCCGAACCGGCGCCGGCTGCGCCAAACAGGCACTAGAATATGCCGCGTCTTATTCTCTTTGTCGGCATCGTCGCCCTGCTCGCCGCAGGTGCTGTTTGGCTGGCCAACGATCCGGGTGTCGTCAGCATGACCTGGCGCGGCTGGCAGATCGAAACCTCGGTCGGCGTGCTGATCACGGCAGTCATTGCCGCCGTCGTCGTGATCCTGCTGATTGCGCGCCTGATCGCGTTCTTGGGCGGCCGCGTGCAAGCCTTCACCTCAGCCAGACGTGAGCGCCGTTTCAAGCGCGGCCTGGTCAGCCTGGGCGACGGCTTCGCTGCCGTGCAGGCCGGCCTTAGCCAGCAAGCCAAGAAATTGGCCAAGGACGCCGGCAAATTGCTGGGCGACAACCCGGCGGTGCTGCTGCTGCGCAAGGATGCCGCCGTTCTCGCGGGCGATGCCGCCGACATACAGCAGGCCGCCGAGACGCTGTTGAACCGGCCCGAAACCGAACTGGCCGGCCTGCGCACCCTGGCCGACAAGTCCATCCGCGACGGCGATGTCGCCGGTGCACTGACCCACGCGCGCCGCGCGCTCGCCCGCAAGGATGCGCCGGCTTGGGCTTTGCGCATTGCCCTCGACATGGAAATCGCGACCGAACGCTGGAGCGAAGCGCTGGCCGTGCTCGATGAAAAACTCGCCCGCGAGGCTTTTTCACCGACCGAGTTCAAACGCCTGAAGTCGCGCCTGTTGACGCTGCAGGCCCAGACGGCCCTGGCCCACGGCGATGCACCGGGCGCTGCCAATGCCGCCAAGAAAGCCATGGACATCGACGACACCAACCAGGCCGCCGTCGGCGCTTTTGCAAAAGCGCTGGCCGCGCAAGGCAAAGGCAAAAAAGCTGCCGGTGCCGTCGAACGCGCCTGGGCGGTCAAACCCACCGCTGATCTGCTGTCGGCTTATCGTACGCTGGTGCCGGGGGAGTCCGCCCTCGACTGGGCCCGGCGCATTGATGGTTTGGCCAAAGCCGCGCCTGATCATCCGGAAAGCCGCCTGGCCGTGGCTGCAGCTTCTTTGGAAGCTGAGCTTTGGGGCCAGACGCGCAATCGTTTGTCAGGATTGACCGGCGCCGATGCGGCGCCCGATGTGCGCGCCCGCGCGGCACAGCTGCTGGCCGACGTCGAGCGGCGCGAGCGCGGCGACACCGACAAAGCTGCCGAATGGCTGCATCTGGCTTTGGAAATTCAGCGGGGGCCCCTGCGGGCCGCGCGCAAGCCGAAGTCGGTGGCGGAGATTCTCGCCTAGGCCATCATCGGTTGCGCCAGCACCTTGTCGCTCAGCACCTCGTAGCGGCCGCGTGGACTGAACAGCTGATAGTGCCACCACTCGTTGCGGTAAAAATCCCAGCCGGCCGCCGTCATGAGACCCAACAGAATCGCGCGGTTGCGCTGCGCTTCGGCGGAGATATCAAGCACGCCATGATGAGAACGGGGCGTGAAGGCATCGAAGGCCGTGCCCATGTCGAGTTCTGTGCCGGCACTGTCGATCAGTGTCAGATCAACCGCGACACCCATGGAATGGGGCGAGCCCCGCCTGGGATCGGCGAGGAATTCGGGGTCCGGCGTATGATTCCAGAGTACCCATTGCGCCTCGGACGGGCGGAAGGCATCGAAGACCTTGAAGCGCAAACCCATGCTGCGCGCAAGGTCGATGGCCTTGCCCAGGCATTCAGCGGCATCGGGATGCAGATAACAGCCGGGGCGCCCATACACCGGCTTGCCAGTGAAATTTTGGTCGGTCGCATAGGCAATGAAGATATCGACGTCAAAAGCAGGCGGGGCGATTTCAACGAGAGTCATGTGGCCATCATCCGTAGCGAAGGTTTGCGTTAGCGAATATCCTGCCAATCCTTTGTCACGTCCAACATCAATTGCGACTGCCTTTATACTCATGCTGATCCTCTCATGTTGATATTGGCCTTCGACACCACCGTCGCCGCCTGTTCCGTCGCCGTCTGGCGCGACGGCGAAGTCTTGAGCGCGGCGCGGGAAACCATGGCGCAAGGCCAGGCCGAAGCGCTGATGCCGATGATCGTGGCGGTGATGGCCAAAGCCAACGTCGCTTATGTCGATCTCGACCGCATCGCCGTGACCGTGGGCCCCGGCTCCTTCACAGGCGTGCGCGTGGGCCTTGCCGCCGCGCGCGGGCTTGGCTTGGCGGCGGGCAAACCCGTCATCGGCGTCATGACGACCGAAGCGCTGGCCGGGGCCGTGCCCCAGGAAGAGCGCAAGGCGGGAACGCAGATCCTAGCCGCGGTCGACACCAAGCGCGGCGATCTTTACGTGCAGATCTTCGACGCCAAGCTGGCCGAGCTTGGCGCGGTGCAAGTGATGCCGGCGGCCGATCTGGCCGCATATGTTGCACTAGGCCCCGTTCGTGCCGTCGGCGATGCGGCGGCAATCGCTGTCGCTGCTTTGGGACCCCGCGCGCTTTTATCTGCGGCCGACGCCTTGCCCGATCCGGCGGTGATCGCGGCCATCGCCGCCACGCGCCCGCCAGTTTCAGGCGGCCCGTTACCGGTCTACGTGCGCGCGCCCGACGCGGCGCTGCCCCAGCATGGCGGACGTCTCAGGCCATGATGGTGCGGCCATGATGCGCGCGAGTCCCCAGCACGCGGCGGTGCTGGCGGCGCTGCATGCGAGCAGCTTTCCCGCGCCCTGGAGCCCGACGGAATTCGACGTCTTGCTGCGCCAGCCCGGCGTCGGCGCCTGGATCGTCAGCGAAGGGGCCGAGCCCGCCGGATTCATCCTGGTGCGTGTGGTCGCCGATGAAGCCGAGATTTTGACCCTGGCGGTCGCGCCCAACTATCGGCGCAAGGGCTTGGGCGCGCGACTGATAGGCGAAGCCGGCGCGACATTGACTGCGGGGAATACCGCACAGTTTTTTCTTGAGGTCGCCGCCGACAATGCCGGCGCACTCGCCCTTTACGCGCGCGCAGGTTTTGCGGTCTGCGGCCGGCGCGCCGGCTACTACAAAAACCGCACGGTCGACGCCGTGCTGATGCGACGGTCGCTCAGCGGCGGCGAATGATGAGCAAATGCGGCTGGCGCGGGTCCGCGGCTGCATCGCCTTCCGGCGACAGCGAGACCACGTCGTGGCCGTGGGCCCTAACCGAACGCGGCACATTGTCGAGCGGTTGCGCCCCCTTCAGCCGCACGGTGGCGATAGCGCCGGCCGGCATCTTCTCGAGCAAGAGCTTGGTCTTGACGAAGGTCAGCGGACACACATCAGCTGTGATGTCGATGAAGTAGGCGGTCGTAGCCGAGTCCGGGGGCGAATCCATGCCTGGAGTTTTGAGCATAGCCGGGCCTCAAACAACATTGGAATTCGCGCAATGCCCGCGTTTACGCGGCGCAAGTATTAATAGTATCATCCGAGCCGTCGCCTTGCCTTTCAGGCCCGGAGCCGGGGCTCTATGATGGGAAACTGGCGTGGGCTTCCTGCGGAAGCCCCCTCTCGAAAAATGGTATGGCTGAACTTATGGCGGAAGCAGTGTCGCATATTGAACAAATCTGTGCCGAAAAAGGTATGAAGATGACCGAGCAGCGCCGGATCATCGCGCGCGTGCTGTCCGACGCCCATGACCACCCGGACGTCGAGGAGGTGCACCGCCGTTCCGCCGCCGAGGATTCGCGGATTTCCATCGCCACGGTCTACCGCACGATGCGCTTGTTCGAGGATGCCGGCATCGTCAAACGCCATGAATTCGGCGACGGCCGGGCCCGCTACGAGGAAACGCCCTCGACCCACCATGACCATCTGATCGACATGCGTTCAGGCAAGGTCACCGAGTTCCGCAACGACGACATCGAGCGCCTGCAACACGAAATTGCGCTGGCCCATGGTTACAAACTTGTAGGGCACCGCCTCGAACTGTTCGTCGTACCCATCGATTCTGAAAAAGAAACAGAACGATAACACGACATATTGTGGCTCTGCGGCTAAAGTCTTCCGATAAGTAGGCGGAAGGCTCTAGCGCTTTCTGTCATAAATTCGTAACTGTATTGTCGTATTATGGCAGGAGCGGGTCGCCTTGGGAGTTCCTATGACGGTCCGCGGATTAACAAGATCGACGCTACGGTCGACGGTGTCACTGAGCCGCAAAACCACCTCGACCTTGAAGTCCACACTTCAACTGACGCTGCAGTTTCTGGGACGACGCAAGCGCAGCCGTAACAGACAGGGACGCGGATTTAGCATGACGGTTTTATTTCCCCAGACTGCCAATCAGACGCTTCTCTCAGGCGCCTCACTTCCCTCGCGCGAGACACACAGCGCGGCTCCCGAGTTCACCACCGCCGGCACATTGTTCACGCGCGAGTCCGCCCACACCTTCGAGCCGGTTGTCGCCGGCAACCAAATCATCCGCCTTGCAAGTTCGGTTAATGAGTTGGACGCGGCGCAGGCGTTGCGCTACCGCGTGTTCTACAACGAGATGGGCGCGCATCCATTGCCCGAGATGGCCGCGACCGAGCGCGATTTCGACCGTTACGATGCCGCCTGCGATCACCTCATTGTGGTCGATCAACAGCGCCCCTATGAAACCCAGGTCGTCGGCACCTACCGCATCATGCGCCGCGAACACGCGCGCACCGCCGGCGGTTTCTATTCCTCGTCCGAATACGACATCAGCAAGCTGACCGGCTACTCCGGCGTGATCATGGAGTTGGGCCGCTCTTGCGTCGACGCCGCCTACCGCGACCGCGCGACGCTGAATCTGCTGTGGCGCGGCATCGCCGAATACCTGAATGCGCACAGCGTCGATCTGATGTTCGGCTGCGCCAGTTTACCAGGCACTGATCCTGAGCAGCTGGCGATGCAGCTGTCCTACCTCTATCACTATCATCTGGCGCCCGAAGCCATCCGCACCAAGGCGCTGCCCGACCGCTTCACCAACATGAACCTTTTGCCGAAAGAGGCAATTGATCCGAAGCGCGCCTTGGCGAGTTTACCGCCGTTGTTGAAGGGTTACTTGCGTGTCGGCGCTTTCATCGGCGACGGCGCCGTGGTCGATCATCAGTTCAACACCACCGACGTCTGCATCATCGTCAAGACAGAGATGATCGCCGGGCGCTATACCCGCCACTACGATCTGACCGAGCGTCACGCGGGACATCACGGCACGGCGTCGTTCAAGCGCGCGTCTTAATCGTCTCATCCATTTCAAGTCTGGGAGCGCGGAACCGGTGCACACGCTCGCTGACGTTCTGCCGTCTGAAGTTTTGGGCGAGCCCGAACCCGCGCTACCGGCCACGCCTATCGGCACCGCGGTTGCGTTTCTGCGCCTGGGCGGATTTCTCATCTGTTCGCTGCTCGCGACGCTGATCTCGGCCAGCCTCAACGGCCTTGGTGTCAACTCGGCGCCTTTCCGCTGCTGGTATTACCGCGTGCTACGCCGCATCCTAGGCCTGCGTGTCGTCGTGCGCGGGCGGCAAAGTACCGTCAAGCCGCATCTCGTCGTCAGCAATCACATTTCCTATTACGACATCGTCACCCTGGGCTCATTGATCGCCGGCGACTTCATCGCCAAGGCCGAGATCGCGCGCTGGCCGGTGTTCGGCCTGATGGCTAAGGCCGGGCGCAGCGTGTTCATCGACCGCGCCCGCAGCGCCACCGACAGCGCGCGCGATCAGATTCAGCAGCGTCTCGACGATGGCGATACTCTGATCATGTTTCCGGAATCCACCTCCGGCGACGGCAACCGCATGAAGCCCTTCAAGAGCGCGCTGTTCACCGTCGCCGAGCGCCGCGTGGCTGATGGCAAGGGCCAGTTGCACAACATCGCGGTCCAACCGGTCTCCATCGCCTATACGCGGCTCAACGGTTTGCCGCTGGGCGTGGGCTGGCGCCCCTATGTCGCCTGGTACGGCGATATGGAGATGGTCCCGCACCTGTGGTTCCTGGCCAAGCTGGGCAAGCTGACGGTGGAAGTCACCTTCCATCAGCCTGTGACCCTGTCCGACTTCACCAACCGCAAAGCCCTGGCCGCCCACTGCGACAAAGTGGTGCGCAATGGCATGGCCAGCCTGCTGGCGGGGCGCTCCGCGTTGTAAACTTCTGTCTAAGTCATTGAAAATAAAGGACTTTGATTTTGGGGCCTGCAATAGAGTATGAAATCCCCTCTTGGAGTCCGCGACCTATGGCCGGGCCCCGCATTAAGTACCTGTTGGCGAAGAAGGACCCCTAGACCCGTTTATGGCTGACGCTGTGGAACTGCCTGGCCGCAAGAAGCTGTTCATCAAGACCTACGGCTGTCAGATGAACGTCTATGATTCGGCGCGCATGGCCGACGTGCTTGCGCCCCTGGGCTACGGCCCTGCCGAGACCGCCGAGGACGCCGACATGGTGATCCTCAACACCTGTCACATCCGCGAAAAGGCCGCCGAGAAGGTCTTCTCCGACTTGGGCCGCATCCGGCCTCTGAAACAAACCAAAGGCACCATGATCATCGCCGTGGCCGGCTGCGTGGCTCAGGCCGAAGGCGCCGAGATCATGGCGCGCGCGCCTTTCGTCGACATCGTGCTGGGTCCGCAGACCTATCACCGCCTGCCCGAGATGGTGGCGCGCGCAGCGCGGGCCGGCGAACACGTGCTCGACACCGAGTTTCCCGCCGAACCGAAGTTCGATTTCCTGCCGGCGCCCAAGGCCGACGGGCCGACGGCGTTTCTGTCGATCCAGGAAGGCTGCGATAAGTTCTGCACCTTCTGCGTCGTGCCCTATACCCGGGGCGCCGAGTATTCGCGCCCCGCCGCCGATATCCTGCGCGAAGCCCGCGGCCTCGTGGCGGGCGGTGCGCGCGAGATCACGCTGCTCGGGCAAAACGTCAACGCCTATCACGGCGCAGACCCGCGCGAGTCAACGCGGAGCTGGAATCTCGCGCGCTTGATCCGCGCCCTGGCTGAGATCGACGGCCTATGGCGCATCCGCTACACCACATCCCACCCGCGCGACATGGATGATGACCTGATTGCCGCCCACGGCGACGTACCGCAACTGATGCCCTTTCTGCATCTGCCGGTACAGTCGGGCTCGGACAAAATCCTCGCCGCCATGAACCGCGGCCACACCCGCGACGACTACCGCCGCATCGTCGACAAACTGCGCCATGCGCGCACCGACATGGCGCTGTCGTCGGATTTCATCACCGGCTATCCCGGCGAGACCGACCAGGATTTCGGCGATACGCTGGAGCTGGTGAACGAGATCGGCTTCGTGCAGTCGTTCTCGTTCAACTATAGCCCGCGGCCAGGAACACCCGCCGCGATGATGAAACCTCAAGTCTCCGACGCAGTTAAAACCGAGCGGCTGCATCTGCTGCAGCAAATTCTCGATGCGCAGCTGCGCACCTTCAATACATCCTGTGTGGGCAAGACCTTCGACATCCTGCTGACCAACGCTGGGCGTTATCCCGGCCAGCTGGTCGGCCGCAGTCCCTATTTGCAGGCAGTGCACGTGATGGCCGATCCGCAGCTGCTCGGCACCATCGCTACCGTCACGGTGGTGTCGGTGGAGGCCTATAGCCTGGGCGCGGTGTGGGCCCGCGAAAACACGTCTGCCGCCAGCGCATGAGCGAAGCCACGCATCTGACCTGCGAGTTCTCCGACAACGGCCTGGTCCAGCAGTTGGTGGGACCCCACAACGAAAATCTCACGCGTCTCGAACAGCGCCTGGACGTGGTGCTGCACAACCGCGGCAATACGGTCACCGTGGAAGGCTCGCCCGAAAAAGCCGCGCGCGCCCAGACCGCCTTGAAGCAGCTGTACAAACGTCTGACGGAAGGACTGCCGGTGGAAATGGGTGATGTCGACGGCGTCGCGCGCCTCGCGCAAGGGACCAGCCAGGATAACGCCGCCGACCTGTCGATCCGCACGCGCAAGCGCCACATCGCCGCGCGCTCGCCGGCGCAAGGCACCTATTTGCAGGTCTTGCAGGACTTTGAGCTGGTCTTCGCCCTCGGCCCGGCCGGCACGGGCAAGACATATATGGCGGTGGCAAAGGCCGTTGCCCTGAAGCTCGCCGGCACGGTTGATCGCATCGTCTTGTCGCGCCCCGCTGTCGAGGCCGGCGAGCGTCTCGGCTTTCTGCCGGGCGACATGCGCGAGAAGGTCGATCCTTATTTGCGCCCCTTGTACGACGCACTCCACGACATGCTGCCCGGCGACTATGTCGCCAAACTATTGCTCTCCGGCGAGATCGAAGTGGCGCCCTTGGCCTTCATGCGCGGCCGCACGCTCGCCAATGCCTTTATCATCCTCGATGAAGCGCAGAACACGACACCGATGCAGATGAAGATGGCGCTGACGCGCATGGGCGAAGGCTCGCACATGGTGATCACCGGCGACTTGAGCCAGGTGGATCTGCCACGCGGCACCAAGTCCGGCTTGGAAGACGCCCTTGAGACGTTGGACAAGGTCAAAGGCATCGGCCGCGTGGCTTTCACCCACCGCGACGTCGTGCGCCACGATCTGGTGACGCGCATTGTCGAAGCCTACGACAAGCGCGACGCCCAACTTGGAAAAGATCATCTGGGAAAAAATCGCGAATGAGCACGGCGACGATTGATGTGATTGTCGGATCGAAGGCCTGGCCGCGCACCGCTGCAAGCATCGCGCGCGGTGCGGCAATGGCGGCGCTGTCCGCGGCCGGCCAGAAAAAGCCCGCTGAACTGAGTGTTCTGCTCACCACCGACGGCGCCGTGCGCAAGCTGAACGCGCTCTACCGCCACAAGGACAAAGCCACCAACGTGCTGTCGTTCCCGGCCCTGGACGCTGGCGAGTCCGTGCCCCGTAACGTGCCGCGCCCGCTGGGCGACGTGGCGATTGCCTACGGCGTGCTCGCCAAAGAAGCCAAAGCCGAAGGCAAAACCGTAAAAGCGCATTTGTCGCACCTAGTGGTGCATGGTGTTCTGCACCTTTTGGGCTATGATCACGACGGCGATAAAGATGCAGCAACTATGGAACGCCTGGAAAAGAAGATCCTCGCCGGACTCGGGATTGCCGATCCCTATGCCGCGCCCGCGACCCTGTCCGTCACGCAGAAACGCCGCCCGCGATGAGTGACCGCTCTTCCACCGCCGAAGACACGGGCGACGTCGGCCTGATCAAAACCATCCGCCGCTGGTTTTCGCCTGAAAATCCCGAAGCCGAAACCGTGCGCGAAGTCATCGAAGAGCTGATCGAGGAGCGCAACGAAGAAGGCCCGCCCGACGGCGGCCCGGCCATCGATCCCAACGAACGTTTGCTGCTGGCCAATGTGTTGAAGATGCGCTCGGTCACCGCGCTCGACATCATGGTGCCGCGCCCCGACATCGTCGCCGTCGAAGTGGAAACCGAAATGGCCGAGGTGCTGACGCTCTTGATGAAGGAGCGTCACTCGCGCCTGCCGGTCTATCGCGGCACCCTGGACGACGTGGTCGGCATGGTCCACGTCAAGGACGTCGCCGTGATGGTCGCCGAACGCAGCAGCGGCACGCCCTTGGCCAAGCCCGAGCTGATTCTGTCAGAGATCGTGCGCCCGATCATCTTTGTCTCCCCGGCCGTGCGTGTGCTCGACCTCCTGCTCGAGATGCGCTTGAAGCGCACCCATATGGCGCTGGTCGTCGATGAATACGGCGGCATCGACGGCCTCGTGACCATCGAGGACGTGGTCGAGCAGATCGTCGGCGAGATCGACGACGAACACGACAGCGAACAGGCACCGACGATTGTGGTCAAGGCCGACGGCTCCGTCGCCGCCGACGCGCGTGTGCCCTTGGGCGAGTTCGAAACCCGCTTCGGCCGCATCTTCAGCGACGAAGAACGCGAGACCACCGATACCCTGGGCGGCTTGGTCATCAACCTGGCCGGCCATGTGCCCGCGCGCGGCGAATTGGTCAAGCATCCCTCGGGCATTGAGTTCGAAGTCATCGAGGGCGATCCGCGCCGCGTCCGTCAATTGCGTTTGCGCGGCATCCCGAATCCGGCGCCCTCCGGAAAATGAGTCGGACGGCGCGGGCGCTCGGGCGGCTGACCGGCTGGCGGCGGCTGGTTGTTGCCTTCCTGGCCGGCGCGGTGATCATCCTCGCCTTTGCGCCGTTCTCCATCACGCCGGCCCTGTGGCTTGGCTTTGTGCCGCTGATGTGGTTGCTCGACGGCTGCAAGACCTGGCGCGCGGCGGCCTTGACCGGATGGGCCTTCGGCTTCGGTCATTTTCTCACCAGCTATTACTGGATCAGCGAAGCCTTCTTTGTCGACGCCGACACCTTCGGCGCCATTGCCTATCCCGCAGTCGCCGGTCTGAGCGCCGCGGTTGCCGTATTTATCGCCGTCGTCGGCGCGGCGACGCACCTCATTCCCGCCGCCAGCGAAGATGAGATGCCCGACGACCGCGTTGCCGTCGGCGCCTTGCGTGTGCTGCTGTTCGCCGCCGCCTGGACGGTCATCGAATGGGTGCGCAGTTGGATCTTCACCGGCTTTCCGTGGAACCCAACCGGAGCGGTGTGGTCCGAGACCCGCACGCCCATCGGCCTCGCGGTTGTCCAAAGCACGACTCTCATCGGCACCTATGGCCTGACGCTGGTCACCGTCATCGCCGCCATGATGCCGGCGGTCCTCGCCCAGCCGCCGCGCTTCAAGCGCGCCTGGGTGACAGCGGCTGCCCCGCTGCTTGTTCTGATGGTCATGGGCGCCGGCGGCGCCGTACGTCTATCCGGGGCCAAGACCGAATTTGTCGATGGCGTGAAGTTGCGGCTGGTGCAGGCCGGCATCTCGCAGAAAGATCGCGCGCGTCCGAGCTTGTGGGAATCCCAGCTGCAGGATTACGTCAGCCTCAGCACCAAGGATCGCCCCGCCGATGTCACCCATGTGATTTGGGGTGAGGCCGCCGTGCCGCCGACCTTCTTCCTCAATGCCGATGAACGCCGCCGGCTCGCCGCCGCGGCCGCGGCGCCGGCCAATGGTCTGCTAATCACCGGCGCCGACCGCGCGCTGAATGACGGCGTGAAGTGGACGGACATTTATAATTCGCTCTATGCGCTCTCCCCCGACGGCACCATCGCCGCCACCTACGACAAGACGCATCTGGTGCCCTTCGGCGAATACATGCCGCTGCGCTGGCTGATCCCTTACGACAAAATCGCCGGCGGCTATGGCGACTTCGCAGCGGGAACGGGACTCGTGACATTGAGCGTGCCCGGCCTGCCGCCCTTCACGCCGCTGATCTGCTACGAGGCGGTCTTCTCGGGCGGCGTCACCCCCCCTGAAACAATCGCGGGGACGCGGCCGCGCTGGCTGCTCAACCTAACCAACGATGCCTGGTTCGGCATGAGTACTGGTCCGTACCAACATTACGCGACCGCCCGCTTGCGCGCGGTGGAAGAGGGCTTATCTCTGGTCCGCGTTGCCAATACAGGCATTTCGGCGGTCATCGACGGCTACGGGCGGACCGTCGCGGAGTTGGGATTAGGCGAACGCGGCGTGGTGGATACACGTTTACCGATGGCGGCGGCGGCAATGACGCCCTTTGGTTTTCTGGGCAATCTCATTCCGTTAATTCTCGCAACCGCCGTTGGCGCTATGGCGTTAACACTTTACCGACGGCGCAACCGACGGGCCTCATAACCGACACAAAGGTAGTGTAGCTGTTTGATTATGGCGTCCTTTTATGTCAAAAAGTGGTGCTGACGACCCGCTCGCTCAACGATCGGTAGAGTTGTTGTCACCGGTTTTAGACAGGCATATGTTTTTAACTGCCTTTAACAGCAGGGTTCATCATGGGCTTACCGCAGGAAGACGAACACTTGGAAGACGCCGCGACAGCGCGTTCCACGCGCGGGCGGATGCCTTCGGGCAAACCCAATCCCGTTGACGTTCACGTCGGCAGCCGCGTGCGCCTGCGCCGGACGCTGCTGGGCAAGAGCCAGGAGAAGCTGGGCGAGGCCATCGGCCTGACGTTCCAGCAGGTCCAGAAATATGAGCGCGGCGCCAATCGTATTGGGGCGAGCCGCCTGTGGGATCTGAGCCGCGTCCTGGATTGCCCGATGTCGTTTTTCTTCGAAGAGATGGACGACGCCACAGCCCAAGCCAGCCCGCGCAATCTGAGCGTCGAGACACCTGACGTTGAGCCGCGCGAGAACGACCCCATGACTAAGCGTGAGACGCTGGAACTGGTGCGCGCCTACTACCGCATCAAGGACTATCACGTCCGCCGGCGCATCTATGAGCTGGCCAAGTCCCTGGCCTCACCGGAAGAGCCGGTCGAGGAATAAGCCTTACGACCTTACGGTCATCTTCAAACGCCGCCCGGAAGAAATTCCCGGCGGCGTTTTGCTATTTGGATAGTGGAGCGACTCGCCAGACTCTTGCCAAAACCGGGGCTTTCCTTTACCTCGGGCGGGCGCTTTTTATGCCTGCCGTCTCCGTTTCCATACGTCCTCATTCCCCCGCACCCAGGAGCCCGCCTTGTCCAAGACCGATTATGTGTTCACCAGTGAATCCGTCTCGGAAGGCCATCCGGATAAAGTCAGCGACCGGATTTCGGACTCCATCGTCGACCTGTGCTTGGCCGCGGACCCGCAGGCCCGCGTGGCCTTGGAAACCTTGTGCACGACAAACCTGGTCGTCCTCGCCGGCGAAGTGCGCGTACCTGCTTCGGTTACGCACGAGGCAATGATCCAGTCCGCGCGCGATGCCATTAAAGACATCGGCTACGAGCAGGACGGGTTTCATTGGAAAAATGCAAAAGTGGAATGCCACGTGCATGCCCAGTCAGCCGACATCGCCGTCGGCGTCGATTCCGCCGGCAATAAAGACGAAGGTGCGGGCGACCAGGGCATCATGTTCGGCTTCGCCGTCAACGAGACCAAAGAATTCATGCCGGCGCCGATCCACTATTCCCACGCCATCCTCCAATCTCTGGCCGAAGCGCGTCACGACAAAGACGTCGATTTCCTTGGCCCCGACGCCAAAAGCCAGCTGTCGCTGCAATATGTCGGCGGCAAGCCGGTGCGCTGCACCTCGGTCGTCGTCTCCACGCAACACAGCGAAAAGGCCGATCAGGAAACCATCCGCGAATACGTGCGCAAACACGTGAAAGCCGTGCTGCCCGAAGGCTGGATGTGCCCGGAAGAGAGCTTCTATGTGAATCCCACCGGCCGTTTTGTCATCGGCGGCCCGGACGGCGACACCGGCCTCACCGGCCGCAAGATCATTGTCGACACCTACGGCGGTGCTGCACCCCATGGCGGCGGCGCGTTCTCGGGCAAAGATCCGACCAAAGTGGACCGCTCGGCGGCCTACGCGTCGCGGTATCTGGCGAAGAACGTCGTCGCCGCGGGCCTTGCGCACAAATGTCTGATCCAGCTGTCCTATGCGATTGGCGTGGCCAAGCCGCTGTCGGTCTATGTCGACACCCAAGGCACCGGCAACGTCGACGAAGACAAGCTGTCCGCCGTGCTGCAGGAGCTGATGGACTTGAGCCCCCGCGGCATCCGCGAGCACCTCAAGCTCAACCGTCCGATCTATGCCCGCACCGCCGCTTACGGCCACTTCGGCCGTGAGCCGGACGGCTCGGGCGGCTTCAGCTGGGAACGCCTGGACCTGGTGGAGCAGCTTGAGTCCGCCTTCGGGGTCTAAACCCCCGCCAGACCGGATTCAGTTCTACGGCCGCCGCAAAGGCAAACCTCTCAAAGCAGGGCGCGAAGGCCTGCTGGAGAGCCTGCTGCCGCGTCTGCGAATTGAAAATGGCACTCAAGCCATTGATCCAGCAGCTCTATTCCCCTCAAAAACTGTCGCGCCCCGGATGGAGATCGGCTTCGGCTCGGGCGAGCATATTGCAGCCCAGGCTGCAGCAAATCCGGACGTCGGCTTCATCGGCTGCGAGGTCTTCCTTAACGGCGTGGCCTCGCTGCTGCGCTATGTGGAGGAGTTCAAGCTCACCAATCTGCGCATCTTCGACAACGACGTGCGCCATCTGCTGCCGCGCCTGAAAACCGCCAGTTTTTCCCGAATCTCCCTGCCCTTTCCCGACCCCTGGCCCAAGGCGCGCCACGCCAAACGACGCTTTGTCAGCACGCCCATGCTGGACGAAATGGCCCGCCTGCTGGTGGACGGCGGCGAATTCCGCGTGGCCAGCGATCACCCGACCTATGTCGAATGGACTTTGCTGCACGCGCCGCGTCATCCCGACTTCCTGTGGCCAGTGCAAAACCCCGACGAGTGGCGCATTCGTCCCCTCGACTCGATTGCCTCGCGCTATGAGGAAAAGGCACTGACAGCGGGCAGAACGCCGACCTTTTTGAATTTTTCGCGTCGCCCGCGAAAGCCTTAGGGCCGCCGAAGGGGGTGACAAACCCCTTGAATACTGAGGAAAAGTGGCATATATCCACGACCATCTTCACCATATTGATACCCTGGGAAGTGGGCCGATTGCCCACTTTTTTTATTGCCCGCTTCCCGGCGCTTCGCCTGGATTGGAAGCACGGCCTTTGGAACGACTGCCACAACTTGAAGCGCGCGTAGAGCCGACCCTGGAAGCCATGGGCTTCGAGGTGGTGCGCATCGCCCTGACCGGAAGCGACGGGCGCCGGACCCTGCAGGTCATGGCGGACCGGCGGGATGGAAGTCAGATCTCGGTCGAGGATTGCGCCGAGATCAGCCACGCCCTGTCGGCGATCTTCGACGTCGAGGATCCGGTGTCGGGCACATACGACCTTGAAGTCAGCTCGGCGGGCATTGATCGCCCCCTGACCCGGCCCAAGGACTTTGCGACCTACGCCGGCTTTCTGATCAAGCTCGAGACCAAGGCGCCGGTGAATACGCGCAAACGCTTCCGCGGCCGCCTCGAAGGTCTGGCCGATGGCAAAGTGACGATACGCATGGACGAGGTCGATTACGTCGTCGGCTTTGACAACATCAGCGCCGCCAAACTGGTGCTGACCGATGAACTGATCGCCGCGACGGCGAAACGCGACATAACGAATTAAATCTGGAGAACGACGATGGCTCAAAGCATTGGCATGGCGCGCCCCGAACTGGTGCAGGTCGCTGACACTGTCGCCCGCGACAAGGGCATCGACCGCGAAGAGGTGTTCCAGGCGATGGAACAGGCCATCCAAAAGGCCGGCCGCTCCAAGTACGGCCATGAGAACGACATCCGCGCCGCCATCGACCGCAAGAACGGCGAGATTCGTCTGGCGCGTTACATCACCGTCGTCGAGACCGTCGAAGACGAAAACACGCAGATGACGCTGGCCAAAGCGCAGCGCAAAGATCCCTCCATCGAACTTGGCGGCGTGCTGGTTGATCCGCTGCCGCCCATCGATTTCGGCCGCATTGCCGCCCAGACCGCCAAGCAGGTGATCGTGCAGAAAGTGCGCGACGCCGAGCGTGCGCGTCAGTTCACCGAATACAAGGACCGCGTTGGCGAGATCGTCAACGGCCTGGTCAAACGCGTCGAGTTCGGCAATGTCATCGTCGATCTGGGCCGTGCGGAAGGCTTGCTCCGCCGCGACGAACTGATCCCGCGCGAGCATTTCAAAAACGGCGACCGCGTGCGCGCTTTCATCATGGACGTGCGCGAAGAACCGCGCGGTCCGCAGATTTTCCTCTCGCGCACCGCTGGTGAATTCATGGGCGCGTTGTTCGCCCAGGAAGTGCCGGAAATCTATGACGGCATCATCGAAATTAAAGCCGTCGCCCGCGACCCCGGCAGCCGCGCCAAGATCGCCGTGATTTCAAACGACAACTCAATTGATCCGGTTGGCGCCTGCGTCGGTATGCGCGGCTCACGTGTTCAGGCTGTCGTCGCCGAACTGCAGGGCGAGAAGATCGACATCATCCAATGGAACCAGGACCCGGCGACCTTCGTCGTCAATGCCCTGGCGCCGGCGGAAGTCACCAAGGTCGTGCTCGACGAAGACTCGGGCCGTATCGAAGTGGTCGTGCCCGATGAACAGCTTTCGCTCGCCATCGGCCGCCGCGGCCAGAACGTGCGCTTGGCCTCGCAGCTGACCAGCTGGACCATCGACATCCTGACCGAAGGCGAAGAATCCGAACGCCGCCAGGAAGAGTTCCGCTCGCGCTCCAAAATGTTCATCGACGCCCTTGATGTGGACGACGTGCTCGCCCATCTCTTGGTCACCGAAGGTTTCACATCCGTGGATGAACTGGCCTTTGTGCCGCTCGAAGAGCTTACCGACATCGAAGGCTTCGACGAAGACATCGCGTCTGAATTGAAAGCCCGCGCCACCACCTACATCGAAGAAGAGAACAAAAAGGTCATGGCGCGCCTTGAGGAGCTGGGCGTGTCTGAAGACCTGGCCAATGCCGAAATCGAAGGCCTCGACTCCAAGAAAGTCATCATCCTGGCCGAAAAGGGCATCAAAACCCTGGACGACCTGGCCGATCTGGCCGGCGACGAACTGGTGGAGATGCTGGGTGCCGACGCCGGCCTGAAGGAAGACGCGGCCAATGCCATCATCATGGCGGCCCGCGCCCATTGGTTCCCGGCCGGCGAAACCGACGGCACCAAGCCGGCCTGACACGCGCAAGGAGCGGCGAAGAATACCCTTGGCCACGATGCCAACGACGCCAAATGCTGACGAACCACCGGCCGGGGAAGCCCCCCAGCCGGGCGGACCAGAGGCTGGGGATAAAGAGGCTGGGGATAAAGCTGAGGATCAAGGCGGCGACCAAGACGGCGAAACCGGACCTAACCGGCGCTGCATTGCGACAGGCGAGTCGCGTCCGGTGGCCGAGCTGATCCGTTTCGTTATAGGCCCCGACAATAGCCTGGTGCCCGACATCAATGGTCGCCTGCCGGGCCGGGGTTTGTGGTTGAGCGCCCAACGGGCTATGATAGAAACAGCGGCGTCCAAACGGATGTTCGCCAGAGCCGCGCGCAAGGATGTTTTAGTTGCCGCGGACTTGGCCGATACCGTCGCAGGTTTGCTGAAACGCCGCTGTCTCAATCATCTTGGTTTGGCGCGCCGCGCCGGACTGGTGGCCGCCGGTGCAGAGAAGGTACGTGCCCAGCTTGCGACCGGGCGCACCGCGGCTTTGTTCGAAGCGGCAGACGGATCGCCCCAGGAGCGTCGCAAGTTTGTTGCGCTGGCGCCCAACGTGCCAATGGTGGATGTCTTCACCGGCGCTGAGATGGGTACGGCTCTGGGACGCGAGGCACCCGCGGTACACGTGGGGCTTTTGCCGGGCAGGTTGACGACGACGTTGCTGGAAGACGCCGCGCGCTACGCCGGTGTTCGAAGAGTTGAATAAGCGAACAGTTGAATACGAAGGTACGGTTAGGAAAGCATGCCGAGCGACACCAAGACCAAGAGACCTCTGTCCTTAAGCGGCGGAAAACTCGAACTCAAAAAGACGGTCGAGACCGGTCAGGTCCGCCAGAGCTTTTCGCACGGCCGTTCCAAGGTCGTTCAGGTCGAGCGCAAGCGCAAACGCCAGTTCGAGATGGGCGCCGACGGTAAGGTGCAAGAAGTCAAATCCGCGCCGGTCAGCCTCAAAGATAAAGCCACGGCGGAACTCTTCGCCAAGGAAACCATCGCCGTCCAACAGCACGGCACGCTGACCAACGACGAGAAGGCCCACCGCCTCAAGGCGCTGCAAGAAGCCATCAAGGCCGACGAGGAAAGCCGCCGGATCGCCGAAGAGGACGCCAAGCGTCAGGCCGAAATCGACGCCCTGCGCGCCGAGGAAGAAAAACTGCGCGCCGAGCTGGAGCCGCCCGCCGCCGCCGAGCCCGCCGCCGAAGCAGCCCCCGCGCGCGCCGATGCGCCCACCGCTGTACCCACCAGCACGACGCCGGAAGTCGGAGCACCGCTGGTGCGCCGCGAACTGGTCGAAGAGGAAGACGACGACGACGCCAAGCGCCGCAAGGCCAAGACCGGCCACAAGCCGCCGATGGTCAAGCGCACCGAGCCGCGCCGCCGCGCCGGCAAGCTGTCGATCGGTGCCGCCCTCGAAGGCGACGACGCCGTCGAACGCAGCCGCTCCATCGCCTCCATGCGCCGTGCCGTCGAGAAAGAGCGCCGCAAGGCACAGCTCAAGCAGCCGATGAACACGGATAAAGTTGTCCGCGAAGTGATCGTGCCCGAGACCATCACGGTGCAGGAACTCTCCAACCGTATGGCCGAGCGCGCCGTCAACGTCATCAAGTCGCTGATGAAACTGGGTATCATGGCTACAATTAATGAAGTCATCGATGCCGACACCGCCGAACTGGTGATTCAGGAATTCGGCCACCGCGTCAAACGCGTCAACGAATCATCGGTCGAAGACAATCTCAAGACCGGGCCCGACGAGGCGACGGTGATGAAGACGCGCCCGCCGGTGGTCACCATTATGGGCCACGTCGACCACGGCAAGACCTCGCTGCTCGATGCCATGCGCTCGGCCAATGTCGCGGGCGGCGAAGCCGGCGGCATCACCCAGCACATCGGCGCCTATCAGGTGCGCACGAGCAACGGCCACAAGATCACGTTCATCGATACGCCCGGCCACGAAGCCTTCACCGCCATGCGCGCGCGCGGCGCCAAGGTCACCGACATCGTGATCCTGGTCGTGGCCGCCGACGACGGCATCATGCCGCAGACCATCGAAGCCATTAAGCATGCCAAGGCGGCGGGCGTTCCGATCATCGTCGCCATCAATAAAAGCGACAAGCCGGGCGCAAATCCGCAGCGCGTGAAGACCGACCTGCTCAGCCACGAGATCGTGGTCGAAGACATGGGCGGCGAGACGCTGTGCATCGAGGTCTCGGCCTTGAAGAAGACCAACCTCGACAAACTCGAGGAAGCCATTTTGCTGCAGGCGGAAGTGCTGGATCTGAAGGCCAATCCCGACCGCGCCGCCGAAGGTGCGATCATCGAAGCCAAAATGGAAAAGGGCGTCGGTTCCGTCGGCACCGTGCTCGTCCAGCGCGGCACCTTGCACATCGGCGACATCTTCGTCGCTGGCGCCGAGTGGGGCCGCGTGCGCGTGCTGATCAACGAGCACGGCAAGCAGGTCAAATCGGCGATGCCCTCGGCCCCAGTGGAAGTCGTTGGCTTCGGCGGCACGCCGGCCGCCGGCGATGACTTTGTTGTTGTTGCCGATGAAGCCAAGGCCCGCGAAGTCGCCGAATTCCGCCGCCGCAAGATCCGCGACAAGGAACATGTCGCCTCGGTCGGCGGCTCGACCATGGAGCAGATGTTCGCCAAGATCAAAGCCGGCGCTGCCAAAGAGCTGGCCGTCGTCGTGAAAACCGACGTGCAGGGTTCGGTCGAAGCTTTGACCGGCGCGCTCAACAAGCTGGGCACGGACCTGGTGAAGGTCAACGTGATCCACGGCGCTGTCGGTCCCATCAGCGAAGCCGACGTCACGCTCGCCAAAGCATCCGGCGCCCTCATCATCGGCTTCAACGTCCGCGCCAATGCCCAGGCCCGCGAGATCGCGAAACGGGATGGCATCGACATCCGCTATTACTCGATCATCTATGACGTCGCCGATGACATGAAGCTCCTCTTGACCGGCATGCTGGCGCCGACCTTCAAGGAAAACTTCATCGGTTACGCCAACATCCGCGAAGTCTTCAACGTCACCAAGGTCGGCAAGGTCGCCGGCTGCATGGTCACCGAAGGCGTCATCAAGCGCGGCTGCAAGGTGCGTCTGCTCCGCGACAACATCGTCATCCACGAAGGCGATCTGTCGCAGCTCAAGCGCTTCAAGGACGACGTCAAGGAAGTCCGCGAAGGCTATGAGTGCGGCATCGCGCTGGCCAACTACCAGGACATCCAGAAGGGCGACGTCATCGAGTGCTTCGAAATGGAGCGCCAGATCGCCACGCTTTAGGCGGAGCGGCAGCCCGGCTGCGCTGTAAGGAATCGTCATGGCGAGACAACGGCCGAAAGCCCCCGGCCAGAGGCAACTGCGCATCGGCGAAGAGCTGCGCCACATCCTGGCCGGAATCTTTGAACGCGAAGTCTTCCGCGACCCGGCGCTCTACGACGTGCGCCTGACCGTCACCGAAGTGCGCCCGAGTCCCGACCTGCGCCATGCGCGGGTCTATGTGGTGCCGCTGGGCGGCGGCAACATGCCCTTGATCCTTGAAGGCCTGAAACGCGTGAAGCCGTTCCTGCGCCGGGAAGTGGCCGCCCGCGTATCATTCAAGTTCATCCCCGACCTGATCTTCTCGGCCGACACCACCTTCGACGAGGCCGAGCACATCTCGCGCCTGTTACACAAACCCGAGGTCGCCCGCGACATCTGGCCCGGCAGCGAAGATGGGGCCGAGGGTGGTCCCGAAAGCGACGGCGAAAAAGCGCGGGACGAGGACGAATAGGTGGGCCGCAAGCAGAAGGGCCGGCCGATCAGCGGATGGATTGTTGTCGATAAGCCGAGCGGCATGACCGCGGCCACGGTAGTCGCCCGCGTCAAACGGGCCCTCGACGCCGCCAAGGTCGGCCATGGCGGCACCCTCGACCCGCTTGCCACAGGAATATTACCCCTTGCCCTCGGCGAGGCCACCAAGACCGTCAGCTTTGCGATGGACGGCCGCAAGACCTACGAATTCGAGGTCACCTGGGGAGCCTCCACCGACACCGACGACAGCGACGGCACGGTCACCGACACCTCCGACGTGCGCCCCGATGCTGCAACAATTGCTGCAGCATTGCCCGCCTTTACCGGCATTATTCAACAGGTCCCGCCCGACTATTCAGCCATAAAAGTCGCCGGACGGCGGGCCTATGACATGGCCCGCAACAACGAAGCCCTGGACCTGGCCGCCCGGCCGGTCGATGTGCGCAGCTTTACCCTGCTGGCCACGCCTGAGTCGCAGGCGTCGGCGGACCATTCCCGCTTCCGGGTCGAGTGCGGCAAGGGCACCTATATCCGCGCCCTGGTGCGCGACCTGGCCCAACACTTAGGGACCCTGGGCCATATCTCGGTGCTGCGCCGGACCGTCTGCGGCAATTTCAGCGAAAAAGGGGCGATTTCCCTGGAAAACCTGGAGGTTTTGGGCCATAAAGCCGCCGATTCTGCGTATCTTCTCCCGGTCAAGACCGTGCTGGACGACATCCCGGCTCTGGCCCTGACCGATGAAGAGGCCCGCCGCATGACCCTAGGCCAAGCCGTCGCGCTTTGGCCGGTGGTAAGGCGAAATCCCCAAACTGGTCTGGAGCAGGGAACTGCGGTCCAGGCCCTGTGCGGGGACAAGCTGATTGCGGTGGCCGAGGTCGGGAACGGCATGATCCGTCCCGTCCGTGTTTTAAACCACTGACTTTAAGGAGTACCCGATGTCGATTAGTGCTGATCGCAAACAAGAGCTCATCAAAGAATACGCCATTAAGGACAGCGATACCGGTTCGCCGGAAGTCCAGGTGGCCGTGCTCTCTGAACGCATCAAGAATCTCACCGAACACCTGAAAGGCCACAACAAGGACAACCACTCGCGCCGTGGTCTCCTGGTCATGGTCGGCCAGCGCCGCCGTCTGCTTGATTATCTCAAGAAGACCAATAGCGGCCGTTACGATTCTCTGATCTCCCGTCTCGGCTTGCGGCGTTAAACGCCTGCACGCCACCCAGACGCCGATGGAAGCCGTTTCGCGCCCCTCGCTTTAGTCGAGTGGGCGCGTTTCGGCTTTGATACAGCGACGGCCTCTGGTTTCACTGTTATCGCTGTTCTCGCCAAAGCGCAGGTGCGCCCAGGCGTGCGCGACGAAGGAGCTGCATGTGCGGCTCGTTTGCTTAAGGTGCATGGCGCTCCATATGGACGCCGTGCGGGATCGAAATCCCGGCTCGCTAACCTCTGACCGTATGCGCTTACAAGGGTAGGCATCCATCGGTGAGCCGGGCGCACAATCTGGTGCCGGTCCATGGGGTAAGAAGGAAGAAAAAATATGACGATGTTCAAAGTGACGCGTAAGGAAATCGAATGGGGCGGCCGCAAGCTCGTCCTGGAAACCGGCAAGATCGCGCGCCAGGCTGACGGCGCCGTGCTGGTCACCTACGGCGAGACCACGGTGCTGTGCACCGCCGTCGGCGCCAAGTCGCCGAAGCCCGGCGTCGATTTCTTCCCGCTGACCGTCAACTACCAGGAAAAGACTTTCGCGGCCGGCAAGATTCCGGGCGGCTTCTTCAAGCGTGAAGGCCGTCCGACCGAAAAGGAAGTGCTGACCTCGCGCCTCATCGACCGCCCGATCCGCCCGCTGTTCCACGCCGGCTACCGCAACGAGACACAAGTTGTGTGTACCGTGTTGTCGCACGATCTCAAGAACGATCCGGACGTCGTTGCCATGATCGGCGCTTCGGCCGCCCTGACCATCTCGGGCATTCCCTTCCTCGGCCCCATCGCGGCCGCCCGCGTCGGCTATGTCGACGGTAGCTACGTGCTCAACCCGAAGATGGACGAGCTGGACAAGTCCTCCCTCGACCTCGTGCTCGCCGCCACCAGCGAAGGCGTGCTGATGGTCGAATCCGAAGCCAAGGAATTGTCGGAAGAGATCATGCTCGGCGCCGTCACGTTCGGCCATGAGCAGATGATGCCGGTGATCAAGATGATCATCGCTTTGGCTCAGGCTTGCGCCAAGGACCCGCGCGACATTCCGCCAGAAGCCCCGGAAGTCGTGGCCGTGAAGACCAAGCTCGCGAGTTTCGCGGGCGAACTGTCCGAAGCCTACAAAAACCAGGTGAAACAGGACCGTTACGCCGCCGTCGGCGACGTGAAGAAAAAAGCCATCGCCAGCTTGGGCGATAATGCTGTCGAAGTCGCCGTTGCCGGTGGTGTGTTCAAGCACATGGAAGCCGACGTCGTGCGCGGCAACATCCTCAAGACCGGCGTGCGTATCGACGGACGCGACACCAAGACCGTGCGCCCCATTGAGATTGATGTCGGCGTTCTGCCCCGCACCCACGGCTCGGCCCTGTTCACCCGCGGCGAGACCCAAGCGCTGGTCACCACCACGCTCGGCACAGGCCAAGACGAACAGATCATCGACGCGCTCGAAGGCGAATACCGCCAGAACTTCATGCTGCATTACAACTTCCCGCCGTATTCAGTCGGTGAAGCCGGCCGCATGGGCAGCCCGGGCCGCCGCGAAATCGGCCACGGCAAGCTGGCCTGGCGCGCCATCCATCCGCTGTTGCCGAAGTCCGATGCGTTCCCCTACACGCTGCGCGTTGTCTCTGAGATCACCGAATCCAACGGCTCCTCGTCCATGGCCACCGTCTGCGGCAGCTCGCTCGCGCTGATGGATGCCGGCGTGCCCCTTGGTAGGCCTGTTGCCGGTATCGCCATGGGCCTGATCAAGGAAGGCAACGACTTCGCTGTCCTGTCCGACATCCTGGGTGACGAAGATCATCTGGGCGACATGGACTTCAAGGTCGCCGGCACCGATGCTGGCGTGACCGCCTTGCAGATGGACATCAAGATCACGTCCATCACCCGCGAGATCATGGAGATCGCCCTGCGCCAGGCACGCGACGGCCGTCTGCATATCCTCGGCGAAATGGCCAAGGCCATGACCGGAGCCCGTGACTCGGTGGCGCAGCACGCGCCGCGCATCACGACGCTGACGGTTCCCAAAGACAAGATCCGCGAGATCATCGGCACCGGCGGCAAGGTCATCCGCGAACTGCAAGAGTCCACCGGCACCAAGATCGACATCGAGGACGACGGCACCGTGCGCGTCGCCTCGGCCGATCAGGACAAGATGGAAGAAGCTGTGCGCCGCATCAAAGACATCGTTGCGGAGCCGGAACTGGGCGCCATCTACACCGGCACCGTGGTCAAGATCATGGACTTCGGCGCCTTCGTGAATTTCCTCGGCAAGCGCGACGGCCTTGTGCACATCTCGGAGCTAGCCTCCAAGCGCGTGCAGAACGTAAGCGACGTCGTCAAGGAAGGCGATATCGTGAAGGTGAAGTGCCTGGGCGTCGATGACCGCGGCAAGGTGAAGCTGTCGATGAAGCGCATCGACCAAGTCACCGGCAAGGAGATCGAAGCCGCCGAAGCCAACGCCGGCTAACGCGGGCGTTCTTGGCTATCTTTCCGCGCATCATCGGCCATCGCGGCAGCCCGCGGTCGGCGCCAGAGAATACTCTGGCGTCGTTCCGCAGGGCGGCCCAAGACGGCGCGCGGTGGGTTGAATTCGACGCGGCCCTCACCCTTGATGGCCGCGTCGTCATTTTTCACGATGATGAGTTGGACCGCACGTCCGATGGCTCCGGCCTTTTGGCTGACGCCACCTTCGAGCAGCTGGCGGCGCTTGATGCTGGCGGCTGGTTCGCGCCGGAATTCAAAGGCGAGATGATCCCGACCCTCGAAGAAGCCCTCGAACTGTTTGCCAACTTCAATCTCGGCTTCAATATGGAGCTGAAAACCGACAAAGGCCGCGAGGTCGATCTGGCCGCCGCCGCCCTGCCGATTGTTCTGGATAGCTGGCCCTCGAGTCTGCCGACCCCTCTGATCTCGAGCTTTTCTCGCCAGGCCCTGGCCGCCGCCAAAGACATCGCGCCCCAGTGGCCGCGCGGCTTTCTCTTCGACCGCCTGCCCGAGGACTGGCGCGAGGCGGCCAAGCTGCTCGGGGCGGCGACCTTGAACGCCAATCACAAACACCTCACGCGCGACCAGGTGCTGGAAATTCGCGGCCTGGGCTACGGCGTCATGGCCTATACGGTCAATGAGCCGGCGCGGGCCGAGACCCTGTTTGCCTGGGGCGTTGAGGCGGTTTTCACCGATATTCCCGGTGAAATGATCGCGGCTTTTGCCAAATTAACATGATACTTCAATTATTTAACTGCCCCGCGCCGCAAAGCCCCGTAAGGTTGCTTGGATCAAGAACCCACGCACCCTATATTGCGGGCGCGAATCGCCCGCCGGCGGAGAAAGACCTCGGTTTCAGAAATTTGAGGTTTGGGCGCGGCTCCACACAAACACGATCCAACGTAAGGTAAATCGCCCGCGTGAAAGCGCTGAATCCGATCGTCATTGCCGGCCACGAAGTGCTGCCCATTGTTGAGGGCGGCAAAGGCGTTGCTGTTTCCAACGGCCTTTCGTCGGGCTCCTGGGCCGCAGCCGGCGGCATCGGCACCTTCTCGGGCGTCAACGCCGACTCCTACGACGTCAGCGGACGTCCGATCCCGCAGATCTATCACGGCCGGACGCGCCACGATCGTCACGAAGAACTGGTGAAGTACGCCATCAACGGCGGCATCGAACAGGCGCGCATCGCCCACGAGACCCGCGGCAACAACGGCCGCCTGCACATTAACATTCTATGGGAAATGGGCGGCGCCGAGCGTGTGCTCGAAGGCGTGATGGATAAATGCAAAGGCATCATCCAGGGCGTCACCTGCGGCGCCGGCATGCCTTACCGCCTGGCCGAGATCGCGGCCCACTATAACATCCACTACTACCCGATCATTTCCTCGGGCCGCGCCTTCCGCGCGCTGTGGAAACGCGCCTATCACAAGTTCGCCGAGCTTTTGGGCGGCGTGGTCTATGAAGATCCGTGGCTGGCCGGCGGGCACAATGGCCTGTCCAACTCCGAAGATCCGCGCAAGCCGGAAGATCCCTATCCGCGCGTCGTCGCCCTGCGTCAGGTGATGAACGAAGCCGGGCTCACCAACACCCCGATCATCATGGCCGGCGGCGTGTGGTGGTTGTCGGAGTGGGAACATTGGCTGGACAATCCCGAGGTCGGCCCCGTGGCCTTCCAGTTCGGCACGCGTCCGCTGCTGACCAAGGAAAGTCCGATCTCCCAAGACTGGAAAAAGCGCCTGGTCGATCTACAGCCCGGTGACGTGTGCCTGCAGCGCTTCAGCCCGACGGGGTTCTACTCGTCGGCCGTACACAACGATTTCCTGCGCAACCTCGAGCACCGCAGCGAACGCCAGGTTCCGTTCTCGCCCGATCCCGTCGGCGCGCACGAAATGGCGCTGAACATCGGCGCCCGCAAGAAAGAAGTCTTCGTCACCGCAGCCGACAAGTTCCGCGCCCAGACCTGGATGGAACACGGCTTCACCGAGTGCATGAAAACGCCGGACTCGACGCTGATTTTTGTCACCCCCGAGGAAGCCGAAACCATCCGTGCAGACCAAATTGCCTGCATGGGCTGCCTGTCGGCCTGCGCCTTTTCCAACTGGTCGCAGAACGAAGAAGGCTCGACCGGCCGCAAGGCCGACCCGCGCAGCTTCTGCATCCAAAAAACCCTGCAGAATATCGCCCACGACGGCAGCATCGAGACTGAACTGATGTTCGCCGGGCACAACGCTTACCGCTTCAGCCAGGACCCCTGGTACAAAAACGGCTTTGTGCCCACCGTGAAGCAACTGGTTGAGCGCATCACGACCGGTTGGTAATCCATGACGCAGTTCGGCCGCGCGCTGCGTCCGCTCTGGGGTCTGGCCTCCGACGCTGCCTTTCTCAATCACGGCTCCTTTGGCGCCTGTCCGCTTGAGGTCTTGAAAGCACAAGACTCCCTGCGCGCGCGCATGGAGTCCCACCTCGACTCCTTCTTCTTCGGCGAGATCATGCCGCAGACGGGACGCGTGTCGATGCTGCGCGCCGCGGCCGCCGAGATGACCGCCTTCATCAATGTGCCGGCGGACAATTTCGCCTTTGTCGAGAACGCCAGCAGCGGCATTCAGGCGGTGATGCGGTCTCTTGCCTTCGCGCCCGGCGATCAGATCCTGGTCACCGATCACACGTACAACGCCATGCGCTTGATGGTTGATACGAAGTGCGCCGAGACCGGCGCAAGCGTTGTCGTCGTCAAAATCCCACTTCCCGCAACGGGCGACGAGATTGTCGCGCGCTTTGCTGCCGCCATCACGCCGGCGGTAAAGTTCGCCATCGTCGATCACATCACCTCGCCGACGGCACTCTTGATGCCGGTCGAACGCATCATCCCGCTCCTGAAAATCAACGGAACACGCGCGCTGATCGACGGCGCCCATGCGGTAGGTCAACTGGCGCTTGATGTCACCGCCCTCGGCGCCGACTGGTATGTGTCCAACTTCCACAAATGGCTGTTCGCCCCCAAGGGCAGTGCATTTCTATATGCTTCAGCCGAGGTCGCGCCGTTCACACAGCCCAACCTCATCAGCCATTTCGTCGCCATGGGTTTTCCGCGCTCCTTTGAGTATGTCGGCACGCGCGACAATACCGCCTGGCTGGCGACACCGGCGGCGTTGAAATTCTTCCAGCGGCTGGGCCCCGCGTCAGTGCGCGATTATCAGCGCCAGCTTATCGCCCTCGCCAGCGCGTTGCTGGTGGCCTTGGGCGCCGTGCCCGTCAGCGGCCTTGAGATGTGCGCGGCCATGCGCGCCTTCATCCTGCCGCAGGCGCGTGCAGCAAAACCTGAGGATGCCGAGCAAGTCCTGCGCTCGCTCTGGGAGCAAGCGCGTATCCAAACCCGGCCCTTGGTGTTCGGCGACAAACTGATCCTGCGCCTCTCGGCCCAGGTCTATGTCGACGAACATGACATCAGCCGTCTCGCCGACGCCTTGAACCGCCTCGGCTGGCCGGGACGTTAGGCTTTTTTGAGCGCTTTGATCTTGCTGTATTCCTGATCCAGAATTCCGTAGATCAGCGTGCTCCACCATTTGCCGCGGGCGTAGTGGATATCGCGCAAAAGGCCCTCGCGCGCCATGCCCAGCTTTTGCATGATGCGGATCGAGCCTTTGTTGTCGGGGCTGCACTGGGCGGCGACGCGGTGCAGCTTGAAGTGCTGGAAGGCCGCGTCCAACAGGGCGTTGCCAAGCTCGAAGCCATACCCTTGCGTCCAGAACTTCGACGCCACACCGAAACCGATCTCGCCCTGGCGTTCGGCGGGATTGATGATCTTGAGCACGCCTTCGCCGATGACCTCGCCGGTGTCGCGGCGCGCGGCGGCGAGGAAGTACATGGTGCGCGGCGTGATGGCCTGATCGTTCACCACCCACTGCATCAGCGTGTCGATTTGTTCAGACGTCGGCGCCTCGGCGCGCTGGTACTGCCAATAGGCCGCGTCCTGGACATAGGCCGACACCGCGGCGGCATCGGCCGCGGTGTAGTCGCGGATGATCAGGCGGCGTGTGGTGAGCGGAAGCGGAAGAGTGGTGAGAACCGGCGCTGACATGGCCGGAATCGTAACATGCAGCGCGCGTTATCTCGCCAAAAACTTGGAGACGAAATCAGCAATATCGCCGTCCGACAGGCCCTTGGCCTTGAGCTCGGCGCGGATCGCGCGCACGTCGACGTTGGCATAGTTGTGGGCCGTGGCCGGGCGGCCGGCATTGGTATCGACAATGCGGAAATCGAAGGCGCGGGTCTCGCTCTCGAACACTTCGTAATAGAGCTGCTGATCGATTTCGTTCTTGGGCGTGAAGGTCAGGATGCGCGGCTTCAAGGCGTAAAGCTCGGTTGGCTCCACTTCGCCGGCCGAGGCGATGATCAGCTCGTCGCCCACTTGGCAGGTACGGGCGGCAGCGCCATTCAGCACGCAGCAGCGCGAACCGGGCTCGCCGTAGATGATGTAGGTCGACAGGCGGGCGCCGGAGTTCTTGTTCCAGATATCCACAAACTCGGTCGGGTAAAGGCCGGCTGCCGCGCAGTGGTCGGGATCCAGGGTGATGGAGCCGTGGTAGTGCAGGTCGGCCCCGGTGACCCTGAGGCCATGCAGCTTTGCCCGGATGACTTTGACCACGCCTAACCTCTTGGAATTGCGCGGGGCCCGTCAAATGGAGACGCCGCATTAAAACGCGCGCCACCATACTGATTTTGCCATCAAAAGAAAGCCGGATTGGGTATCTGCTTGGGGTGCCTTGCGGTTCCGAAAGGCCGGTCGTAAAGTGCCGGCGAGGGGAACATTAGATGAACATCTCCAGCCCGCCCTTTGTCGCCACCACCCGCTCCCGCCGCGCCGCCCAGGTGCGGGCGGCCCCGGCCGTGGTCACCGCCGCCGTTACCCGGGGCGTTGCCCGCTGGTTCGAGGACACCGGCTTTGCCAGCCTGACCGAGTTCAAATTGGGCAATGGCCGGCGCGCCGATGTGGTCGGCCTCAACGCCAAGGGCACCATCCTGATGGTCGAGGTCAAAAGCACGCCCGAGGACTTCCGCGGCGACGCCAAGTGGCTGGAATATGTGCCCTATTGCGACGGCTTTTCCTTTGCCGTGCCGCCGCATTTCCCCTGGCAGATCTTACCCGCCACCTGCGGAGTGGTGATCGCCGACGCCCATTCGGCGGCGGTCGTGCGCGAGGCCCCGCGCCATCCGCTGCACGCTTCAAGGCGCAAGGCGCTCACGCTGCGCTTTGCCCTGGCGGCGGGCCAGCGGCTGGGCTCGATCGTCGATCCCAGATTCTAAAAAGTTATTTTAGCCGCAGTAGAGGCCGATGATCCGGCTATAGCGGTCAAGCTCGACGTTCAGGCGCGCCGGGCTTTGTTCCATGCTGACGCGGGCGCCGAAAGGGATGACGCGGTAAGGCGCCGTCAGGCGTTCTTCGCGCAGATATTGTCCCTCTTCGGGTGCTTGCTTGCCGCGCGACACAAATTTCATGCCCAGCGCCGGGACGTAAACGTGGCCGCGGCAGGCTACCAACATCTCCGGCAAAACCGGCTGGCGAATCTGCGGCGGGCCTTCGGGGAAGATCTTACCGGTGAATTCGAAGTCGGGAAATTTCTTGCCGTTGTGCTCGCAGGCGGCAAGGCCCAGCAGCAGCGCTCCACCCAGGAGGATTCGCAGAATTCGCATCGTGTCGCCCCCAGCCCCAGCCAACTGTATCTTCAATTTATTTCTTCTGCGCCGTCTTCATGGCCGCAATGGTCGCCGTGGTTGAGTGCGAGGCCACCAGATCGGCCAGCACGACCCTGCCGCCATAGCCTTCGACCAGCGCAGCACCCACGACCTGCGTCTTGGCATAATCGGCGCCCTTGACCAGCACGTCGGGCCTGAGCGCTTCAATCAATGCCAAGGGCGTATCTTCGCCGAAAATCACCACAAGGTCGACAGGCGACAGCGACGCCATCACGGCAGCCCGTGCGGACTCATTTTGCACCGGGCGATCTTCGCCCTTGAGACGTTTGACCGAGGCGTCGCTGTTAAGGCCGACCACAAGCCGGTCGCAGGCGGCACGGGCCTGGCGCAGCAGCGACACATGGCCGGGATGCAGCAAATCGAAGCAGCCGTTGGTGAACCCAACCTTAAGCCCCTGGCGGCGCCATTCCATGACACGCACCAAAGCCTGGGAGCGGTCGGCGAGTTTTTGGTCTGCGCCGGCGATGGTGGTCTGACGCAAGGCGGCGACGATATCGGCGGGCGTGGCGACAGCCGTGCCGTGGCGGCCCACCACGATGCCGGCGGCAACATTGGCCAGGCGCGCGGCTGACGAGGGCGTCGCACCGCAGGCCAGCGCCAGCGTAAGCGTGGCGACAACCGTGTCGCCGGCGCCGGTGACGTCGGCGACTTCGCGGGTCTCGGCGGGCAGATGGTGGGCGCCGTCGGTGGACAGCAGCGTCATGCCTTCGCCCGAGCGGGTCACCAGCACGGCCGCAACGCCAACCTCCTGGCGCAGTTTTTCAGCGGCGGCGACAATGGCCTCGTGTGTATCGACCGGCAGGTTGACTGCTTCGGCCAATTCGGCGCGGTTCGGCGTGATGATGGTGGCGCCACGATAACGGGCGTAGTCGGTGCCTTTGGGATCGACAACCACTGGCTTGCCGGCATTGCGCGCCGCGGTGATGACGACTTGCGCGAAGGCGCCGCTGAGCACGCCCTTGCCGTAGTCCGACAGAATGACTGCGTCGACTTCCGAAATTTCAGCGGCGATGGCGCGCGACAGATCGGCGACGCCTTCGGGCGACAAGGTGGTAATGGTCTCGCGGTCGGCACGCAGCAGGTGATGGCCATCGATGCTGAAGAAGCGGCTTTTGACTGTGGTTTCGCGTTGGCGCGATACGCGCACATAAGGTTCAACGCCGGCGAGCTTGGCCAGCATATTGGTGACTTCGCGGCCCGCGCGGTCATCGCCGATCGCGGTGACAAAAGCGCAGCGCGCGCCGAGAGCGGCCAGGTTGCGCACGACGTTGCCCGCGCCACCCAGTTCGCTGCTCTCGCGCAGGATGCGCACGACGGGCACGGGTGCTTCCGGTGAGATGCGTTTGACGTCGCCGTAAATCGAGCGGTCGACCATGACGTCGCCCACGCACAGCATGCGCCGGCCGGCGAAACCCGCCAGCAGCGCTGCGAATCCAGACAGTTCGTCGGAATCGGTTGAGGTCATGGCTGTATCTTAGCGTACATCTCAGGCTTTCAGCAGCGCGCGGAAATAGGCGATGGTCTGCGACAGACCATCATCCAGCGCGGTTTTCGGCTCCCACTTCAATGTCTCGCGGGCCTGGCTGATGTCGGGTTTGCGGCGCGTGGGGTCGTCCTGCGGCAGCGGTTTGTGGATGATCTTGGAAGACGACTTGGCCAGGGTGATGACCCGCTCGGCCAGTTGCAGGATGGTGCTTTCCACCGGATTGCCGAGGTTGACCGGGCCGGTGACGGCGTCGGGCGCATCCATCAGACGGATCAAACCCTCCACCAGGTCATCGACGTAGCAGAAGGAGCGCGTCTGGTCGCCTTTGCCGTAGATCGTGATGTCATGGCCCTGCAGGGCCTGGACGATGAAGTTCGACACCACGCGACCGTCGTTGGGCAGCATGCGCGGGCCGTAGGTGTTGAAAATGCGCGCCACACGAATGCGGGTGCGGTGCTGGCGGAAGTAGTCGAAGAACAGCGTTTCGGCGCAGCGCTTGCCTTCGTCGTAACAGGCGCGAGGGCCAATGGGATTGACGTTGCCCCAGTAGCTTTCGACCTGGGGGTGGATGGCCGGGTCGCCGTAGACTTCCGAGGTCGAGGCCTGAAGAATCTTGGCGCGGGTGCGCTTGGCCAAGCCCAGCATGTTGATGGCGCCGTGCACGGAGGTCTTGGTGGTCTGCACCGGATCGAACTGGTAATGCACCGGCGAGGCCGGGCAAGCCAGATTGTAGATTTCGTCGGTCTCTACATATAAGGGAAAGGTCACGTCGTGGCGCATCAGCTCGAAGCCCGGGCTGGCCAGCAAGGGGGCCACGTTCTGGCGGCGGCCGGTGAAGAAGTTATCGACACAGAGAATTTCGTGCTTTTCAGCCAGAAGCCGCGCGCACAGGTGAGAGCCGATGAAGCCGGCGCCTCCGGTCACGATGATACGTTTCACTAAAGTCCCTCGCGCTGGTGTTTGGCCCGCCCGGGGGCGGTGGAATATGCGTTGGAATCGGAGGCGCTGCTTACCACGTCTTGGCCGGCCGGTGAGCAGCGTGGCGGGCCAAAAATGTTGACCCGTTACATTCGCGGGTCTTTACCTCTCGGCCGCCGGAATTAGAATATTTATTAATCTTTTCCAAATGGTTACCGTGCACCATGAGACGGCGGCGAAATATACTATAGTGCGCGGAGTCTCGCGGGCTGTGGGGTCTCGCCCTACGCGGAACCCGCAAAGGTTGTGTAGCTAAGAGCATGTATAATCAAGGCGCTAAGGGCTATCAGGAGACGTTGCTGGTCGACACGCTCGACCGCATGCGGCGTAATCCTGAAGGACGCAAGGTGGTCCATCTCCACCTCGCGCAGCTATTGCCGCCAAATCGTACGACCGTGCGCATCAAGATCGTCACGCGCATGTTCCGCACCTTGGAAAGTGGCCGCCAGGCGCAGCTGTTCAGCCTGACCAACGACGATCTGGTGCTGATCATCAGCGGCGGCGCCCAGCGCGACGTCAACAACATCCTCCACCGCATCCGCAAGCTGTTCGAAGGCGATCCGCTAACCATGGACGACGAGAACGGCGGCGACAAATTCGCCACCTGGTACGACCTGTCGCTGGACGCCGCCATGGCCATCCATGCCGCGCAGCAGATGCGCCAGGAATCCCAGACCGCGCCGCCCAAGACCGCCGCCGCGCAAATGCCCGCGCTGACGCCGGCAGCGCTGGACGAGGTGCAGAAAAAAATCGCCTTCGCCAATGTCGCGCCTTTTGTGCGCGACCAGGTGGCCTTGCGCATCAACGCCGCTACCAAAGAGGCCGCTATCGAGTTTTATGAGTTCTTCCTTTCGGTCCAGGATCTGCAGCGGGCGGTGGCACCGAACCTCAACCTGCTGGCCGACCGCTGGCTGTTTCAGGACTTAAGCCGCACGATGGATTTGCGCATGCTGGAGACCGTGGTGCGCGCGCCGCAGATCCGCGGCACGCCCTGCATCAGCCTCAACCTCAATCTCGAAACCGTGCTGACGCCGACCTTCGGCACCTTCATCAACCAGATCGAGAAGGGCCAGAAGGTGATCGTCGAGGTCACGGCCATGGATCTGCTGACCAACTACAACATGTACCTGGACGTGCGTAACGTGCTGGCCAGCATGGGCCACGCCATCCTGATCGACGGCCTCAGCACCACGACGCTCTTGATGCTGGACGTCGCCGGCATGAAGCCCGACTACGCCAAGATCATCTGGGCGCCGGAACTGCTCGAAATGATGGACCCCGGCGGCACGCGCAACGCCACCCACATGGTGCAGGAGATCGGCGCCGACCGCATCATTCTCTCGCGCTGCGATTCACCGAAGGCCCTCGCGTGGGGGCTGAAGTCCGGCATTGCGCTGTTCCAGGGCCACTTCCTGGATTCCTTCAACAAAGCCCGCAAGGCACCGGCCAATGCCGCGCCTGTGCGTCGCGCGGTGTAAGAGCGGGCCATGTCGGACGAACGCGCAGCCCCCGTCGGCTCCACCACGAACCCTCTGGGCGACAGCCAGGAAGCACGCTTCCTCGACGACCTCAAGGCGCTGGACCCGGCGGCCCGCAACAAAACCGTGATCCGCCTGCATTTGTCGCGCCTTTTGCCCGAACACCGCGACAAGCAGAACCTGCGTAACGCCGAAACGGTTTTCGACGAACTCACCAGAACCAGATCCGCCTGGCTTTACCGCCTGCGCAATTCCGATCTCATGGTCGTCTTCGAACGCCATGAAACCGAGGTCGCCGAGCGGGCGATGCTCAAGCTTCTGAAGCTGTGGGAACGCGATCCGCTGATGCAGAAGTCCAAGAGCGACGCGCGCAAGAACCGGCTGTCGAGCTGGTTCGACATGACCCAGGACTACGACAAGCTGTTGACCTTCGCCATGCGTCAGACGGCGACCACCGAAAAGTCGGTGCGCAAATGATTGCCGGAACTGATCGCCGAACGCGAGCTTCAGCGCAGCAACCACGAGCGCGGCACGCCGCTGATGCCCTTGGAATTGGGCAAGGCTGAAGAGGCGTTGGCGCGAGTCGATCTCTCCAGCTTCACGCGCCGCCAGCCGGTCTGCGCCTTTGTCGAAGACGGCAAGCCCGAAGTCGTCTTCACCGAAGTCTTCGTCTCCATCGGCGATCTGCGCGAGACCCTGATGCCGCGCACCGATATCACCGCCAATCCGTGGCTGTTCTCGCACCTGACGCAAACCCTCGACAAGCGCGTCATGGCGCAGATTGCCCGCCGCGAAGACCGCACCCTGCTGCGCGACGGGTTTTCCATCAATGTCAACGTGTCGACGATTTTGTCCGAAGAGTTCCTGGCCTTCGACGACGACTTCGCGCCGTCCAGCCAGGATGTGGTGCTTGAGATCCGCATCGAAGACATCTTCGCCGATCCGGCCAGCTTTGCCTTTGCGCGCGATTTCGTCATGGAACGCGGCTACCGCATTTGTATCGACGGCCTGAACCTGAGCACGTTCCCCTATGCCGATACCAATCGCCTGGGCGTGGCTTACGCCAAGTTGGCCTGGAGCCAGGATATGGCGGCCTATGTCGGCACGACCCAGGGCCAGGAACTCAAACAGATGATCCGCGACCGCAAAAAGGGCCGCACCATTCTGGCGCGCTGCGATTCTGATGCCTCAGTGAAGGTCGGCCAGCAGTTGGGCATCACTTTGTTTCAGGGTCGTTACGTCGATTCGGTCGCCCGGGGCCGTTAACACTCCCGCCCGTGCACAACGCCGCCGCCGGGCCTATGATTGCCATACTTCAGACGCACTTCTTGCACAGGCTCAGGCTGGCTATCCTCTTTCGCAGTACGGAGACGGACGATGACATCATCTTTTTCACGGCGTGCCGTCACGGGCGGGTTGTTGCTGGCGCCCGCGGCGCTGGCTATGTCGCGCACCGCGCGCGCTGACGACGTCATCGATGCCCGCCATGTGCTTGACGAAGCCGCCATCACGGTCGAGCGCGTGCGCGCGGAACTTAAGCCCGACATGGACAACGCCCTCAGCCGTGCCAAAGCGGTGCTGATCATTCCCTCGTTCTACAAAGCCGGCTTCATCCTGGGCGGAGCCTATGGTGACGGCGTGCTGGTCAGCCGCCTGGCCGAAGGCGGCTTCAGCGATCCGGCGTTCTACCGCATGACCGCCGGCTCCATCGGCCTACAGATCGGCATGAATTCAGCCGAGGTAATTTTCTCGATCCTGACCGAGAAGGGCGTCAGCGCCGTTTTGAACGACGAATTCAAGCTGGGCGCCAATGTCGGCATGAGCATCGGAACGTTGGGCGTCGGCGCCGAAGCGGCCACCACCACCAATATCGGCAAGGACATTCTGGCCTATTCCAAAACCTCGGGCCTGTTTGCCGGCGGCGCCTTCGAAGGTGCGGTGATCAAGCCGCGCAAGGATTGGAACGCGGCGGTCTACGGCGTGGGCAACGACAATCCCTCGGCCATCGTCCAGCGCAACCAGCTGCGCACGGCAGCGACGTTGAAAGACGTGCTGGCCGCCGCCAGCTCGACCTAAGTCTCCTCGATCTAATATCTAAAACTGCGCGGCTTCGAAGGTGGTCGGCGCCGGCTGCACCATTGTTGAGCCGTCGCGCGTCACCTGCATGACCGCGAAACCGCGCTGGGAGAGTCCGTTCGGCAGGAAGCGGAATATGCCGTCGACACCGGCAAAACCCGTGCTCGCCGTAATCGCTTCGGCGGTGAAGCTGTTGGTCTCGACGGTGCGGGACAGTACCGCCGCCAAGGCAACTGCGTCATAGCCGTGGGTGGCGATGGCGGGAGCGGCCTGGCCGTAGAAATCGCGGTAGCGCGAGAAGAACTGGCGCGTGGTGTCCGGCGGCGGGGCCGGGAAGACGCCGCCGACCATTACCGGCTCGCGGCCCAGACCTTGCGTATTCCACAGCAGCGTACCCAAGAGCTGCACGCGGCCCGGATCGATATCGAAGAATGGCAACAGCGTCGCCGCCTGGGTGAGGCGGGTGCCCTGGTCGGGCAGCAGGATGGTGTCGAAGTCCACTTCGCCGACGGTCTCGAGCCGCTCGAGGCGCTTCAGGGCCAGTTGCGAAATCTCATCGTCCTTGCCGGCCAGTTCGTTCTTCTGAAGCTCAAGCGCCTGCTTGCGGCTATCGAAGGAGGCGAGACGGCGCACGACGTCGTTCAGGTCCTTGCCGTCGGCCTGATAGAAGGCGACCTGCGACAGCGTCGCGCCGCGCGCGGGCACCATCTGTTTCAGCGCTTCCACGACCGACTGGCCATAGGCCGAGTCAGGGGCCAGCACCGCGAAGCGCTTGAGGTCCTTGGATGTCGCGTAGGCGACAATCTGGCGCACCTGTTCCTGCACCAGGAAGCCCAGGACAAACACATGATCGCCGGCGATGGCGGGATCGGTCGAGAAGGCGATGACGTTGACCCCGGCGGCGGCGGCTTGCGGCGCCACGGCGCGCGCTTCGGCCGAGAACACCGGGCCCAGCAACAATTGAGCACCTTGGGCGAGGGCCGCGGTGGTTGCTTCAACCGCGCCTTCCGGTGTGCCTTTGGTGTCATAGGCCTGCAGCACAAAGCGTTCGTCGGCGATGTCGAACAGCGCCATTTGCGCCGCATTCAGCAGCGCCCGGCCCACCGGGGCCGACTGGCCGGACAAGGGCAGCAGCATGCCGACACGCACCAGGCCTTGCGCATCAGGCGAGGGCCGCGTGGCGCGCGCACCCAAGGGTAACTGCTCAGCGCCTGCCGCAAAACCGGGGATCAATTGATTGGGCGCCAGCACGGACGGGCGCCCGCCAGGGGCCGCCTGAAGGGTCGACGTCGGCGCGGTGGAGGTTGGTTTAGCGGCTTGCGCCTGTTGGACGGGGGCTTTGGGTGCTAAGTCTGGTTTTGAGGCGCAGGCGCCCAAGAGCAGCAACCCCACGACGGCCGCCGCCGGAACAGGTCTCATCGATGACAACAGATTGGTCAGAACGGAGCGCAACGGCGTCCTCCAGAAAACCCAAGAGCGAACCTAAGAAACATGGCGGCCAACCTAGCGTCGCCGACACACCAAGTAAATCGGCTGGCCCAAATAAGAAGGGCGTGTTGCCGCCAGGCCTCTACATTGTGGCGACGCCCATCGGCAACCTCGGCGACATAAGCCAGCGCGCGCTGGACACATTAAAGGGCGCCGACGTCATCGCCTGTGAAGATACGCGTGTGACCGGGGTTTTGTTGCAGCGGTTCAGCATTACAACACCGATGACGCCCTACCACGACCACAACGCCGACCGTGTGCGCCCGCAGCTGATTGGGCGCCTGCAGGCCGGCGCGGCTGTGGCCCTGGTGAGCGACGCGGGCACGCCGCTGATTTCCGACCCCGGCTACAAGCTGGTGCGCGAGTGCGCGGCCCTGGGCATCGCCACCATCCCGCTGCCGGGGCCATCGGCTTTGTTAGCCGCCTTGACCGTGGCCGCCCTGCCGACCGATCAGGTGATGTTCGCGGGCTTTCTGCCGGCGAAGTCGGGGATGCGTAAAGACACGCTGATGAGTCTCAAGACCTTGCGGGCGACGTTGGTGTTTTACGAAGCGCCGCCGCGCCTGGCCGAGAGCCTGGCCGACATGACGGCGGTCTTAGGCTTGCGTGACGCGGCCGTCTGCCGCGAGTTGACCAAACTGCACGAAGAGATCCGCCGCGGCACTTTGCGGGAGCTAGCCGATGCCTACGCCGCTGAAGCCACGCCCAAAGGCGAAGTGGTGGTGGTGGTTGCCGGCGCGCCGGCCGATCAAGATGTGGTGGATGACGCCGCCTTGGATGCGGCGTTGCGGTCCGCCCTTGAGACCATGAGCGTGCGCGATGCGGCGGCGGCCGTCGCCGAAGCCCTCAACCAGCCGCGCCGGACGATTTATGCCCGCGCCCTGGAGCTTGCAAAAAAATGACCCGGCAATACGCCGAAAGGCGCGGCCGTTTTGCCGAGCTGGTGTGCGTGATTGTCCTGCGTTTGACCGGCTGGCGCATCCTAGCCCGGCGTTTGACCGGCGGGCGTGGCACGGGATTGGGCGAAATCGACATTGTCGCGCGCCGCCGAATCCGTGACCCCGGCGCAGCGCCAGCGGATCGCCCGCAGCGCCGAAGTCTATATTCAGCGCCATGCCGGCCTGATGGACTGCGACATTCGCTTCGATGTCATGGTTTTGACCGGCGGTTGGCTGCCGCAACGCATTACAGATGCGTGGCGGCCATAGCGCCCTTCCCGGAGATGGCGTACAAAAATGCCTGAAACAGGAAGGCAAAAACCCCTTGGCCTCGGTCGATACCATCAAGACGGTTCTGGCGCAGATCGCAGCCCTTGCGGACGATGCCATCGACGTCGCCGAGGCGGCCCTGGTGCTGGCGTCCTTCGACCATCCGGCCTCGGACCTGCAGATTTACCGCGAGCACCTGAAGGCCATAGGCGAAGGCGTCTACGGCGCCAGCGTGGCGCTGGGCTTTGACCCTGACAACCCCGCGCCCGAGGACATGGCCAAGGCCTTGAGCAAAGTGCTGGTCGATGAGTTCCGCTACGCCGGCGACGAAGAGACCTACGACGATCTTGAAAACGCCAACCTGATGCGCGTCATCGAACGCCGCCGCGGCTTGCCGGTGTCGCTCGGCATTCTCTATATCTTCGCGGCGCGGGCGCAAGGCTGGGGTGCGGCGGGTCTGAATTTCCCGGGCCACTTCCTCATCCGTCTGGAAAGCCGCGACGGGCGGCGCGTGATCATCGATCCGTTCCATGGCGGGCGGCTGATGGAAACCCAAAGCCTGCGCGAGCTGCTCAAACTTGTGCGCCAGGATGCAGGTGCGGAACTGGAATCGGCGCACTACAAACCGGTGAGCAACCGCGACATCATGATCCGCCTGCAAAACAACATCAAAACCCGCCGCATGGAACTGAACGAAGTCGACGGCGCGCTGGAAGCGCTTGCGAGCATGCAGGTGCTCGACCCGCAGAATGCCGGGCTCTGGCGCGAGGCCGGCGTGATGCACATGCGCCAGGGCCATCTCAAACACGCCGTTGAAGCCTTCGAGGGCTTCATCACCCGCGCCCCCGAAGGCCCGGACCGCCGCAAGATCGGTCAGGTCGTGCAGGAACTGCGCGAGCGGCTGCACTAACATCAAAGAGGACTTTTTGGGATGACCCTGAACGTCGCCATCCAGATGGATCCGATTGAGTCCATCAACATCAATGCCGATTCAACTTTTGTGCTCGCGCTGGAAGCCCAGAAGCGCGGCTATACGCTGTATCACTATCTCCCCCGAAAATTGTCGTTCCGCGAAGGCAAAGTGACCGCGCGGGCCCGCACGCTGAAAGTACGCCGCGAACAGGGCAACCATTTCGAATTCGGCCCCGAACAGGAGTTGGATCTATCGACGATGGACGTGGTGCTGATGCGCCAGGACCCGCCGTTCGATATGGCGTATATCACCGCGACCCATGTGCTTGAGCACATCCATCCGAAGACGCTGGTGGTCAACGATCCGGTGAGCGTGCGTAACGCGCCGGAGAAACTGTTCGTCACGCATTTTGAAGGCGTGATGCCGCCGACCCTGATCACCGCCGACGTCGAGGACATCAAGGCCTTCCGCCGAGACCACAAGGACATCATCGTCAAGCCCTTGTACGGCAACGGCGGCGCCGGCGTGTTCCACATCCGCCCCGACGACGAGAACCTGGGCGCTCTTTTGGAAATGTTCACCACCACCTGGCGCGAGCCGGTGATCGTGCAGCGCTACGTGCCCGAAGTGCGCCAGGGCGACAAGCGCATCATCCTGGTGGACGGCAAAGCCGTCGGCGCCATCAACCGCGTGCCGGCGGCGGGCGAAGCGCGCTCCAACATGCACGTGGGTGGCCGGCCCGAGAAAACCCTGCTGACAAAACGCGAGCAGGAAATCTGCGACATCATCGGCCCGGCGCTCAAAGAACGCGGGCTGATCTTCACCGGCATCGACGTCATCGGCGATTTTCTCACCGAGATCAACGTCACGTCGCCCACGGGCATCCAGGAGATCAACCGCTTCGACGGCAGCGCCCTCGAAGCCCTGGTGTGGGACGCCATCGAAGCGCGTCTTCCCCGCAAATAGAGAGTCTTATCGTGGCGTCCTTGGAGCAGATTGTTGAAAACCCGGCGGTGATCGAGAAGCACCTCACCAGCGCCGTCGAGACCGCCATGGCGGTGATCACCACCTATGGCCTGAAAATGATCGGGGCGGTGTTCATCCTGATAATCGGCTGGACCATCTCGGGCATGGTGCAGAACGCAATATTGCGCGCCGGTAAACGCACCCATCGCCTGGACATCACGGTGTTCACCTTCGGCGCGTCGGTGGCGCGCTATGCCGTGCTGATGTTCACCGTCGTCGCCATGCTGTCTAGCGTTGGCGTCGAGACCACTAGCTTTGTCGCTGTTCTGGGCGCGATGGGATTGGCCATCGGTTTGGCGCTGCAGGGCGCGCTCGGCCATGTCGCCGCCGGCTTGATGCTGATCCTGTTCCGCCCGTTCCGCGTCGGCGATACCATCGAAGCGGCGGGCGTTGCCGGCATTGTCGCCGAGGTTTCGCTCTTCACCACCGAGATCTATACCGCGGATAACATCAAGGTCGTCATCCCCAACAATCTGATCTGGAGCGGGGTGATCAAGAACCTCTCCGGCCATGAACTGCGCAAGCTGGTGATCGAGCTGGGCGTGTCCTATGCCGCCAATGTCGAAGAGGCCATGGCGGTGATCAAAGACCTCATCGCCGCCGACGCCCGCATCCGCAAAGACCCCGCGCCTTTGGTGGCGGTCGCGCGCCTGGCCGATGCCGCCGTGATCCTGCTGCTGGAAGTCTGGGTCGCCAACGCCGACCTCAACGCCGTCAAATTCGACCTCAACCAGCGCATTAAGCTAGCCTTTGAGCAAAAGGGCATCCCCGGCCCCGCCGCCCAGCGCCAGATTTATGTGGCCGCGCCGAACAAGCCGAATTCCGACGCGCCCAAAACCTAGGTTTCCCAACTTTCGCGCTGCCCGCTAAGATTGCGCGTCGTATTGGGGGTCTAATGGTCGCGCAGATCAACACCGTCGCCTTTGCCGGCATCGACGTGCTGCCTATCGAGGTGCAGGTCGCCATTTCGGGCGGGCTGCCGACCTTCACCATTGTCGGGCTACCCGACAAAGCGGTTGGTGAATCCCGCGAGCGGGTGCGGGCGGCCTTAAACGCCATTGGTCTTGCGCTGCCGGCGCGGCGCATCACCGTCAACCTGGCCCCGGCCGATGTGCAGAAGGAGGGCAGCCACTTCGATCTGCCCATCGCGCTCGGTTTGCTTGTCGCCATGGGCGTGGTGCCCATGGAGGACATGGCGCAGTACACGGCCCTGGGTGAGCTTGGTCTCGACGGCTCCGTCGCCGCCGTGGCCGGTGTGCTGCCGGCGGCGGTCGCGGCCAATGCCGCCGGGCGCGGGCTGATCTGCCCGGGCACGCAAGGCGGCGAAGCGGTCTGGGCCGGCGGCGCCGACGTGCTCGCGCCCCGCGCCCTTCTCGAGCTGATCAACCACTTCAAGGGCGTGAGCGTGCTGACACCGCCGCGGCCTGCGGTGCCCAAGGCGGGCGGCACCTTTCTCGATCTCAAGGACATCAAAGGCCAGGAGACCGCCAAGCGCGCGGCCGAGATCGCGGCGGCGGGGTCGCACAATTTATTGATGATCGGTCCGCCCGGCTCGGGCAAGTCAATGTTGGCCAGCCGCATTCCTGGCCTGCTCCCGCCGCTGACCGCCGCCGAGGCCCTTGAGGTCAGCATGATTCACTCTGTCGCGGGCCAGCTGGCCGACGGCGGCATCGTACGCCAGCGGCCCTTTCGCGATCCGCATCACTCGGCCTCGACGCCGGCCCTGGTGGGCGGCGGCCTGCGCGTCAAGCCCGGCGAGATTTCATTGGCGCACCGCGGCGTTCTGTTCCTCGACGAGTTGCCGGAATTCTCGCGCCAGGCTTTGGAGTCCTTGCGCTAACCCCTGGAGAGCGGGCGCGTGGTGATCGCGCGCGCCAATGCACACATCAGTTACCCGGCGCGCTTTCAGCTGATCGCCGCCATGAACCCTTGCCGCTGCGGCTATCTCGAAGACCCGCAGCTGGCCTGCGGCAAAGCCCCGCGCTGTGCCGCCGACTATCAGAACAAAATCTCGGGCCCGATGTTCGACCGCATCGATTTACACGTGGATGTGCCGGCGGTTGATCCGTTGGATCTGTCGGCCCCGCCCGCCAAAGAAAACTCCGCGACTGTCGCGGCGCGGGTCGCCCAGGCGCGCGCCGTTCAGAGCAAGCGTTACGAAGGCGAAAGCATCACTTGCAACGCCGAAGCTGACGGAGAAATACTGGAAGCCGTCGCCGCCCCCGACGCTGACGGCCGCGCGCTGTTGACCCAGGCCGCCGAGAAAATGCGCCTCTCGGCCCGCGGCTATCACCACATTTTGCGGGTTGCGCGCACCATCGCCGACCTTGACGCGAGCGCCGGCGTCAAACGCCCGCATATCGCCGAAGCCTTGTCCTATCGCCGTCTCATCCCGGGACGCGCACTGGCTGGGGATTGATCCGCCGCGGCACGTCAGTCTCTACCCATGGCTGCAAAAAGCCCGCCGCCATACCAGCCGGCAGCCTATTGGGACGGCTGATGCCACAATTGAATCCGAAACAATCTCTTCCAATGAGTCGTTGGGCATACAGTTCATGAGATCATTGGAGGCGGATATGAAATTTGTAAACCCGCATTCCCCGGATGAACATATGAGTTGCAAGTGGGTGTGCATCGATTCAGACATAGGTATCAGCAGTTTATGTCGTTGGATCGAGGACAATCATGGCGCACCCAGCGGGTGAAGCGGATTCCGGTGTTTCCAGGCTCGATTTCGACCGCCGTCTCAAGCTGGAATTTCACGGTGCCAACGTCACATCCGATGCAGGGTTGCTCGCCTACCGCGAGTTGGACGACGCGCTTGGCTTGACGGCGCTGGCAGGTGCATTGCTATCGGAC
>CANJPG010000023.1 GCA_947476065.1 Fidelibacterota bacterium
AGGCCGCGATACCGCTGGTGGCTTGCGGCTCGCGCATGTTGAGCGCGGTGACCAGCGGCACCGCCATGCACACCGCACGACCGACCCGGTGATCCAGGATTAATTTTGCTCCGCTTCGCCGCGACGCTTTTTCTATTGCTCCTCTGCGCTCGGGCCGCGACGCTTATCAAACTCACTCGGCCAATCCCACAGCGCCTGCAGTTCCAGGTGACTGACAAATTTATTGTCGGCGGTGCGTAGCGGAAAAATATAGCCGTGGCGCTGGGCGTTGAAGCCGGGATGGCGCGCGATGGCGAAAGGCTTAGCGCGGGTGCTGCCCATTTGGTACCTGCCGGCGGGAATCACCGCCATCTCGGCGCACTCGGGCCAGTCTTAGAAGGTTTTGATGTCAGCCGGTGTGGCGGCGAAGGCCGGCACCGCGAGCATGAGATACCGGCGGAACATGAGCGGATCGCCTTATAGCCTCAGAGCCAAAACAAAAGGGGCGCGCGGCGGTGCTGCCGGCGGCCCTGAAACAGACTGACTGATAGTCTATTTGTCGGTGGTTGTCGTGGTGCTGGTCGAGGAGGAGTCCGGGGTCACTGTGCGCTCGATGGTCGTGGTCTTGCTCGACGAATGGGGGCCGCCCAGGAAGCCGCCGAAATACATGACCAGGCCCAGCACCACGACGGCCAAGCCGCCGACCACAAAGTACAAACCGCCGCCGCCATTGCCGTCGCTCATGTGGAACTCCCTGGGTTTTTGATACGTCTGGGAGAACAACGTCGCAAACCGCCAAATAGTTCTGAATTCACACCGCCGTCGGAACTGCCGCCCGCCAAAACTCCAGCGTGCGCAATTGGATTTTGCCGGCGCCTTCATGTCCTGCAATGTCTTCAAGACACGCGAGCAGGCCCCTCGCCTCGGCCTGAAGGTCGATCTGACTTAGGAACAGCAGCATGCGTGTTAGACGCAAATGATTGTGGTTGGCCGGCTCGAGCCACCCCGCGGCTAGCTTGGGAAACTCATTGCCGCGCGTGACGGTTGCGCCGCCCCGTCGGAGTCCCAAGAACGCCAGCATGAGGTCCAGCGAGCGCCGCGCGTCTTCCTGCAAGGCCGGATCGGCGTAGAAGGCGGCAATATCGGCGGTGGTTAAAAGCGGCGCATCGGGGTTGAAGCGGCTGGGGTCCGCCAGGGGGAAAAGCCACTGGATGAAATCGTGCACCATCTCCAGGCGCCGATGGTCCCAAGCCCAAATCTGCGCAATCCGACGTCCGGCGGCGTCGGTCCCGGTCCCGCGATAGAAAGCCAGCACAGGTGATGTCATGGGGGAGGTTATAGCAAAAGCCGTGATCGCCGGGGTATCCGCGCGATTGTTTCTTTTATGGACCGGGCGCAAAATCGGCTTCCCCCAGAGAGGAGAATCACATGCACCAGAAAATGATCGCCGCTTGCGCCAGTTTGCTTTTTGCCGGCGCCGCTTTCGCCGCCGCCCCACCGCCGGCAGCGCCGCCGCCCGATTTCTCCAAGGTCGAGATCCTGACCATGGATCTCGGTAAAGGCACCTACATGCTCGTGGGCCAAGGCGGCAATATCACAGTGGCCGTCGGCACCGATGGCATTATCATGGTCGATACCCAGTTCGCGCCGCTGCACGACAAGATCAAAGCGGCCGTCGCAAAAATATCGCCGCTGCCGATTAAGTACATCGTCAACACGCATTACCATGGTGACCACACCGGCGGGAATGAACTCTTCCAGAAAGACGGCGCCACCGTCGTCGCCGATCCTAACGTCGGCAAGCGTCTGGCCTCCAGCGTCACCAATGCCCTGACCGGCGCCGTCACGCCGCCGGCCGCCACGGGCGCGATCCCCAAACAAACCTATAAAGACACGACAACGCTGACGTTCGGCGGGCGCGGCGCGCAGGTGATGCACGAGCCCTATGCCCATACCGACGGCGACAGCGCGGTGTATTTCGCCGACGCCAACGTGCTCGCCACCGGCGATATCGTCAGCACCGGCGGGCGCTATCCCAATATCGACGTGGCGGTCGGCGGCAACATCAAAGGCCTGATCGCCGCCGTCGACAACTATCTGAAGATCGCAAATGCCGACACCAAGATCGTGCCGGGTCACGGCATGCTGATGAACAAAGCCGCCCTTGAAGACTATCGGATGATGCTGGTGACCGCGCGCGACCGGGTCGCCAAGCTGATCAGCGACGGCAAAAGCGAGGACGACGCCGTGGCGGCCAAGCCCATCGTCGATCTGGAGCAAAAAGCCGGCGCCAGCGAAATGGCCAGCGCCAATCTGGTGCGGCTGATCTACCGCTCGCTCAAGATGTAAAAATAAGACCCGCGCTGCGGCGGTGATGGGGAATCCGAAGGGGAGACGGACGGCCCATCACACAGGCCACAGCGCGGCTAAAGGTAAGAAAGTCGGGACGCGGTTCTCAGAGCCTGGGGCCGCGTCCCTTTTTTATGCCAGAACGTTAGGCGGCCTGCGCGATGCTCGGCTGCTGGAGCGGCTGCTGTACCGATGCAGTCGCGCTAATCGCGATCTTGCGCGGCTTCAGTGCTTCGGGCACCACGCGCTTCAGGTCGATATGCAGCAGGCCGTTCTCGATGCGCGCGCCGGAGACCTGGATATGGTTGGCCAGCTCGAACTTGCGCTCGAATGACCGGCCGGCGATGCCGCGATAGAGGTAGCTGGTGGTGTCTTCTTCGCCCGCGACTTTGCCGCGCACGGTCAGGGTGTTGTTCTCGACATTGACGTCGAGGTCCTTCTCGCCGAACCCGGCGACGGCGAACGTGATGCGATAGGCATCTTCGCCGGCCTTGGCGATGTTATAGGGCGGATAGGAGAAATGAGCGTCGTCGAGACGGGTCGCGGCGTCAAACACGCGCGCGAGATTATCGAAGCCGACCGACGCACGGAAAAGCGGGGAAAGGTCAAAAGCACGCATAGGGATATCCTCCAATGAGCAATACCGCGGCGCATTCGCAGTGAACCACCTTGGTCCGCTGACCGGCTGCGCCGAAAGGCCGCAAGCCTGACAGACCCCTCAATGGGCATCCGTCGCCCCATCAACTTAGGTTTGGATTTTGGCCGTGCAAGCCCCGGATAGCCAAAAAATGGGGAAAAAAAATCCAAGGAAATTCAGGGGCTTTGCGCCCCGCGGGTTTGTAATGTCCCGGCATGCGGGAAGGACTAAACTGCCGTCGGAGGGGTCACCGCAGCCATGCTGATCATCCGCCCGGCTGAGATCGACGACGCACCGGCCATCGCCCGGGTGCATGTCGACACGTGGCGGACGACCTACGGCGGCATCATCCCCCAGTCCTATCTCGACACCATGACCGTGCAGAACCGCACCTTTGTCTGGGTGCGTCTGCTTGAGCGCCGCGAACAGGCTTTCACCACGCTGGTCAGCGAGGACCACGACCGCCGTGTGATCGGCTTTGTCACGGCGGGCCCCTTGCGCCACAAGGACGACCGCTATCAGGCCGAGATCTCGTCGCTGATGTGCTGCGCAGCCATCAGCGGAGCAATCACGGCCGCCGGCTGTTCCTGGCTGCGGCCAACCGGCTGAGCTTACGCGGTCTCAACGGTCTTTTTGTCTGGGTGCTGGCCGACAATCCGTCGCGGCCATTTTATGAAAGCCTGGGCGGCGAAGTCGTCGCCGAAACCGAACGCAGCTTCGCCGGCACGGCGCTCAAGGAACTGGGATACGGCTGGAGCGAAACGCCCCGCTATTCCTGAGCCCGCTTTACTGGGGGAGCTCGGCTTCGTTAGGGATGGCGTCGTCGCGGCGGTCTTCCTCACGATGCGTCGCCGCCACGCGCTTCAAGTCCTTGATCACGGCCTCGAGGCCCTTGAGCTTGGCAGCCAGGCTGTCGCGGAATGCCGGCGGCAGATCGCTTTGCAGAAACCGCATCACGATGTCCGACTGACGGTTCAGCATGTTCACGGCATCGGCCAGGCTGCGGGACTTGGGCATGTAGGATTCGTGCACGCCGCGCAGGTTGTTCATCAGCATGTGGATCAGCGCGCGGATGAAAGGGTCGGCCTTCCTGAGCTTGTCGAGCATGATGTCGATCGGGATGACCATCAAGGCCGAGTCTTCCAGCGTGAAGGCCGTGGCCATGCGCGGGCTGGCATCGATCACCGCCATTTCGCCGAAGAGCTCGCCCCGGCGCACGGTGGCCAGCGGAATCTTGCGCCCCTGGGCTTCGCGGTACATGCCGATGGCGCCGGAATTGACGATATAGGCGGCGTCGCCTTTCTCGCCCTGCTTGAACAGGACCTTTCCTTTGGGAAAGTTGACTACCTCGATTTCGTCAGCGCCCGGAGCCATACCGCCACCTTGTCTTCACGCCGCCAGGCTTTGAGGAAAAACGATCTGAACGGCGCGCTAGGTCTTCGTCGTCGAAAACCTAAATCTGCCTTTAGTTTTCGATATTTTTACCCGCAAAGTCAAAGGTTTCCAGGATGCCGTCTCGGCCGGCCAAAAAAGCAAACAGCGGGCCGGAGGTTTCGGCCCGCTGCGATAAGACAGGAACGCCCGGCGTTCTATTTGCGGTTAATCAACCGACCAGGTGTTGCCGGCGCGCATAAGCTTGTCGAGATTGCCGGGGCCTTTGGCCTTGGCTTCGTTTTCCTGGGCCACCACGGCCGCTTCGTAGGACAGGGCCGCCTGGTCGCAATAGATCACGCCGAGGACTTCGGGGAAGCTGGGCGGCCGCAAGGCGACCAGGAGGCTCGCCAGAACGCGGTTCTTCTCGTCGTGAACCAGGATGTCTTTCTCCGTGACGCCGTTCTCGCCGATGACCACGATCTCGAGCCTCAGGGTCTGGGTGTTCAGCCGCAGGCCCTTGGTGCGCTCCCTGCCGAACAGCATCGGCTGGCCGTGTTTGACATGCAGCTGCATGTCGGCGGCAACGTCTTTCTCGGTGAAGGCGGCGAAGGTGGCATCGTTGTAGACGATGCAGTTCTGGATGATTTCAACGAACGACGCGCCCTTATGCTCGCGGGCGCGCTTGAACAGCACGTCGAGTTCCTTGGCTTGGACGTCGATGCCGCGGGCGATGAAGCGCGCGCCGCAGCCCAGCGCATAAGTGCAGGCCTCGGCCGGGCTGTCGATGCTGCCCATGGGCGTGGACGGCGAGCGCTGGCCGACACGCGAGGTCGGCGAGTATTGGCCCTTGGTCAGGCCGTAGATCTCGTTGTTGAACAAGAGAATGTTCAAATCGACGTTCCGGCGCAGGGCGTGGAACAGGTGATTGCCGCCGATGGACAATGCATCGCCGTCGCCGGTGACCACCCAGACGTCGAGTTCGGGACGCGCGAGCTTGAGGCCCGTCGCCACCGCCGGCGCGCGGCCATGGATGGTGTGAAAGCCGTAGGTCGCCATGTAATAGGGAAAGCGCGACGAGCAGCCGATGCCCGAGACAAACACGGTGTTCTCGGGCCGCGCACCCATGTCGGCCAGCGACTTGTGCATGGCCTTGAGGATGGCGTAATCGCCGCAGCCGGGGCACCAACGCACTTCCTGATCGGACGCGAAGTCCTTGGCGGTGAGTTTATCGGGTTGACCCACTTCTGTTTGAACGGTGACGTTCATGGCTAGTTGCTCCCCAGCAAGCTGCGGATGGCGCTTGAGACTTCTTCGATCTTGAGCGGCTGGCCCGAGACCTTGAGCAGGCTTTTGGCGTCGACAAGGTACTGGCTCTTGAGCAGCGTCAGCATCTGGCCGTTGTTCATTTCGGCCACCAGCACTTTGTCATAGCTCTTCAGCAGCGCGCCAAGATTGCGCGGCAGCGGCCAGACATGGCGGATGTGGATGTGCGAGACGTCCAAACCCTTCTCGCGCATGTTGCTGACGGCGCGGTTGATGGGACCGAAGGTCGAGCCCCAGCCGACGACGGCCAGTTTGCCTTTGGCTTCACCGAGGGCGACATCCTGTTCGGGAATGTCATTGGCGATGTTGGCGATCTTGGCGGTGCGCGTATCGGTCATCTTCTGATGGTTCGCGGGCTCGTAGGAAATGTTGCCCGAGTTGTAGTCCTTCTCGATGCCGCCGATGCGATGCATCAAACCGGGCGTGCCGGGCTTGGCCCAGACGCGCGCCAGTGTATGCGGATCGCGCAGGAACGGATGGAAGCCTTCAGTCGCGGTGCGGAAGGTCACCGGGAACGGCGTGTAGTCCTTCATCGACGGGATCAGCCAGGGCTCGGCGGCATTGGCGATGTAGCCGTCGGAGAGGATCATCACTGGCGTCATGTATTTGGTGGCCAGGCGCACGGCCTCGATGGCGACGTCGAAGCAATCACCGGGTGAGTGCGAGGCGATCACCGGGATCGGTGCGTCGCCGTTGCGCCCGAACACGGCGATGAACAGATCCGACTGCTCGGTCTTGGTGGGCAGGCCCGTCGAAGGACCGCCGCGCTGGGTATCGACAATCACCAGCGGCAGCTCGGTCGAGATCGCAAGACCAATGGCTTCAGTCTTGAGCGCGATGCCGGGGCCCGACGAGGCGGTGACACCCAGCTTGCCGCCGTAAGAAGCACCGATAGCCGCGCAGCAGGCTGCGATTTCGTCTTCGGCCTGGAAGGTGGTGATCCCGAACTGCTTGAGCTTGGCAAGAATGTGCAGGATCGGCGACGACGGCGTGATCGGATAGGACGCCAGCACCATTTCGAGGTTGGCCAGCTGTGCGCCGGCTGCCAAGCCCCAAGCCAGCGACTCAGCGCCCGAGACCAGGCGATAAGTGCCGGGGGCGACCTTGACGGACGGCATGCTGACGGGCGCGATGTCGCCCGAGAGTTCGTGGGTTTCACCGTAGGCGTGGCCGGCGTTGAGTGCCGCGGCGTTGGCTTTGCCGATGGGATCTTCGGCGCCGAATTTGCGCGCGACGTATTCCATCGTCGACTTCATCTCGCGGTCGTACATCCACGACACGAGGCCCAAGGTCCACAGGTTCTTGGTGCGCAGCGCTTCCTTCTGCGAAACGCCGAAGGGCTTGGCGACTTCAAGCGCCTGAGCCGAGATGTCGATTTCGAGAACGCGGAATTCCTTCAGCGTGCCGTCGAGGCGCGGATCAATTGTAAAGCCCGCGCGCTTGATGTCTTTTTCCTTGAAGGCGCCGGAATCCAAAATCACCAGGCCGCCTTTACGCAGGCCCTTGTAGTTGACCATGAGGGCCGCGGGGTTCAACGCGACCAGCACGTCGGGCTGATCGCCGGCGGTTTTGATCAGCCGCGAGCCGAAGTTGATCTGGAAGGCCGACACGCCATAAGTCGTGCCCGTGGGCGCGCGGATTTCGGCGGGAAAGTCCGGGAACGTCGCCAGGGAATTTCCGGCCAGTGCGGTTTCCTGCGAGAACTGACTGCCCAACAGCTGCACGCCGTCGCCGGAGTCACCAGCGAAGCGCACGACAATGGAGTCGAGATCCGATTTGGAAACGGGCGCGTCGGAGGGCCCGCCTTTGCGGCCAGCTTCGGCTTGCAGATTCATGGGTTCAATGTCTCCCGGCCGGCCCGCGAAATCGCCTCGCGCGCCGTTTGAAAAGCTCCCTCACCCGGCTTTAATCTAGCCGATAAGAGGCTCTGATTTAACCAAAAAGCGCCCCAGGCCGCGGGCAGCGGCGGGATCAGAAGGGCATTCTTCTCTGAAGGCGCGCTTGGAGGGTTAAACCATCCAATAGGGTTTTTGGCTGGCCTTGGCTAGAGCCTTCTTCGGCACCCCTTCTGTGCATTTTCACAGGGTCATTTGGAACCGGCTCAAGCCCTTATCGAGATCAGCGATGAGATCGTCCGGGTCCTCGAGGCCGATGTGCAGGCGAATACCAGGCTCCGGCGCAGTCCAGGGTTTTGCGGTGCGGCCGCCGCTGGGGGAGGCCAGGGCCACCAGGCTTTCGAAGCCGCCCCACGAATAACCCAGCGGAAACAACTCCAGGCCGTCGACCAGGGCAGCAACGGCCGCCTCCGAGGTCTTCTTGAACACGACGCCCAAGAGGCCTGAAGCGCCGCTGAAGTCGCGTTTCCACAGGGCATGGCCGGGATCGTCGGGCAAAGCCGGATACAGCACCCGTCCAACCTCGGGCCGACTTTGCAGCCAGCGCGCCACCTTCAGCGCGTTCTCCTGGTGGCGAGCGAGGCGCACGCCCAGGGTGCGCAGCCCGCGTGTGGCAAGGTAGGCGTCATCGGGCGAGACCGCGCTGCCGATGGCCCCGGCCGCCTTCTGCACGCCGACAATCGCTTCCGCCGTGCCGGTGATGGTGCCGATCAGCGCATCGGAATGCCCGACGATGTATTTGGTGCCGGCTTCGATGGACAGATCGGCCCCCAGCGCCAGCGGCTGGCAGAACACCGGACTCGCCCAGGTGTTGTCGACCGCAACCTTGGCGCCGTGTTTGTGGGCGGCGGCGGCGATGGCGGGGATGTCCTGGACTTCAAAGGTCATTGAGCCGGGCGACTCACAAAACACCAGCGTCGTGTTGGGCTTCAGCAGCCCAGCGACTCCCGCACCGATCAAGGGATCGTAGAACGTGGTCTCGACGCCGAAGCTTTTGAGAAAGCCGGTGCAGAAATTGCGCGTGGGTCCGTAGACCGAATCCGTAACCAGAATGTGATCGCCCGCTTTGACCGCACCGAGGATGGCGAAGGTGCAAGCCGCCAATCCCGACGGCGCCAGCACGGTGTCCGCACCGCCGGCCAATGTCGTGACGGCTTCCTGCAGCGTCCAATGAGTGGGCGTGCCGCGCCGGCCGTAATAGAGAACCTTCTCGCGCTGTTTCAGGGCGCGGTCGTCGGCCTCATGCATGGCGGCGACGGAATCGAAGATCACCGTCGAGGCGCGCACCACCGGCGTGTTGACCACGCCGGCGTTGCGCTTGTTGTTGAGTCCGCCGCGGACGATCTGGGTGTCTTTTTTCATGTCCAGCTATCGGCAAAAAATAAGGATGGGCCTCAAGATATAAGCTATCTTGTGTTTGCATGCGAGACGGGCGTGCTTTCGGAGATGCCATGCGCCGCTTTCAGAAATTTATTCTCCTGATGCTGATGGGCGCGGTATGCACGGTTGCGTTGGCCGCGGAGCCGCGCAAAGTCATGAGCCTGTCTTACAATCCCTCCGGCGTGATGATTCAGAGCCAGCTTGAAAAAGGCATATCCGAAACCGCGATCCGCACCGACCTCGAACGCCTCGCCCCCTACACCGTTGGGATCCGCACCTATTCCCTCGAATACGGTCTCGATCGTGTACCGGCAATCACGAAAGACTTGGGCCTTAAGCTGTCGCTTGGCTTGTGGCTAGGCCGCGACAAGGCCAAGAATGCCTCCGAAATCAAACACGCCATCGGCATCATCAATACCTACGGCGCCAATATCGAGCGCGTCTATGTCGGCAACGAAGCCGTCATCCGCGGCGACCTGAGTGCCGGCGAAGTAGCGGCCTATATCAAGCAGGTGAAAGCCGCGGTGCCGGCCATCAACGTTCCCTTCGGCACCGCCGAGCCGTGGCACGTCTGGTTGAAGCATCCCGAGCTGGCGGCAGCTTCAGATTTCATCGGCGCGCATCTGTTCGGCTATTGGGACGGCGTGCCGGCCATCGATGCGGTCAACTACCTCGACAAGCGCTTCGACGAGTTGCAGGCGGCATTTCCCGCCAAGACCGTGATCATCTCCGAGACCGGCTGGCCCACGGGCGGTTCGGTGCATCAGGCCGCCGTGCCGTCGCTGGCCACGCGCGCCGGTTACGTGCGCCAGTTCCTGCAGCGCGCCGCACGCAAGATGTACGACTACAATATCGTCGAGGCCTTCGATCAGCCGTGGAAAGCGCCGGAAGAAAAAGGCGCGGTATGGGGCCTGTTCAGCGACGACGGCAAACCCACGTTTAATTTCTTCGCGCCCTGACTCTCAGGCGCCGTAAACCTTGAGGAACAGATCGACGACGCCGTCGATGCGCCGTTCAATGGCCTCGCGCGAAGTTTGCTGCAGGACGCCGCAGGCATTCCGCAGGGCCGTGTCGGCGCACACCAGGCTGCGGAAATGTTCGGTGGCGACAGTGGTGTCGTCGATTTTCAAGCGGCCGGCTGCTACTTCCGTCTCGAGATAAGCAACGAGGATGCCGCGCGACGTATCGGGGCCCTTGGCGAACAGGGCCTGGGTGAGCTCAGGGTACTTGCCGCCTTCAGCCAGCATCATGCGAAAGGCGCCCGAACACTCGCGCGAGCGCTCCAATGCATCCAGGCGCAGCCCGTATTCCTTCAAAGCCGCGCGCGGATCGCCGTGGTGACTCATGGCATCCTGCAAGGGCGCGGTGATCATGGCGGTGACCTCGCCGACGAGCGCTTCCCACAGACCCTGCTTGTTGCCGAACAGCTGATAGAGCGTGGCCAGGGAACCGCCGGAGGTGGCGACAATCTCCTCGAGCGACGTGGCGGCATAGCCTTTGGATAGGAACAGCGCCTTGGCCGCATCCATGATCGCCTGGCGGCGCGCGTCGGGCGATAGACGCCGGTCCCAGCCGCGCACCTTGGCCGGCTTTGCATCCTCACGCTTTGCGTCCAACGCATGCGGGCTATTCATAAAGGGACCTTGTCATCGCGGCCTACCCGGGGCACTTAGCGGTGGAATACGTAACGACAATTACAGTACACAAAGCCGGCGTCGCCGCCGATATGAATATGGCCGTTAGACTGTTGAATTTAAAGATGCATTCTGAGCACTCTGCGTTGCTTAGCGGGGGCCTCGTACGGGTCGCGCGCGGGGCGCTATTGTTTTTGACGGGCGCACTGGCCCTGGCGGTCTTTGTCGCGACCGTGCCGCGCTAGCGGTTCATATCCGAGGGACCTTTGTCATGCGCTCCGATCTGCCACTCGGCCTTAAGTACAGTCAAAGCATCGTTGTTACATCGGGCATGACCGCCGAGACCATCTCCAAGCTGTTCGGCGTGGAGGGCTTTGTGCCCGTGCTGGCGACCGCCGGGATGATCGTCTTCATGGAGCTGACCTGTGCGGCAGCCGTGAAGCCGTTCCTGGACAACGGTGAAGAAACCGTCGGCACCCGCGTGGACATGAGCCACATCGCGGCGACCCCTGTCGGCATGCGCGTGACGGCTGAGGTCGAACTGATCGAAATCCAGGACCGCAAATTGCGCTTTAAGGTGCTGTGTCGTGACGAACAGGATGTCATCGGCGAGGGCTTCCACGAACGCGGCGTGATCTATGGACCCAAGTTCCGTGCCCGCCTCGAAGCCAAGAGCCTCGCCGCGAAGGGCGTCAAAGCCTAAATTTTCGCTGCTTGAATCTGGGGGCGGCCGTTTTCGTCGATGAGACCGCGTTCACGCAATGCGCCAAGACAGGCGATGAAATGCTCTCGCGTATGGGGGCGCTCGTACAACTCCAGCCAGTTCTGTTCGGCGAAAGCCAGCACCGCCGGCTCGCCGTGTTCGGTCTCCCATAAAATGCCGAGCAGAGAGGCCAGATTTTCCTCCTGCTCTCGGGTCGCGTCATCAACGCAGACCGCACTATTGGCCTCGGTGATGCGCCCGGTCTCGGGGCCGGCACCGACACCGAAGTCATAAAGTCCGCGGCGCGTGAGCGGCGCGATTTGCCAGTGGGCGATTTCATGGAACACCACGCTGGTTTCCGATCGGGTGCGGATGACGGCACCATCCCACGAGAAGGCCAGCGCGGGATCTTCATCCAGTGTGGGAATGCCCATGCGCTGCGCGAGCTCGATGGCCTTCTGCCGGCCGGCGTGCAGATCGGCGGTAAAGTTGGGGCAGAAGGCGCGCGTCGCCGCGATGCGGCGGAAGACCGCGCGGGCCATCGAATCATGCGCGAGCCCGGCGTCGAAGGCGTCGAGGATCTTGGCGAAGGTCTCAGCGTCGAGGGGCGTCAAAATCATCGCGTGGTCTTAGCTGACGCCGCAATTGGCGTCCAGATCACGGCCCAATGTCGGCCTCGATCTGTTCGGGATGGGTGACGTCGATGACCGGCCCGTTGTAGGACCTGATATATCCCCGCACCCGAATGACTTTTCCTTTGAAGGTCAGCGGATCGATTTTGGCTTTGGTAAACATCGGCATCGCCTCGGGGGCAATGCTCGCGGTGAAATCGCTGCGGTAGTCGCCGCCGAAATTGAGATAGACCCGGCCCTGCACCTTGGCCGCGCTGGTCACACGGCCTTCGACGATCTGAAACGTGCCCGCGTCCTTGCCGAGTTTGTCGGGATCGGTGGTGCGGAGTGCATAGAATGCATCAGCCCAGATGCCGCGTTTGGCCGCACGCGCTTGGCGCTCGGCGGCAAACAATTCGGCGGTGAGTTGGCGATTGTCGGGGAAGGTGTAAACCCGCGCATATCCTTGGCGCAGCATCTCTTCCTGAATCCACAGGCCGTCATCGCGGACAATATGCGCGAGGATGCGGCCGTTGCGGTCTTTGGCTGTGGCTCCCAGCCGCAGAGTGACCGTATGTCCTTTGACGAGCTCGACCAGCGCCGCCCGCGCGGTCTCCGCCAGCGGCCACGTTGCGAAACCTTTGCGGCCGAGAGGCAGCTTCGGTCCCTGCATGCCGACCAGGCGCATATCAGTCGCGCCGCCATCTAGGCGTAAGGTATCCGCGTCGACGACAGTTTTGACCGCACCATGACCGCCATCGGGCAGCGTATCGGGTGTGGCCGCAGTCGCGGAGGCCGCGATCAACAGCACGCCCGCAACCAGCACCTGAATAAGCCCGCGATTACACAAGAACATGCGCAAGTTTTTCACATTATGGCAGGCAGCGTCGAGGCCGCAGGAAAGCCCCGGGATCTTACGTCTTCTTAACTGACGCGGGCACGGAGAAGCGGCTCAGACATGTTACGCTTGCGCATGGTGAGGTGAAGCGATGACGACCTCTGCAGCTCTTGCCCGTAACATCAGCGACCGCCTCGGTTTCGGTCCACGGCCCGGCGACCTGGCGGCGATCACGCACATGGGCGCAGAGCGCTGGATCGAACAGCAGCTTCACCCGCAATCCATCCCGCTGTCGCGCGACCTCACGGCACGTTTGGCCGACATGCCGGCCTTGAGCCTGACGCCCTTTGAAGCCTTACGCACCTATGGCCCGGCGGCCGCACGCGGGCCCGACGGCAAGGTCGATCCTGAACGCCAGAAAGAACTTCGCGTGCAGGCGCGCTTCATTCCGGCACAGGCCGTGGAAGCGCGCCTGGTGCGCGCTGTAGAAAGTCCGCGCCAGCTCGAAGAGGCGCTGGTGGATTTCTGGTTCAACCATTTCAACGTCTTTGTCGGCAAAGGCCTGGATGGGCTGTGGATCACCTCTTACGACGAGGATGCGATCCGCCCCCACGTGCTGGGTCGCTTCCGCGATCTGCTGGGCGCAACGGCACATCATCCGGCGATGCTGTTCTATCTCGACAACTGGCAGAATAGCGCGGCGGGCCGCCCAGGGGCGCGCGGCGCTTTCAAAGGTCTAAACGAAAATTACGCGCGCGAGCTGATGGAGCTGCACACCTTGGGTGTCGATGGCGGCTACAGCCAGGACGACATCATCGCGCTGGCCAGAATTCTGACCGGCTGGGGCTTCGGCGGACGCGGCGGCGATGGGCCGGGCGGCATGGAGACGGCTCCTCGCCCCCCGCGCGAACGCCTGAAACTCGCGCGCCAAATCCGCCAGACCGGCGGATTCATCTTCAGCGAAGAACGCCACGATTTTTCCGACAAGACTTTCTTGGGACATACCATAAAAGGCCGCGGCGAAGCCGAGGGCGACGACGCGCTCGATATCCTAGCCTTGCATCCCGCCACCGCGCGTCACATCTCGTTCAAGCTGGCACAGTATTTCCTCGCCGATACACCCGAGCCGGCGGTGGTGGACGGCATGAGCAGGACATTCCAGAAGTCGGGCGGCGATATCACCGCGGTGCTGAAGGCCTTGTTCGCCAGTAAAGCGTTCCTCGATCCTGCCGGCTACGGCACGAAATTCAAGACGCCGCTACGCTACGCCGTCTCGGCGGTGCGCGCGACGGGACAGCCCTTGAAAAACTTTCGCCCGCTGGTTGGCGTCCTCACGCAACTGGGACAGGCACCCTACGCCTGTCAAACACCCGATGGCTACAAATGCACCGAAGACGCCTGGCTCAACGCCGACGCCATGACCCGGCGCATCACCTTCGCCATTGCACTGTGCGCCGGACGCCTGCCGTTGCAAAGTGATCCGCCCGACAAGCCCTTGCCCATCAGGCAAAGTCAGCGCGTGGCCGACCAGGCTGCGCAACAGATGGAGAATGCGCCGGTGCGCGGCCCTGCGGTCGATGCGGCACAACTCGCCGAGACGTTGGGCCAGCATTTCTCGGACAATACCCGCGCCGCCATCGATGCCGCGCAGCCGGAGTTGCGCGCATCCTTGATGCTGGGCGGTCCCGAATTCATGCGTTGTTAGGAGTGCACATCATGCACGCGATCAATCGCCGCGATGTCTTGGCCCTGGGCGCTGCCGGTCTTTGCGCTGGCCTCGTCAAGCTCGGCCCCGCCGCTTGGGCTGCAACAGGTGCCGCGAACAAGCGTCTGGTCGTGGTCTTCTTGCGCGGCGCGGTCGATGGCTTGAATATCGTCGTGCCCCACGGCGAGGAAGCCTATTACCTCGCCCGCCCGACCATCGCCATCCCGCGCCCGGGCAGCGAGATGGGAGCCATCGACCTCGACGGTCACTTCGGCCTGCATCCGGCACTCTCGGCCCTGAAGCCCTTTTGGGACGAGCGCAGCCTCGCCTTTGTGCAGGCTTCGGGATCTCCGGACATCACGCGGTCGCATTTCGATGCCCAGGACTACATGGAGAGCGGCACGCCGGGCCGCAAAACCACCGCCGACGGCTGGATGAACCGGCTGCTGACCCAGCTGCCCGGCCCCCATGCGCCGACCTCGGCCTTGAGTTTCGGCCCGACGCTGCCGCGCATCATGGCGGGACCGGCGAGTATCGCCAATGTGCCCTTGGGCCGCGCCGCCACCGCGCAATTGCCCCTCGACCGCCCCCTGATCAATGCCGCCTTCGACAAGCTGTATGCCAGCAACGATTCCCTGAGCCGCGCCTATCAGGAGGGCATCGCCTCGCACAAGAAAGTCATGACCGATCTGCAGACCGAGATGATGGAAGCCGACAATGGCGCGCCGTCGGCCATCGGCTTTGCGCAGGACACCGAGCACCTCGCGCGATTGATCACGCAAAACCCCGCCGTAGAGCTTGCGTTCTTCGCCCTTGGCGGCTGGGACACCCACGTCAACCAGGGTGCTGCCGAAGGCCAGCTTGCCCAGCGCTTAAAGCCGCTGGGCGAAGGTCTCGCCGGGCTCGCCAAGGGGCTGGGGCCGTCGTACCGCGACACCGTCATTCTCGTGGTCTCGGAGTTCGGGCGCACGGTGCATGAAAACGGCAACCGCGGCACTGACCATGGCCACGGCAATGTCATGTGGGTCATGGGCGGGCCCGTCAGCGGCGGCAAGGTTTACGGCGCCTGGCCGGGCCTCGCCGGCGAAGACCTCTACGAAGGCCGCGACCTGCCAATCACCACCGATTTCCGGAGCGTCGTGAAATCCATCCTGGCCGCTCACCTGAACCTGAACACGGACCAGGCCGAAGCTGTGCTGCCCGGCGCGCCGGCGGCAACCGGCGACATCACGGCGTTGATCGGCACCTGACACAGCAAAACGGCCCCGGGTTTCCCCGAGGCCGTTTGCATCTTTGTATTGGTCTTACGCCTTAAGCCGCGTTGAGCAGCTTTTCCAGCTTGGCAGTGGCCGCTTCGGGTTTGATCTTTTCCACGGCGGCAACTTCGTGCGCCAGGCGCTCAAGCGCCTGCTCATAGATCTGGCGTTCGCTGTAGGACTGCTCGGGCTGCGAAGCGCCGCGGTGCAGGTCGCGCACCACTTCGGCGATCGACACCGGATCGCCCGAGTTGATCTTGGCTTCGTATTCCTGCGCGCGGCGGCTCCACATGGCGCGCTTGACGCGGGCGCGGCCCTTGAGGGTCGTCAGCGCCGCTTCCATCACCTTGCGGGTGGAAAGCTTGCGCAGGCCGGAATTCTCGACCTTGCGCACGGGAACGCGCAGGGTCATGCGGTCGCGTTCGAAGCTGATGACAAACAGCTCGACCTTCTGGCCGGCGATGAGTTGGGCTTCGATGCTGGTGACTTTGCCGACGCCGTGCGCCGGGTAAACCACGAAATCGCCCGCGGAAAAGGGCAGTATGACTTTAGGCTCTTTTGCTTTTGTTGCTGTTGCTGTCTTGGGCATGTTCGGTCTCTATCTCCACACCTGGGTTATTTAGGTGTCCGTGAAGCCTGATCCCCCAACGGCCGGTCCCACGCCATGGGCCGGCTTCTTCCACAAGATCTCGGCTGACCTGTTCCCCTAAAACGTGCAAAGCACACGCTCTTCGGGCAGGCCGAATGCACCTAACCGCCGTCGCTTGCCCTAAAATTACGGTTTATCAAAGGCTTACCGCAAAATGCGGACACAGCACGGCGGAGAAAAAATAATCCGCCGGTTTCCCCGACGGATTGCGAGCAATGTATCACAAAATGGCGCACAAAAACAGGCCAAAGACCTGTAAAGGCTTTAACCTGCGGACTTAACGTACTGGATGAAGCTTAGGCGTTGCTTCCAGGTTTCTCGCTAAGTAGTTCTTTTTTATTAGGTTTATCTTTCCACTCGTCGGCATCCGAGGGCGTTTCACCCTTGGCGGTGATGTTCGGCCACTTATCCGCGTAATCCTTGTTAATGTCTTGCCAGGCCGCAGCGCCCTCGTCCGAATCGGGGACAATGGCTTCAGCCGGGCACTCGGGTTCGCAGACGCCGCAGTCGATGCATTCATCCGGGTGGATGACGAGCATGTTCTCGCCTTCATAGAAGCAATCCACGGGACAGACTTCCACGCAGTCCATGTACTTGCACTTGATGCAATTTTCGGTGACGACGTAGGTCATGTCTCAGAACTCCCACTCATTTGCCCGCAATTCGCGGGACAACCCCGACGAGGTTTCACTGCGTATTCGATTTGGCCGCAGGGCGTCAAGACACGCGTCAAGACACCGGTCCATGCTGCGATGACAATTGCGAACCGTTTGCAAATACATCCGGCGTCTCTCCGGAATGCTGAACCCATCCTCGGCGTATTGAAAGCTGTTCTTTCAGAGCCGGCCCTGGTGCTCGAGATTGCTGCGGGCTCGGGCTATCACGCTGCAACATTTGCCCGGGCGCTGCCGCACCTGATCTGGCAGCCGAGCGACGCCGATCCCGCCGCGCGGGAGTCCATTGCCGCCCATGTGGCTGAAAGTGTTCTGCCCAACCTGCGTCCGCCGCTGGCCTTGGATGTCTGCGTGGGTCCATGGCCTGCCGCCGATGCGGTGGTGTGCATCAATATGATTCATATTTCGCCCTGGGCGGCGACCGAGGCCTTGTTCAAGGGTGCGAAGGATAGCGGCGCGAAAACCATCGTCACCTATGGGCCCTATGCCATCGCCGGCGATTTTCAGGCCGACAGCAATATAGCTTTCGATCAATCGCTACGGGCCCGCAATGAAAGCTGGGGCATCCGCGATGTGAACGATGTTGCAGCCACGGCGGCCACCTGCGGCTTTCGCCACGACGAGACCGTGCGTATGCCCGCCAATAATTTGACGCTGATCTTTAAGGCCTAGCCCTCGTCCCAGCGGCCGCCCATTTCCTTGGAGATGTCGCGGCGGTCTTTTTTGGTGGGACGGCCCGCACCCTTTTCCCGCGTCAGCATGGGCTTGTAGAGCGGCAACGCCGCATGTTCGGACGCCAGTTTTTCCTTCGGGAGCGGTTCGTCGTAGAGCAGGCGTGCCTCACCGGCCGGCCCGCGCCGTTCGGCGAGGCCGAGTACGGTGATGCTCCGTTTCACCTCGCCAAGCACAACGGTGATGTGGTCGCCGATGCGCACGGCGGCGCTGGTCTTTTTGACCTTGGCGCCGTTGAGGGTGACCTGGCCGCGCTCGATCAGCTTCTGCGCGATGGCGCGCGTTTTGCCGAAGCGGGCGAACCACAGCCATTTGTCGATGCGCTCGGAGGTCGGCGGGATATCGGTCACGTGAGCGTCAATTCCTTCAGCTTGGCGAAGGGCGAATCCGATGGCGCTTCCGGCACCGCGCGCCCGGCCAAGCGTTTGGCTTTGATATGGGCCGGCAGGCGCCGGCGCAGGGCGAAGACCAAACCGGTTTCGTCGATCTTGGCTTTGAAGTCGAGAGCCTTCAAGACCTGCAAGCCGGCCTCGGCATTGATGCCCAGTAGCGACAGGATGGCCGGCGGCAACACGGCGACCTTTTCGCGCGCGAGGCGGCGCGCCTCAGCGGCGAAGCGTTCGACCATATCAATGCGGTAGCCCGTTGAGCCAATGGGCCGGTAGCCGCAGGCCACATAAAATGTATCAGCCCCGCCCGCAACCAAAGGCACCGAAACGCGCCCGGCTGCCGGCAGCGGCGGGAGAGCGTCGAGGTCGGCGCGGTGGGCCGCGATCCACAGCAAGCCGCGCAGGCGCATGGGTGCGGCCTTGAGCAGCGCCGGGAAAAAGACGTGATCAATGCCAAAGCGTATGCCCAGGCGGGCGAGGGATTTGCGGTCATCGTCCTTGAGCAGGGCGAGATGGGTGTCGACGTCGCGGCGCTGAATGGCACCCAGGTTTTCAGCCAGCTGAAAGACAATGCCGCGCACCGGTGCGTTGACTTGAGCCCCCCGCGCTTTCACCAGCGGTGCAAGCACAATGGTGAGATGCGCGCTTAGCCAATCACGCAGTCGCGCCTCAACCCGCTGCCGGGCATGGGCTTCTATGCGTTCGTCGGCGGGCAGGAGGATCTGCGGCTTCAACCGCTCGGAGCCCGCGATCAACGAGGCCAACGGTTCCCCGCGCCAGACGATGCGCGCCTGATCGTCGAGGCTGAAGGCCGCGTCGCTCGCCGTTGCAATGGCCTCGACCCTGGCCGCAATCACCGGACGCAGGGCAGCATTTGCCGCACCCAACACCGCCCGGTCAGCCGTACGAAGGCCCGTGCGGTCGGCCCTGAACTGCAGGCCTTCGAGGGAGCCCAGCCGGTGGCCGTCAACCTCCACGACGCCGTCGTCGGCCACGTCGGCGGACATAAGGTCGTCGCCGCGCAGGCGTTTCACCAGATGGGCGGTGCGGCTGTCGACGAATTGCTTGGTGAGCTTTTCGTGCAGCGCGTCGGAGAGGCGGTCCTCGACCTCGCGCGTGCGCACCTGCCAGGCGCGGCTGTCCTGCATCCAATCGCCGCGGTGGGCGAGATAGGTCCAGGTACGGATGGCGGCGATGCGGTCCATGACCGTGTGCATGTCGCCGTCCGTGCGGTCGATGCGCGAGACGTTGCTGGCGATCCAGTCTTCGGGCAGCACGTAATCGCCGCCCGTCAGGTGCTGATAGACCTGGCCCATGAAACGGGCGTGCATCTCGGGCTTCACTTTGCGGAAGTCGGGCACCTGGGCCACGTCCCAGAGAAGGCGCAGCCTCTCATGCCCCGTAGCGCGCGTGCGCACCTCCTCGTCCTTGGTCAAAGCTTCGAGGACCAACTGATCGTCCGCCGGCGGCGGCCGGATCAAGGACGGCGACGGCGGCATCATCCGCAGCGAGCCCAGCAGGGCTTCCAGCGAGGTGAAGCGCAGTTCCGTGTTGCGCCAGAACATATGCTGCAGCGGCGGGAACTCGTGGGCTTCGACGCGGGCGATAACATCGGGGTCGATCTCGGATGTTTCGGCCGTCACGCCAAAGGTGCCGTCGTTCATATGGCGGCCGGCCCGGCCGGCGATTTGGGCGACCTCGGAGGCAGACAGCGCCCGCGGCGCGCGGCCGTCGAATTTCATCATCGAGGCGAAGGCCACATGATCGACGTCCATGTTGAGGCCCATCCCAATGGCATCGGTCGCCACCATGTAGTCGACGTCGCCATTCTGGTAGAGCGCCACCTGGGCGTTTCTCGTGCGCGGACTGAGGGCGCCCATCACGACGGCGGCACCGCCCCGGTGGCGACGGATCAGCTCGGCGATGCCGTAGACTTCGGACACCGAGAACGCCACCACCGCTGAGCGCCGCGGCAGGCGGGTGAGTTTCTTGGCTCCCGTGTACAGCAGTTTGGAAAAGCGCGGGCGGCCGACGAACTGCACGCCGGGCACCAGGCGGCGGATCATGTTCTTGGCGGTCTCGGCCCCCAAGAACATTGTCTCGACGCTGCCGCGCGCGTGCAGAAGGCGTTGCGTAAAGACGTGGCCCCGGTCGGCGTCGGCGGCCAGCTGGATTTCATCGACGGCCATGAAAGCGACCTGCCGATCGAGCGGCATGCTCTCGACCGTGCAGATGAAATATCGTGGATTGGCCGGGATGATTTTCTCTTCGCCGGTGATCAGCGCCACGGCGCCGCGGCCGCGCAGCTTGACGACCTTGTCGTAATTCTCGCGCGCCAGCAGGCGCAGCGGAAAGCCGATCATGCCTGAGGCATGGCCCAGCATCCGATCCATGGCGAGATAGGTCTTGCCGGTATTGGTGGGACCCAGCACAGCCGTTACCGCAGGCGCACCGAAGGGCGCCTGCGGGATGGATGTGAAGCGGGTGTCAGCGGTCATGACCGCTGTCCTCTGGCTGGTTTACGGCGAGTGGTTGATGCGCTGGGTCGCTATTCCGCCTGGAGGATCGGTTCGTTGCGGGCGGCGCGTTCGGCCAACTGCCGGTCGCGGCGGCGGCGGGCGACATATTCCTTCAACTGGCGCTGCATGACTGCAAAGGCGTCGCGGAGCGCAATATTGACATCCTGATGATCTTTCAACGATGCATCGCTTTTGGGGTCGCGCTTGACCACCAATTCCTCGCCGGGCACTTCGAGAACGATCGAAATGTGGAAGGGCTGGTCTTTGGTGCTGAGATGCGAAGAACTGCTGTGGTGCCGTTCGACCACGACGCGGCCGGCGGTGATGCGATCGAAGAACTGCTCGAGCTTGGCGATTTTCTCGCGAATGCGGGTTTCAACCGCTTCCGAAGAATCGAGGCCGTGAAAGCTGATCTGTACAGGAGTTTGCATATTGAGGCTCCGCTGGTGTGAACGGGGCGCCCGGCAAGGACGTAAGGAAACGCGAGGGAAAACCCTGCCGTCGGATGACAATCATGACCCCAATCGGGGACCAAAGGCAACTCCGCCAAAGGTTATGAAGGTTACATCCGCGAGAGATTCTTTTGCGTCCGAACCGGAACAAAACAGTATCTTCGCGGCGCTAGCCCTCTTGCCATGGGGCGCCCTTCATCTCATATCTGCGCCGGCTGGCACTCCCGCAAGGCTGCTAGGACAATGAATATGACGCGCGAATCGGAAAAATTGGGTCAGAGATCATGACGAACAAAACAACTGTAGATGAGAATGCTCCTAAAACAGAGTCTCCTAAGACAGAGACTCGGGAGTTCCAGGCCGAGGTCGCCAAGTTGTTGGACCTGGTGGTTCACTCGCTGTACTCGAACCGCGAAATCTTCCTGCGCGAACTTATCTCCAACGCCTCCGACGCGTGCGACAAGTTGCGCTACGCGGCCCTGACCGACTCGAAGCTGCTGGAAGACGCCAGCGGCGATTTCGCCATTCACCTGAGTCTGGACAAGCCGGGCAAGACGCTGACCATCAGCGACAACGGCATCGGCATGAACCACGACGAGTTGATCGCCAACTTGGGCACCATCGCCAAGTCGGGCACCGCTGAGTTTTTGAAGGCCGTGGGCGACAGCAAGAAAGACGTCAACCTCATCGGCCAGTTCGGCGTGGGTTTTTATTCCGCCTTCATGGTCGCCGACAAAGTTGATGTCGTCTCGCGCAAGGCCGGTGATGCCAAAGGCTGGCTCTGGTCGAGCGACGGCAAGGGCGGCTTCACCATCAGCGAACAGGCCGATACCCAGCGCGGCACGCGCATCACGCTGCATATGAAAGACGACGCGACGGAATTTCTCGAACCCCATCGCCTGCGCAATATCGTCAAGACCTACTCGGACCACATCGCCCTGCCCGTCGTGCTTGATCCTATCGCGGACGAGAAAGATGCCGAGAAGAGCAGCGATGCCGAAACCCTCAACAGTGCGTCGGCTTTGTGGATGCGGGCCAAGAGCGACGTGACGGCGGAGCAATACAAGGAATTCTATCACCATGTCGCGCACGCCTTTGACGAGCCGTGGCATACACTGCATTACCGCGCCGAGGGCGCCATCGAATACACCGCGCTCTTGTTCATTCCGACGCAGAAGCCGATGGACCTGTTCCATCCCGAGCGCAAAAGCCACGTCAAGCTTTACGTCAACCGCGTCTTCATTTCGGACCAGCTGGACGGCCTGATGCCGCGCTATCTGCGCTTTGTGCGCGGCGTTGTGGACTCATCCGACCTGCCGCTGAACGTCAGCCGCGAGATGCTGCAGAACAACCCGATGCTGAAGAAGATCCAGACCGGCATCGCCAAGCGACTGCTGGGCGATTTGAAGAAGCGCGCCGAGAAGCCTGAAGACTACGCCGTGTTCTGGGAGGCCTTCGGCCCGGTGTTCAAGGAAGGCCTCTACGAGGAATTCGAGCGCCGCGACGAGTTGCTGGAACTGGCGCGCTTCAAGTCCACGTCCGTGGACGGCCTGATGAGCCTGAAGGACTACGTCGGGCGCATGAAAGAAGGCCAGGAGGCGATCTATTACATCACTGGCGACAATCTCTCGGTCCTCAAGAACAGCCCGCAGGTGGAAGGCTTCCTGGCCAAGGGCGTCGAGGTATTGCTGCTGACCGATCCCATCGACGAGTTCTGGGTGCCGACCGTCGGCACCTATGAGGGCAAGTCCTTCAAGTCGGTGGCCGAAGCGGGCACCGACTTCACCAAGATCAAAGGCGACGACAAGGCCGAAGACAAGAAAGACGAAGCGCCGGCGGAAGACACCAAGGCGCTGATCGAGAAACTCAAGGCCACGCTCGGCGATGCCGTGGCCGATGTGCGCGTCTCGGACCGTCTGACCGGCAGCCCCGTGTGCCTCGTCGCCGACGCCGGCGGCATGAGCCTGCACCTGGCCCGCATGCTGAAGCAGCACGGCGAGAATCCGGGTGCGGCCCTGCGCAAAGTGCTGGAGATCAATCCTAAACATACATTGATCAAACGGTTGAACAGCATCGACGGCGCCGCCCTCAATGACGCCGCTCTCTTGCTGCTGGATCAGGCACGCATCGTCGAAGGCGAAGCCGTGCCCGATCCCGCTGCTTTCGCCAAAAGGCTATCGGCCTTCCTCGAAAAAGGTCTGGCCTAGTCCGCGCATTAGACGCCTGGGTTACAAATGGGTCATGACAGCGAAAAGGGCGCGATTACAAAAGGGCGCGCAATTAGCATGAGGCCGTCAGAAACAGTCTGGACGACCGCGAGATGAAGACCCCTCCCTTTTGGCGCGACATTGGATCGATTGTGGTGGCGCTGGCCTTTGCGCTGGTCGTGCGCACGGTGGCCGCCGAGCCTTTCAATGTGCCCAGCGCCTCGATGGTGCCGACGTTATGGGTGGGCGATACGCTGATCGCCGCCAAGTATGCTTACGGCTTCAGCAAGTATTCCTCGCCGGTGGATTTCATTCCCAATGCCATGGGCGCGTCGGTCGATGGCCGTATTCTGGATACGCCGCCGGAACGGGGTGATGTCATCGTGTTCAAGCTGCCGCGCGACACCTCGATCAACTACGTCAAGCGCGTCATCGGCCTGCCGGGCGACCATATCCAGGTCAAGGCCGGGCGACTGTACATCAACGGCACCATCGTGCCGCGGCGCGAGGACGGCGTCGCCCAGGTGACGCGGCGCGGACGCAGCCGCGACATCAATCGCTTCATCGAGACCCTGCCCAACGGCCGCACCCACGAGATCATCGAGCAATCCGATGAAGAAGCCTATGACAACACCGGCGAATACGAAGTGCCGGCGGGGCATTACTTCATGATGGGCGACAACCGCGACGACTCTCTGGACAGCCGTGTCGCAGCCGCCGGCGGCGGCGTGGGCTATGTGCCCTACGAAAACCTGGTGGGCCGTGTGGACCGCGTGATGTTCAGCCGCGATCCCGACATCTCCTGGTGGCAGGTGCCCCAGTTCCTGCAAAGCTTCCGCGGCGAGCGGTTTCTCAGCGCCGTGCAGTAGGCAAACAAAAAGCCCCGCACTTTCATGCGGGGCTTTTCATTTCAGCCGAGTCTTTAGGCCGCCAAGCTGCGCAAGACGTAGTGCAGCACGCCGCCGTTTTTGTAGTAGTCGAGCTCGCCCGAGTTATCGATGCGGCACATGACTGTGATCGTCTCAGACGTGCCGCCCGCGCGGTGAATGGTGACGTCCACATCGCCGAGGGGCTTCAAGCCGGCGATGTTCTTGATGTCAAAGGTCTCGGTGCCATCCAGATTGAGGGTCTTGCGCGTCATGTCGCCCTTGAACTGCAAGGGCAACACGCCCATGCCGACGAGGTTTGAGCGGTGGATGCGCTCGAAGCTTTCCACCAGCACGGCCTTCACGCCGAGCAGGTTGGTGCCCTTGGCCGCCCAGTCGCGCGACGAGCCGGTGCCGTATTCTTTACCAGCGACGACGACGAGCGGCGTGCCGTCCTTCTGGTATTTCATGGCGGCGTCATAGATCGGCATGACTTCGCCCGATGGCTGATGCTTGGTGATGCCGCCCTCGACGCCCGGCACCATTTCATTCTTGATACGAATGTTGGCAAAGGTTCCGCGCATCATGACTTCGTGGTGGCCGCGGCGGGCGCCATAGGAGTTGAAGTCCTTGGGTGCCACGCCATGTTCGATGAGGTACTTGCCGGCCGGGCTGTCTTTCTTGATGGAGCCGGCGGGCGAGATGTGGTCGGTGGTAACCGAATCGCCGAGGATCGCCATGGGGCGCGCGCCGACGATATCGGTGACGCCTTTGGGCTTCGCGGTCATGCCGACGAAGTAGGGCGGGTTGGCAACGTAGGTCGACTTGCCGTCCCAGGCATAGGTCTCGCTCTTGTCGGCCTTCACGGCCTGCCACGGGGCCGGGCCTTTGAAGACGTCGGAATAACGCGCGCTGAACATTTCCTTGGTCAGGTACTTCTCGACGAATTCGGCGACTTCGCTAGTCGTGGGCCAGACGTCTTTCAAGTAGACGGGCTTGCCGTCTTTGCCGGTGCCCAAGGGCTCGGTCATGATGTCTTTGCGCATGGTGCCGAGCAGCGCGTAAGCCACCACCAAGGGCGGCGAGGCCAGATAGTTGGCTTTAATGTGCGGGCTGATGCGGCCTTCGAAGTTGCGGTTGCCGGAGAGTACGGCGGTGACGACGAGGTCGCCGGACTCCACGGACTTGATGACGTTGTCATCGAGGGGGCCCGAGTTACCGATGCAGGTCGTGCAGCCGTAACCGACGGTGTTGAAGCCGAGGGCATCAAGATCGGCGGTGAGGCCGGCCTTGGTCAGATAATCGGTGACCACCTGCGAACCGGGCGCGAGCGAAGTCTTCACCCAGGGCTTGCGCGTCAGGCCCAAGGCGCGCGCTTTGCGTGCCAGCAGGCCGGCGGCGAAAAGCACCGAGGGGTTCGACGTATTGGTGCACGAGGTGATGGCGGCGATGGCGACGTCGCCATCTTCCAAGGTTGCTTTCGCGCCGGGGCCGGTGAGGCCTTCGATTGGCGCCGAGGCGACCGTCGGATGCGCAAAGCCTTCCTTCAGCGCCTTTTCGAATTCCTTGGCGGCGACGGACAGCGGCACGCGGTCCTGGGGACGCTTGGGACCTGCGAGCGACGGCTCGACGGTGGTGAGGTCGAGCTCCAGCGTGTCGGTGAATACTGGATCGGGCGTGGTGTCGTCGCGCCACATGCCTTGCGCTTTGGCATAGGCTTCGACAAGCGCCACGCGCTGGGGATCACGGCCGGTGAAGGTGAGGTAGCGGATGACTTCCTTGTCGATGGGGAAGAAGCCACAGGTGGCGCCATATTCCGGCGCCATGTTGGCGATGGTGGCGCGGTCGGTGAGCGACAGATCGTTGAGGCCGGGGCCGTAGAATTCGACGAACTTATTGACCACGCCCTTCTTGCGCAGCATCTGCGTGACGGTGAGCACGAGGTCGGTCGCCGTCATGCCTTCCTTGACCTTGCCGGTGAGCTTGAAGCCCACCACTTCGGGAATCAGCATCGGCGTCGGCTGGCCGAGCATGGCGGCTTCGGCTTCAATGCCGCCCACGCCCCAGCCCAGAACCGCGAGGCCGTTGACCATGGTGGTGTGGCTGTCGGTGCCCACAAGGGTGTCGGGGTAAGCGAGCGTCTTACCGTTCTCTTCGCCGGTCCAAACGACTTGCGCGAGATATTCGACGTTGACCTGATGGCAGATGCCGGTGCCCGGCGGCACGACGCGGAAATTGTTGAAGCCCATCTGGCCCCAGCGCAGGAACTTGTAGCGCTCGCCGTTGCGTTCGAACTCGAGGTCGATGTTTTTCTGCAAGCTTGTGGAGCTGGCGTAGGCGTCAACCATCACCGAGTGGTCGATGACCAGATCGACCGGCGACAGCGGATTGATCTTCTGCGGATCGCCGCCCAAGGCCTTGATCGCTTCGCGCATGGCAGCGAGATCGACCACGGCTGGCACGCCGGTGAAGTCCTGCATCAGCACGCGCGCGGGGCGGTAGGCAATTTCTTCGTCCGACTTTTTATTCTTCAACCACCCGACGAGAGCCTTCACGTGATCAGGGGTGACGATGCGCCCGTCTTCGAAGCGCAGCAGATTCTCCAGCAGCACCTTGAGCGAGAACGGCAGGCGCGAGATATCGCCGAGTTTCTCAGCCGCTGCGGGTAGACTGAAATAGTCGTAGCTTTTGCTCCCCACGGAGAGGGTCTTGCGGACTTTGAGGCTGTCATGACCACTGAGCGGCATGGAGGATCCTTCACGAGCTGAGGCGTTAATAGGCTTCGGGGGAGAAATGTGACGCCGGAAACTCAAAGGCCTTTACAGCCCGGTCTCGTGCAGCGATTCGTCCCCCAGGACCGGTTATGCGCCGGTTTCCCGGAATCAGCCACATCCCGGGCCTAAAGTCCAGGGTCACGTGCCGGCATCGAGGCCCAACCCATTGTCTGAATTACGGTTTTAGACTTGTGCAAAGCACAACAGAGGGTGTGCCAGAGAGGCTCCGGCCTACTGCCGGCAGGTAAAAATTCCCTGCGAAATCAATAGCACGGCTCTTTTGCTCTGGTATGGTCCGGCCCATGGACGGGGACGATTCCAGCAAAGATTTGAGGACCCAGAGCTTTTCCGGGGTGGGCCTGGCCTGCCGGCGGGGCGGGCGGCTGGTCTTCACGGGGCTGGATTTCAGCATTTCGCCGGGCGGCGCCTTGGTGCTGCGGGGGCCCAACGGCAGCGGCAAGACCACATTGCTGCGGGTCATGGCGGGCCTGACCCATTTCACCGCCGGGCACCTCGCTTGGGACAGCGTGCCGGTCGAGGACCCCGACTCCCATGCCGCGCGACTGCGGTTTGTCACCCATCTGGATGCGGTCAAACCGGCGCTCACCGTCACTGAAAATCTCGCCTTTTGGACGGCGCTGTGGCGCGGCAAGGAAGCGAGCATCGCCGCCGCCATGGCGGCCTTCGATCTCACCCGTTTGGCGGAATTTCCGGCGCGGCTCCTGTCGGCCGGGCAACGTCATCGACTGGCGCTGGCGCGGCTGTTGGTGGCGCCCGCACCTTTGTGGCTGCTGGATGAGCCGGGCAATGCCCTCGATACGGCCTCGCGCGACGCGCTGGCACGCGCTATCGCGGATCACCGCGCCAGCGGCGGCATGGTGGTGGTGGCCAGCCACGAAGCTGCATTTGTCGAGAACGGCGACACACTGGATGTCGGGTTGTTCACGCCGAAGATCGCGTCTCATTGGAGCGATGATGAACTCTCCGGCGCCGCAGAATGAGCGTATTTACAAGCATTCTTGCACGCGATCTGCGTCTTGCCATTCGTCAAAGCGCCGACAGTTTGACGGTGGTGGCCTTCTTCGCCATCGCCACCGTGCTGTTTCCCTTTGGCGTTGGACCCGAGGCCAATGTGCTGGCGCGCATCGCCGGGGGCGTGGTCTGGGTGACGGCGTTGCTCGCGGCGCTGTTGTCGCTCGACCGGTTGTTCACCGTCGATTTCGAGGACGGCACACTGGATCAGCTGGTCCTCTCTGGTGAACCGCTGTCCTTCATCGTGCTGGGCAAGGTCGTCGCCCACTGGCTGACGACGGGTGTGCCGCTGATCATCATGTCGCCGATCCTGGCGGTGACGCTGCATCTGCCGGCGGAGGGATATCTGCCCCTGATGCTGGCCCTGTTGTTGGGCACGCCGACGGTCAGTCTGGTGGGCGCGGTGGGTGCGGCTTTGGTGCTGGGGACCCGCCGCGGCGGGGTGCTGTTGTCGCTCTTGGTGTTGCCGCTTTATATCCCGGTGCTCATCTTCGGCACCGCCGCTGTCGAGGCCGCCCTGACGGGCGTGTCGGCGACTCCGATGCTCTCGGTGCTGGGGGGGTTTGCAGTGCTTGCCTTGACGCTGTGCCCCTGGGCGACCGCTGCTGCACTGCGGCAAGCCGTCGAATAGCGCGCCGGGCGTGTATCCAACTGACGTGAACGTGAAAATTCCCGCCGAGACAGCCCCGCAAGAGCATCCCGCGGCATGTTACATGTTGGTACAATTCTAAACCCTCTGCGGTGCTCGGAATCGGCCACAAAGAGCCTATATTTAAATGACCATATTAGATGTGGCGGCTCCGGACGGCCTGCGATAAACCATCGGCACTGTTAAGGAAAACGGCTTTGCACAGGTTTGCCAACCCGACCCAGTTCATGCGGATCGCCAATGCCATCTATCCATGGGTGGCGGGGCTGGCCGTGATTCTGTTCGTGGTCGGTTTGCCCATCGCGCTGGTGACCTCGCCGCCCGACTATCAGCAGGGCCAGACGGTGCGCATCATGTACATCCACGTCTCCTCGGCGTGGCTGATGATGATGATCTACGGCATCGTCGCCGGCGGCAGCGCGGCCTTCCTGATCTGGCGTCATCCGATGGCCAATCTCGTCGCCAAAGCCTCGGCGCCCATGGGCGCGATCTTCACCGGCTTGGCGCTGATCACCGGAATGCTGTGGGGCCAGCCGATGTGGGGCACATTCTGGGTGTGGGACGCACGCCTGACCTCGACGCTGATTCTGTTTTTCCTCTATCTCGGCTACATCGCCCTCAACGACGCCTTCGAAGATTCCGAGCGGGGCGACCGTGCGGCGGCGATCCTGGCCCTGGTGGGGTCGGTGAACCTGCCGATTATTCATTTCTCGGTGGAGTGGTGGAACACGCTGCATCAGCCGTCGATCATGAAGCTGAGCGGCGATGGGGTAAAATCGTCCGTGGACGGCGCAATCCTGTTGCCGCTGTTTCTGATGATGGGCGCTTTCACCATGTATTATCTAGCGGTGCTTGTGCTGCGCCTGCGCAGCGAATTGCTGGCTGCCAAAATCCGCAACGCGCGGATGAGTCAGGTGGCAGTCGATGCCGCTGTCGGACAGCCGGCGGAATAGAGACACCAGCGCGAGCGCGCCCGGTCAAACGTGGGAGTACCGACGCAGTGGATGCGATTTTGAACTACCTGAACATGGACGGCTATGCCGCCTGGGTCTGGCCCGCCTATGGGCTGGCGACCGTGGCGCTGGTGGGCATCCTTGTGCAGACGCGCCGCACGCTGAAGACGCGCGAGCGCGAGTTTGAAACGTTGAAATCTTCACGCCGCGGAGGCCAAGCATGATCGGCGCCAGCAAGACCCGCAAACAACGCCGGCTGTATTTCGTCATCCTGGGCCTTCTGGGCCTGGGTGTCGGCACGGCATTGGTGCTGACCGCGTTCCAGGACAACATCGTTTTCTTCTGGAGCCCCACTCAAGTCGCCGAAGGCAAGGTGGCGCCCGAACAGCGCTTCCGTGTCGGCGGCCTGGTGGAGAATGGCAGCGTGGTCAAGAACGGAGAGAACGTCAGTTTCACCGTCACCGACATGAACTCGTCCATGAAGGTCGAATATACCGGCCTGCTGCCCGACCTGTTCCGTGAAGGTCAGGGCATCATCGCCGAGGGCCGCATCGATTCCAAAGGCGTGTTCGTGGCGAGCGAAGTGTTGGCCAAGCACGACGAGAACTACATGCCGCGCGAAGTCGCCGACGCTTTGAAGAAAAGCGGGCGCTGGAACGAAGGCCAAGGCAAAGGCGCGGGCGAAGCGATCTCAGAAGGCCTGAAGCCGACCTCGACCGCACCCGCAGCCAATCCCTGAGGCAACGCCATGTCCATTGAGTTCATTGAAATCGGGCACTTTGCCTTGGCCCTCGCCCTGATGGTGGCGATGGCCCAGGCCATCATTCCGCTGGTGGGCGCTGGACGCGGCAACGCCGCGATGATGGCGGTCGCGAAACCCGCCGCGCTGATGCAGCTGGTTTTGGTGCTCACGGCCTTCATCGCGCTGATCCACGCCTTCGTCACGTCTGACTTTTCAGTGACCGGCGTTTACAACAACTCGCACACCGCCAAGCCGCTGCTGTACAAAATCGCCGGCACCTGGGGCAATCACGAGGGCTCCTTGGTGCTGTGGGTCACGATCCTGGCCATCTTCGGCGGCAGCGTGGCGGCCTTTGGCAACAACCTGCCCCCGGCGTTGAAGGCGCGCGCCCTTGCCGTGCAGGGCATGATCAGCGTCGGCTTCATCGCCTTCATCCTGTTCACGTCCAATCCGTTCCTGCGCATCCTGCCGGCGCCGTCGGAAGGCATGGGCCTGAATCCGCAGCTGCAGGATCCGGGTCTCGCGATCCATCCGCCCATGCTCTACTTCGGCTACGTCGGCTTCTCGATGGCTTTCTCCTTTGCGGTGGCGGCCCTGATCGAAGGCCGCGTCGATGCCACCTGGGCGCGCTGGGTGCGCCCTTGGACTCTCGCCGCCTGGACTTTCCTGACCATGGGCATTGGATTGGGTAGCTGGTGGGCCTACTACACCCTCGGCTGGGGTGGCTGGTGGTATTGGGACCCGGTTGAGAACGCGTCGTTCATTCCTTGGCTGACGGGCACGGCGCTCTTGCACTCGGCCATTGTCGTCGAGAAGCGTGAAGCCCTGAAGAGCTGGACCATCCTGCTGGCCATCGTCACCTTCTCGCTGTCGCTGCTGGGCACCTTCCTGGTGCGCTCGGGCGTGCTGACATCCGTGCACGCCTTCGCCTCTGATCCCACTCGCGGTGTGTTCATTCTCGTCTTGCTGGCCATCGCCATCGGCGGCTCGTTCACGCTCTACGCCATCCGCGCGCCGCACCTGCAGGGCGGCGGCCTGTTCGCGCCCATCAGCCGTGAAGGCGGGCTGTTGATCAACAACCTGCTGCTGACTACGGCGGCGGCGACGGTACTGCTTGGCACTTTGTATCCGCTGATCACCGAAGTGCTATCGTCCAACAAGATCTCGGTGGGCCCGCCCTATTTCGACGGCGTCTTCGTCCCCCTAATGATCCCGCTGATCATCTTGATGGGTATCGGCCCCCGCCTCGCCTGGAAACGCGGCGACCTGGGTGCGGCCCTGAGCCGCATCAAGATCGCGGCCCTCGCCAGTGTCGCCATGATGGCCTTGTCGCTGGTGATGAACGGCGCGGCCAAGTTCACGGACATCGGCGGCGCCTTCGGCCTGGGCATGGCGACCTGGCTGGCCCTGTCCACCGCCAGCGAATGGATCGACCGCGTGAAGCTCACCAAAGGCGGCGCGTGGCAACGCATCACCAATCTGCCGCGCGCGGCCCATGGCATGACCATCGCCCACTTCGGCATGGCCGTGCTGATCGCCGGCGTCAGCGGTGCAGGTGCATGGAAACAAGAGCACATCCAGACCATGGCGCCCGGCCAGTCGGTGGAGATCGCCGGCTACACCATGACCTTCGAAGGCGTGAAGATGATCAAGGGCCCGAACTACGATGCGGGCCAAGCGACGATCACAGCGACCAAAGGCGGCGATTTTGTCGCCACCATGCATCCTGAGCTGCGCTCCTACATCCAGCCGCCGCAGCAGACGACCTTCACCTCGATCCACACCACGTTCTTCGCCGACCTTTATGCAGCACTCGGCGAAGCGCAAGGGGCCGAGGGTGCGTTCGTGACGCGCTTTTACTATCAGCCGCTGATTCCCTTCCTGTGGTACGGCGTGCTGCTGATGGCCTTCGGCGGCCTGGTGTCGCTGACGGATCGTCGCTTGCGGGTCGGTGCGCCGCAGCGGGCGACGCCTGCTGGCGCGATGCCGGCACCTGAGCCGGCGGCCGCGGAGTAATCATGACCGACACCGTCGCCACTCAGCCGCGCCCGCAGAAAAAAGCCTCGCGTTGGCCCTACCTCATTCCCCTGGTCGCCGTGCTGGCGCTGGGCGGCGTGTTCGCCAAGCGCCTTCTCGATGTCGAACGCGGTGTTGAGGTCAACGCGCTGCCGACGGTACTGCTCGATACACCGGTGCCCGCCTTCGATCTCGAGCCCCTGCCCGGTCACGCCCAGGGCTTGAAGAACGAAGACCTGAAAGGCCAAGTCTATCTGATCAATTTCTGGGGCTCATGGTGTGTCACCTGCCTCTATGAACATCCGGTCCTGTTGAAGGTGGCCGCCGCCGGCGATATTCCGATTTATGGCGTGGCCTGGCGCGATACGCCCGAGAAAAGCCTCGCCTGGCTGGCTGAGCGCGGCGATCCTTACGCCCGCAGCGGCCAGGACCCTAACAGCAAGGCCGCCATTGCCTTTGGCGTGGCGCAAGCGCCCGAGAGCTTCCTGGTCGATGCCCAGGGCATCATCCGCTACAAGCAGGCCGGCCCCATCTCAATGCAGGATTGGCAGACCAAAATCCAGCCGCTGGCCGCCATGCTGAAGGCCCAGCAGAAACAATGAAACGTCTTGTTCTTCTAGCCGCAGCCCTGTGCCTGTCGGGTGCAGCCTACGCGGTCGAGCCCGCCGAGATGCTGAAAGACCCGGCGCTGGAAGCCCGCGCGCGCGATGTCAGCAAGGAACTGCGCTGCGTCGTCTGCCAGAACGAGACCATTGATGAGTCCCACGCCGAGATCGCCCACGACATGCGCGTGCTGGTGCGCGAACGCATCACCGCCGGCGACAGCAACCAGCAGATTATCGACTACATGGTCAGCCGTTATGGCGATTACGTCCGCTTGAGTCCCCGCTTCATGACGAGCACTTTGATTCTGTGGATCGGGCCTTTTGTGATTTTGTTAATTGGCGGCTTTGTCGTCGCAGCGCGTTTGAGACAAGCCGGGCTGGATCCGGACCTCCAAATCCCCGACGAGCAGCTGGCCGCACATTCCGAGATGGGAGATAAAACATGACTTGGGTATTCATCGCGGCGCTGGCCGTCATTGCCATTGCTGCTATTTCGTGGCCGCTGCTGCGCAAACCGCCGGCGAGTGCGACGCGCGCGGCCTATGATCTGACCATCTTCGAAGACCAGATGAAGGAAGTCGATCGCGACGTCGAGCGCGGCGTGCTGACGCCCGAGCAGGCCGATGCAGCCCGCGCCGAAATCCAGCGCCGTATTTCCGCCGCCGAGAAAGCGCCGGACGAAGTAGTGGTTACCGACAGTAATACCAAGCGCAACTGGGTCATCGCCGCGGTTGTTGTGGCCATCCCGCTTGTGGCCGGCGGCATCTATTGGAAAGTCGGCACACCTGACCCAGCCAAGACCACCGCCAACGACATCGACAAAATGGTCGAGCAACTGGCAGCCAAGGTTGCCCAGGATCCCAACGACATCGAGGGCGTGCAGTTGCTCGCCCGCACCTACAGCCGCATCGGCCGCTTCGCCGACGCCGTGAAGACCTATCAGCAAGTCCTGGCGCTGGAGCCGGACGCCGCCAACTTCTCAAGCTACGGCGAAGCCATGGTCTTTGCCGGCCAGGGCGTCGTCAACAAAGAGGCCCACGATGCCTTCGTGCGCGGGCTGTCGCTGGACCGCAGCGAGCCGCGCGCGCGGTTTTACCTGGGCTTGGAGCAGGTCGATAAATCCCAGCCCAATAACGCCCTCGCCATCTGGCGCGACCTGGCCGACAACGCCCCCGCCGATGCGCCGTGGCTGGACATGGTCAAAGAGCAGATGGCCAATGTAGCCAAGGACGCCAATATCCCGCCCATGACCGTACAGCCCAAACACCCGCTGGAGTTCGTGCCGCCGGAAGAGCTGGCCCTGGCCCGCGTGCAGGCGTCAGCACCGCCGACGGCCGTGGCCAAGCGCCCAGCCCCCGCCGCCCCCGGCCAGATGGCGCCCGAGACCCAGGCCAAGATCCAGGAGATGGTGGCAGGGTTGGCCAAACGCCTCGAAGGCAATCCCAACGATTACGATGGCTGGCTGATGCTGGGCCGCTCCTACACCGTCTTGAAGAACTTCGACGGCGCCAAGACCGCTTATGACAAGGCCGGCGCCCTGAAGCCCGACAGCGTGGATCCCAAGCTGCAGTACATGGCGGCGCTGATGACCACCGTGGATCCTGAGGCTCCCGCCGCGCTGCCGCAGAACGTTACCGATGCCGCCATCGCCGTGCTCAAGGTCAACCCCAAGCAGCCCGAAGCGCTGTACGTTTCGGGCTTGGCGCGCGCCAAGGTCGGCGACAAAGGCGGCGCCAGGACGCTGTGGACCCAGGCCAAGGACGCCATGCCGCCCGACAGCCCCCTACGCGGCGATCTGGAGCGCCGCCTTGAAGCGCTCGATCAGCCGGCCCAATAGCAACCGCGCTGGATTAATATGGTGGGTAAACGCATCGCCGTTGCGGTCGCGCTGCTGAGCGCGACCTTCCTGATCCTGGCGCTGTACCTGCCGGATTTGCGGCCGCAGCAGCCGGTGCCCACGATGGCATCCGGCACGGTGGCCATCGGTGGGCCGTTCACCCTGACAGACGCCAAAGGCCAGACGGTCACTGAGGTCAATCTCAAGGGCCGCTATAGCCTGATCTTCTTCGGCTTCACCCATTGCCCGGATATCTGCCCCCTCACCCTGCAGCTGCTCACGCAGGCCCTTGAGCAGGCGGGACCGGCGGGCGATGCGGTGCAGCCGGTATTCATCTCGCTCGATCCCGAGCGCGACACACCTGAAGCCATGGGCGCCTATGTGGCGAATTTTCATCCGCGCTTCATGGCGCTGACGGGAACGCCCGAGCAGGTGAAGGTGGCCGCGCAGGCCTACCGCGTCTATTACGTCAAGGCGCCCATCAAGGAGGACGGCATAGACACCGGTGATTACACCATCACCCACAGCGGCTATATTTTCCTCATGGACCGCAACGGCAAATACGTCGCCCATTTCGATAAGGCGGCCTCGGCGAGCGACATCGCCGCCCGCCTGAAGCAACTCGCTCTATGACCGAGGCGGCCTTCTGGCGTGAGAAGACTCTCGCCGAGATGAGCCAGACAGAATGGGAGAGCTTGTGCGACGGCTGTGGCAAATGTTGTTTGCATAAGATCCGTGAGAAATCCGGCGCGCTGTCGCTCACCAATGTGGCCTGCCGCCTGCTGGATACCGACACCTGCCGCTGCACCAACTATGCGCGCCGCAAAACCCTGGTGCCTGATTGTGTGGTGCTGACACCCGCGTCTCTGCCCGCCATCGACTGGCTGCCGTCTACCTGCGCTTACCGGCTGGTGCAGGAGGGCAAGGAGCTGCCTGACTGGCATCCCTTGGTGAGCGGCGAAGAGGCCAGCGTGCATGCGGCCGGCATCTCGATGCAGGGGCGCTGTATCTCGGAACGTGACGCCGGCCCCCTGGAAGATCACATCACCGCCATAGCGTAGACCCCTCATAGTGTAGACCCTTTGCCCCAGGCCCCGCTTCTCACCGAGACCGTTTTTGCGGCGGCGCTGCCGACGGCCTTGGCCGCGCGCGTGGTGCTCGACGTCAATGCGCGGGCGCGCCGCGTCAGCCTCAGGGTGGACCCCATCAACGGCTGTATCGTGCTGGTGCGCCCCCAGCGCATGAGCGAGAAGATGGTGATGGCCTTTGTCGCCGCGCGCGAGGATTGGATCGCCGAGCATCTTGCCAACCTCGAGCCGCGCATACCTTTTGCCGATGGCGTCATGATTCCTTATCGCGGCGAGGAGAACACGCTGCGCTGGCGGCCCCAGGCCAAAGGCGGTGTGTGGCGTGAGAGCGAAACCCGCGAGATCATCGTCACCGGCCGCCCCGAGCATTGCGCAAGGCGACTGCGCGACTGGCTGAAGGCCGAAGCGCGCGCTGCGTTCAATGGGTGCATTCACGCCATGGCTGAGAGTTTAGGCGCGAAGGTCACGCGACTGAGCGTGCGTGACACGCGCTCGCGCTGGGGCAGCTGCAACCGCGCCGGCAAAATCTCATTTTCGTGGCGGCTGATTTTGGCGCCGGACGCGGTGCTGACCTATGTCGCCGCTCACGAGATCGCCCATCTTAGCGAGATGAACCACAGCCCAGCCTTCTGGCGCACAGTGGAGCGCGTGCTCAGATCAGCCGATGCAACAATCGATATGGAGTTAGCGCGCGCGTGGCTGCGTCGGAGCGGCGCCACGCTGCACCGCTATGGGTGACGCCGTGTCGCCAGCCGAGGCATAGAGCGTCTTGTTGTGCGCGTTTTGCGCGGCGATGAATTCGGCAAACGCATTCATACGATAGATGAACGGCTTGCGCGGTGCGGCGACCTTGCCGCGCTGGTTGTCGGGTTCGCGGTAGAACACGTGGCCGCCGATAATGGTGGTCGATTCATATTCGCCGGCCCAGGACGGCTTCATGAAATCGGCGTGATACCAAAGCGCGCCGCCGGTAGGATCGGGGATCGACGAATCGATCTGCAGGACCGCGGCGGCAACCTTCAGCGAGGTGCGCCATTGGTCAGCCTCGTAAGGCACGTCGTTCTTGGCGTCGCAATACCAGGAGAACTGGCAGCGGTGGGCTTCGCCGGTGATTTTGCTCTGCTTGACGACGTCGCAGAGGTTGGACGGGAATCGGCTGTCCATGGCGCGATTGAGGACGACGCGGGCGACCGCGATGCGCCCGGCCATGGTCTCGCTGCGGGCTTCCCAATAGTCATTGAGGGCAAGGCAGACGAGCTCTTCTTTGGAGACCACGACGCTGGAGAGGTCGATTTGCAGGTCGGCCGGGATATCGACGGCGCGGGCGGGGGAGACTTGGGCAATCAGGAAAAGGGCGCCCAAGACGGCGGGCGCCATTCGTAACAGCAGCGCGGAAAATGTCCGCGGCAGGATGGTGGTCTTGCTCAAAGTCATTTCCTCGTTTCCTTGGCCATAACCGTACACAACCGACACCCACCAGATGCAACGTCTGGCTTTACGCGAGTGTTCCCTGTGCTCGTAGCCCGGATACTTTGCCGTCTCGTCCGGTTTTTTTATGGCCGGGCAATTAAGGTCGCCGCGGCATCAGGCGATATACTTCGCCCTTAGACTTAAGAATCTGTGGACCGCGGTCTCCGCAAGCGGTCCTGATGGCGGGCGGAGTATTGGAAGGGAGGGTTTTGGGGGCAACAAAAATAATATTGCGTAAAATACGTCTTAGTGAGACATATTATTGCGAAGATTTTGCAGAACGGCTTATGATCTCTCGCAGGCCTGTTCAATAGTTAGGCAGGGAGCTTGTGAGCACCCGCAACCTATGGTGATTTTCGGTGAAAATTCAGTTTCTTACTTAGCCTTATAGACAGTAGGGGTATTTTCGTCCGAAAACGGCTCTTTCCGAAAAAATAAGTAATATTCTTTCAAAAAATTCACTGTAACTTTCTACTAAAAGTTGACCAACTTGTACCCCGTTACACGATTCGCGGTATCTGTCGGGCGTCAATTCCCGGTGAGGGTCTGCCAAAAGCGGCTGATGAGGTCCGGCGCCGGCTGGGGTTCGAGGCCCGGAAGGTCGCGCGGGGCGCGGCCGATGTGGGCTGCGACCATGACATCGCGCCAGATGTGGGCCGGAAGTCCGCCGCCGGTCACACTTTTCATTCCCACGCCGGAATCGTTGCCGACCCAGACGCCCGTAACGTAGTCGGCGGTGAAGCCCATGAACCAGGCATCGCGGAAATCGTTGGTGGTGCCTGTTTTACCGGCCGCCGGATAGCCAAAGGCCGCCGCGGTGCCGGTGCCGTGAGCGATGACCTCGGTCATCAGGCGGTTCATCACTGCCAGATTTTCCGGCGTAATGACTTGGCCCAAGCCGCCGCCCTCACGGGTATAGATCGGCGCGCCATCCTTGTCGGTGATGCTGTCGATGGCATAGGGCAGTACGGCCTGACCCCCATTCGCAAATGGCGCATAAGCCCCGGTCAGCTCCAGCAGCGTGACTTCGTTGGAGCCCAAAGCCAGGGACAACTCGGGCTTCAGCTCTTCGGTGATGCCCATGCGGTGGGCGACGGAGACCACCGTCTTGATGCCGACCTGCTGGGCTATGCGTACCGCCGCCGTGTTGAGGGACTTGGCGAAGGCGGCCTCAAAGGTGACCGGCCCCTCGTATTTGCCGCTGAAATTCTGCGGCTTCCACTTGCCGATCTTGATCGGTGCGTCGGTGACCATGTCGTCGGGACCGTAGCCAGCCTCGACACCTGCGAGATAAACAAAGGGTTTGAAGGACGAGCCCGGCTGTCGAAGGGCTTGGGTGGCTCGGTTGAACTGGCTACCGCCGTAGTCGCGGCCGCCGACCATGGCGCGCACGGCGCCGTCGGTGCCGAGCACAACGATGGCACCCTGCTCCACATGCAGTTTGGCGCCCTGTTCATCCAGGCGCTTGGCCAGCACGGTCTCGGCCTGGGCCTGGAGACGGCCATCGAGGGTGGTGTGCACGATAAAATCGCGGTCGGCCGCGCCGGCATAGGCGTCCACCTGGGTCAGGATCCAGTCGGCGAAATAGCGGGCGCGGACTTCGGGATTGGGCACTGCCTGCAGGGCCTTGTCGGCGCTCTTAAGGGCGGCATCGGCCTGTTTTTGGCTGATGGCGCCGGTCTCGACCATGGTGGCGAGCACGATCTCGGCCCGGTCCTTGGCGCGCTCGGGCTCGCGCATGGGATTGTAATGGGTCGGGGCCTTCAACAGACCGGCCAGCACCGCCGCCTGGAACACGGTCAAATCCTTGGCGGGGCGGTCGAAGAATCTTTCGGAAGCCGCCTCGAAGCCGTAGACGCCCGAGCCGAAATAGACCCGGTTCATATACAGCGCGAGAATCTCGTCCTTGGTGAACATCCGCTCGAGCTTGATGGCCAGCAGCGCTTCGCGGATTTTGCGCGACAAGGTGCGGTCGGGCGTCAGGAACAGGTTTTTGGCCACCTGTTGGGTGATGGTCGAGCCGCCCTGCACGCGTGCGCCGGCTTTGATATCGGTGATGATGGCGCGCGCGATGCCGCGCGCATCGACGCCCGGATGGCTGTAAAAGCGCCGGTCCTCGACCGAGACCACTGCCGCCGGGACGTGGGGTGGCAGCGCCTTCAGGTTCACCGAAGCACCGTAGATATCGCCGAAGTTGGCGACTTCCCAGCCGGTGGAATCGATCAGCTTGATATTCGGGCGGCGGGTGAGGGCGGCCGTGTCAATCATCGGCAGATCGAGGGAGTAATACGTGACGACCGCGCCGCCGATAAATCCGACCCAGACCAGCACAGCGAGAAAGTTGTACAGCAGCGTTAATGCAAGGCTGCGGGATGGGCGGCTTTTGGCAGCGCGCGGCTTCGCGGCGGCCTCCGTTTTGGAGCCACCGTCATCGGCGTTGTCGTTGTCCGGCTTGCGCCGCTTCGCTTTAGCCATGGCGGTGATGTAGCATGGAAGTTTCAAAGCCCCTTACGCCGGGTTATGTAGAGTAAATACGGCGGTTTAAGGGCGTGTAAATCCAGGGAGTGAAGATGGCCAAGAAAACCAAAAAGAAGGCGGCGAAGAAGGCCCCCAAAAAGAGTGCCAAGCGGCCGGTAAAAAAGCCCGTCAAGAAGGTCGCGAAAAAGGTCGCAAAGAAAGCCGCGAAAAAGCCAGCCAAGAAACCCGCCGCCCGCAAAGCGCCAGCGCCGCGTCCCGCACCGGGCGCGTTAAGTGTGCAGGTGGACCCGGCGCTGGTTGTCCGCCTTGAAGCCCTGGCGATACGCATGTCCCATTCGCTGGATCAGGTACTGGCGCAGGCCTTGCTGGAATTCGCCGACAACTGGGAAGACCACATGCAGACCGTCGCCGTCCTCAGCGAGGGTGACGACCGCATACAGCTGGTCGTCCCTCCCGAAGACAACCCGGCCTAGAGCACCAGTTCGAAGTCGGCGCCCTTCAGCGCCTTGCCGTTCACCATGATCTCGATGCGGTGCGTGCCGGCGTAGTAGACGCGCGTGGTGATGGGCCGCATGGCGTGGCGGCGCTCAAGAATCAGGGACTGCTTGGGTGCCAGCACCAGGGTCTTCCATTTGAAGACCTTGGGCGTGGTGCCGCCGTTTTTCTTCCTGTGATGCACGACGTAGTCGAGCACGATGTTCTGCGCGGCGCTGCCGGCACTCACCAACTCGATGGTGAAGCCCGCATGCGCACCGTATTTCACCCGCGGGGTCGTGACTGCAAAGCGCTTGAGGGCGACTTTGGGCTTGGCCGCAAAACCCAAGGCCTCCAGCGTTTTCGTGTGGCCGGCCTTGATCAGCGTGCGACAGGCGTGGCGCACCAAGCGCTTGCGCGCGGTCGGCGCGTCCTTAAGCCAGCGCGCGGCCAGGGCGGCGACCAGATCGGGATGATCCTTGGCGATGTCGTTGATGCTGTTGGCGACCGAACGGCGCACGTAGTCGGAAGGATCGTCCTTCAAGGCCTCGAGCAACGGCAGGATCGGCGCGGGGTCGGCGACAAAAGCTTTAAGCCGCAGGCCCCAGGGCAAGCGCGGCCGCGAGCCCTCCGATACCAGCCGGCGCACGTGGTGGTTGGGATCCTTGAGCCAGCCTTTCAGCGTCGCCAACGTTTTTTTCGGGTGATTGGCGAGGAACAGCCGGATGGCGAATTCGGAGGTACTGCGGATGGTCAGCTCGCGCAGCGCGGCCAAGGATTCGTCGACGTGACCCTGGCCTTGGGCGGCGACATATTCACCCATGGGCCAGATGGCCCAGCCCTTGAGGCCGGCTGAAACATCTTCGGTGGGCTCGTCGTTTTTATCGAGGGGCCGCAGCGTCGCCGTGAGAATTTTTACCGCCCGCGGGAAATCTTTGGGCAATACCTGCGCGAGGGCGCCCGCGATTTGCGTCGCACGCGCTTTCAGCTCGAGCTGTTTGAAGTCCTTGAGCGCCGTGGTGACAAAAGCGGCGTCATCGAAACCGATCCAGCGCTTCTTGATCTGCCGCGCCATGTCTTCGACCAGGCGCTTATTGAACAGCTCCTTGAAGGGCTCGGGAGTCTTGGCGGCGGCGGGCAACGATCAGACGTCGAGGTTACGCACGGCCAGCGCGTTGTCCTGGATGAAGTCGCGGCGGTGTTCGACGATATCGCCCATCAGCGTCGAGAACACTTCATTGGCGTCGTCGCCGTGGTTGACCTTGACCTGCAGCAGCGTGCGCACGTTGGGATCGAGGGTGGTCTCCCACAGCTGGCCCGGGTTCATTTCACCCAGACCTTTATAGCGCTGCAGCGACACGCCCTTCTTGCCGTGGGCCATGATGGCGGCCAGGAGCGGCACGGGGCCGGAAATTTTGATGTCCTCGTCCTTGTAGCGCAGCACGGCGTCGCGCGTGTAGGTCGCCTGCAGGTCGGAGGCCAAGCTGTCGAGGTGGCGCGCTTCGGCCGAGTGCAAAGTCCTGCTATCGAGGATGAAGGTCTCGGTCACGCCGCGCAGGGTGCGCGTGAACTTGAGGCCACCGCCGGCGGCGGATTCGCCGACCCAGCCCTTTTCGTATTCGGTCTCCAGATGGTCGAGGCGGCGCGCCACATAGTCGGCCGCGTCTTTCGCCAAGGCATCGTCGGACAGCACGTCGGGATTGAAGGCGCCGGCGATGGCGCATTGCTCGACGATGCGCGATGGCAGCGTGCGCGACAGCAACTGCAAACTATTTTTGGTTTCGCGCGCCTTGTAGACCAGGCGCTTCAAGTCTTCGCCGGCGATCTGTCCGCCGCCGTTGACGACCAAGGTCGCATTATTGAGCCCAGCGCCGATGAGGTAGTCCTCCATGGCGGCGTCGTTCTTCAAATAGACTTCCGAGTTGCCCTTCTTGGCCTTGTAGAGCGGCGGCTGGGCAATGAGCAGGTAGCCGCGCTCGATGATCTGCGGCAGCTGGCGATAGAAGAAGGTCAACAACAGTGTACGGATATGGCTGCCGTCCACGTCGGCGTCCGTCATGATGATGATCTTGTGGTAGCGCAGCTTGTCGATGTTGAACTCTTCGGCGCCGATGCCGGTGCCGAGAGCCGTCACCAGCGTGCCGATTTCAGCCGAGCCCAGCATCTTGTCGAAGCGCGCGCGCTCGACGTTGAGGATTTTGCCGCGTAAGGGGAGAATGGCCTGAAAGCCGCGGTCGCGGCCCTGTTTGGCCGATCCGCCGGCCGAGTCACCTTCGACGATGAACAGCTCTGCCGCAGCCGGGTCGCGGTTCTGGCAGTCCGCCAGCTTGCCGGGCAGGGAGGCAAAATCGAGGGCCCCCTTGCGGCGTGTCAGTTCACGCGCCTTGCGCGCGGCTTCACGGGCAAGGCCCGCTTCGATCACTTTGCCGACAATCTTTCGGGCCTCGGTGGGGTGCTCTTCAAACCATTCGCCGAGCTTTTCCGAGACGATGTTCTCGACGACGGGCCGCACTTCCGAGGACACCAGCTTGTCCTTGGTTTGCGATGAGAACTTGGGATCGGGCACTTTCACCGACAAGACGCAGGTCAAGCCTTCGCGCATGTCGTCGCCGGTCAGCGCGATCTTGTCCTTCTTGCCCATGCCTTTGTCGTTGGCATAGTGGTTGATGGTGCGCGTCAGCGCCGCGCGGAAGCCGGCCAGATGGGTGCCGCCGTCGCGTTGAGGAATGTTGTTGGTGAAGCACAGCGTATTCTCGTGGTAGCTGTCGTTCCACTCCATCGCCAGCTCGACGGTAATGTTGTCTTTCTCCGATGTTATCGCCACCGGCGGCTCGTGCAGCGCCTGTTTGGTGCGGTCGAGGTATTTCACAAACGCTTCGATGCCGCCCTGGTAGTGTAGGTCGATGGATTTGGTTTCGGTGTGGCGCGTGTCCGAGAGATTGAGGAACACGCCTGAGTTCAAGAAGGCCAGTTCACGCAGGCGATGCTCCAGCGTGCCGTAGTCGAATTCGGTTTTCGTGAACGTCTGCATG
>CANJPG010000024.1 GCA_947476065.1 Fidelibacterota bacterium
CACTACAACACGGTCAGGCCGCATTCGTCGCTCGGGTACAAACCGCCAGCACCCGAGGTCATCAGCTGGCCGGCCAGCAGACTACTAGTCGAAATGCCTATGCTGAATTAACATTCCACCCGGACCACTCTGTGGGGGCCGGTCATTTCCAGGTTTGGCCGTTTTGATGAACTCCCGCACGCCTAGCAATATGAGATTGGGATGGACGGGTACTTTCCTAATGCCGTTGCTCGTTTTGGCATCCCTAACGTCGAAGGCAACGATGCCGTCCTCGACGATCACACATTCCGGCGTCAGATCGCATATCTCGCCCAGCCGCATCCCAGTGAATAGGCCGATGAGGGGTACCCAATACCGCAAATCCCTGTCGATTTTGCTCCCGGCTTTGGCCCAATGCGATCCATCATGGCCAACATAAAGCGGCTGACTAAACAGTGTCTGCAAATGATCAATATTGAAAGGCAGCCTCTTATCTTTGGCTTTTACGGGGTCTTTTAAGTGCATTCTTGAAGCGGGGTTTTGAGACCCTTCTCCGATGCTCTCCGCATAGTCGAATAGCTGCGCCAAACTGGTCAGGTACGGGTTGATGGCAGTGGGCTTCAACAGTGGCGTTCGTTCTGTCGCGGGCAGCGCCGCTATCTCGATCAATGTTTTGCCTTCGAAGCGCTTGGAAAAGTGAGCGGGAAGATTCTGGAGCAAATCGCGGTACTGAGTAACTTTACGGCGGTCGATCAAGTTGGCTTTGGTCGCACTCCCGAAATATTGGCAAGCGACGTCTAGCTGCCACTGATACTTGACGCAGGTCCGAGGCTTTAGGCCCCCGGTTTGCTCTCTCATAAAACGAACAGCGAGTTCCCCTAGGTTCATACCGGCGGCGGCACTATCACTAGCGGGCGTTTTTGTGGATGTGAGAGTAGGCTGCCTAAGAACGTCATCAATCGCATCGCGCGGACCGAAAGGATCTTGTTTCCCACGAAAGAGGTCAGCCGTTAGGCCCGCTGCTTCGATTTGTGCCCTCAAAGCTAGGTAGGCTAAGGCGTCGCGACTAGCCGGGGAGATAGGATGCGTGACTTTCTCTGCTGTTAGAATCTCATCAACCGCTTCTGCGACAACCGTGAAGCGGCGATTTGCGAGTGCGGTTTTCCTGGAAAAGATAAAATCTTCCGCCTCCTCGGCCATTAGATCGCCCGTAGACGCGTAGGAGGCGATCTGGAGGGGTTCCGACAGCGGTTTTTATAAAATCGTCTCTAGCGGCCTTCTGGACTCGTTCTAGATAGCGTCGGGCCATGCCAATAAGCACGGACCCCGACAATTCGGGGTGTAACTCGGACATTTGGAGAATTTTCAGAAAGTGTGGTTTCAGTTCACAGAGGAGGTGCTCGGCTTCACGGCGATTGGCCGTGTGTAGGCTTCGGACCACCTCGAAACATCCAAACCGGCTTCTCAGGCGCTCGGGGATGTAAAAGCGTGCGTAGTATAATCCATTCTTGTGAAATTTCAAGTTTGCGGGCAAGCCCGCGCGCGGTCCAGATCGTAGCGCCGCTCGTAACATACTCACTTCTCCTAAGGCTCTGGCCTTGGAGAATGGCGGAAATCCTAGCTTCTGGAAAAAAGTGGCGTACCCGGAGGGAGTCGAACCCCCGACCTTCGCCTTCGGAGGGCGACGCTCTATCCAGCTGAGCTACGGGTACGCATTGGCGGCAAATGCTAGGCGGGCAATCTAGAGCATAGGCCGCCAGCGTGCAATCGGACCCCTATCCTCCGAACGCCAGCCCTAACACGGCGGGCATTCCTTTGCGGCTTGCAGCCGCGGCAGGGCATCAACATCTGCGCCCGAGGGCAGGGGCGCGGCCGGGTTTTGCAGGAAGGCCGCGATGTCGCCCAGCACCAGCGGCGCTTCCTTGTCGCGCAGCAGCATGTGAAAGCCGTTTTGATAAAATGCCGGGCGCACCGCGGCGTTCACTTTGGTCAAGTCCGCCAGGGCCTGCCTGGTCGGCTTCTTGGGGATGATCTGGTCGTTGTACCCGTAAAGGTACAACACCGGCTTCTGACTGATCTTCGGCGACGCGGCAAGGGCTTCATCCATCAGTCCGGATAGGCCGTAGACCGAATCAATGCGCGTACGTTTGATGAATAGCGGGTCGCGCCCGTTCTCGCGCAGGGCCTCCAGGTTGTCACTCGCCAGACGGCCCAGGCTTTGTCCCGTCGGACGCCACCCCGGCACAATTCGCGTGCCCAGCCATAAGGCCGCGCGGTAGATCACCGGCATGGTCGATTTGCCCCACACCGCAGGGGCCGCAAGCACCGCGCCCGCGATCGGCGGCGGATTTGGATCGGCGAGGGCCGCCATCACCACCGCGCCGCCCATGCTTTCGCCCAGGCCGTAAAATGGCGTGTTGGGATACAGGCCCTTCAATACCACGGCAAAATCCTTGAAGTCGCGCACCATCACGTCGCGGCCCGGCCACAAGCCGGCATAGGGCGACGCGCCAAAACCGCGTTGGTCATAGGCATAGACCGCAATACCGCGCGCCGCCAGGAACGGGCCCACGCCTGGCGCGTCGGGAACCTTGTCGAAGGCTCTGCTGTAGTCATTGAAGCCATGCACGGCGAGCACGACGGCTGTCAGGGCTGTGCCCTCCGGCAGCCAGCGGCGCACGTTCAGCTCCATGCCATCGGCAGTGATGAAGGCGGTCTCGGTCAGCCGCGGCGTCGCAGGACCGGGCCCTGGTGGAGCCACACGCGGCGCGCAGGCCACCAGCGCCACGGTACACATCAGGATCGACAGCCGGCGAACCGCGCTCATATTCCGCACCCTATTGCGCGGCCGCGCTGGAACTGCCCGACGTCAACTGCAGGAAAATATCCTCCAGCTCGACTTCGTCGGTGCGGATATCGGTCACTGAAATATTCGCCGCGCGCACCGCATCCAGAATGCCCTGCATGGCGTTAGCGCTCGGCCGGTAGTTGATATGAAGCTCGCTGGGCGAAGGCATGGTGGCGTGGAAACCCGCCAGCGCCGCGGGCACCTCCGCCAGCGGCTGCGCCAGCGTCAGGATCACCGACTTGTTGTCGATACGGCGTAGCAGCGCGCGCGTCGTGTCGTGGGCCACTAAGCGGCCATGATTGATGATGGCAATGCGGTCGCACAGCGCCTCGGCTTCTTCCAGATAGTGCGTCGTCAGCAGGATCGTCGTGCCGCGCGCGTTCAGCTCGCGCAGATAGCGCCACAGGTGCTGGCGCAGCTCCACATCGACGCCTGCGGTGGGCTCGTCTAGCACTACGACCGGCGGCGTATGCACCAAAGCCTTGGCGATGAGCAGGCGCCGGCGCATGCCGCCAGACAAGGCGCGCGCATAGGCATTGGCTTTATCCAAAAGCCCGACGATTTCTAGAATTTCCATGGTGCGCCGTTCGCGCTTCGGCACGCCGTACAATCCCGCCTGCACCTCCAGCACTTCAAAGGGTGTGAAGAACGGGTCGAGGTTCAGCTCCTGCGGCACAACGCCGATGGCGCAGCGCGCCAGTCGTTCATCGGTGTCGATATCGTAGTTCCAGATCTTGACCGTGCCCGAGGTCTTGCGCACCAAGCCGGCCATGATGTTGATGGTGGTCGACTTGCCGGCGCCGTTGGGTCCCAGTAGTCCGAAAAACGAGCCGCGCGGCACCTCCAGCGAGAAATCCGCTATGGCCTGCTTGGGCGGGCGCTTGCCGCCGCCGCCATAAAGCTTGTTGAGACCGCGAATTTCCACCGCCAGATCGGGCAGATTTTGCGGGGCGGCAGCCGGTTTATCAGTAGACAGGGTATCGACGGTCATTCCTGTTGGGTATACCCGGCTAAATCCGCGGTCAATGACCTAGCGGCCAGCGCCATATTACCCCCTATCCTGGACCTTGAAATATCGGCGTCCGGGCCGCATAAACGTCGCCTGACACTCTCGCGCAGGATGCACGTTATGGCTGAGCCATTTGAAACCATCAAAGTCGACTCCCCGGCCGTCAATTGTGACGGCGGCGGCGGGTCCTTGGGCCATCCGCGCGTGTACCTGCAGATCAAGCCCGAAGTCGGCGAGATCGAGTGCCCCTATTGCAGCCGGCGTTACGTCCTCAGTCAGGACGCCCGGGCTCATGCCGGTCACTGATCCGGCCGGCACCCGCGCCGGCGCCCGCAATGCCCGGTAAATCCCCAAAGCCGCAGCGGCTCTACCTGATCGACGGATCCGGATATATTTTCCGCGCCTTCCACGCTCTGCCGCCCATGACCCGGCCCGACGGCACGCCGGTCAACGCGGTCTACGGCTTCGCCAACATGCTGATGAAGCTCTTGGATGACTTGCGCGATACGACGGTCGACGAATCCATCGCTGTCATCTTCGACGCCAAGCGCCTGACCTTCCGCAACGAGATCTACAAAGAATACAAAGCCCACCGCCCCGAGGCGCCCGAGGAACTGGTGCCGCAGTTCGCCATCATCCGCGAGGCGGTGCGGGCGTTCAACGTGCCGTGCCTTGAGATGGAAGGCTTCGAAGCCGATGACCTAATCGCCACTTACGCCAAGATGGCGGCGGCGGAAAAGATCGATGTGGTGGTGATCTCCGCCGACAAGGATCTGATGCAGCTGATCCGCCCCGGCGTCACCATGATCGATCCGATGAAGAACCGCACCATCGGGCCCGAGCAGGTGAAGGAAAAATTCGGCGTGGGGCCGGATAAGGTGATCGAGGTTCAGGCCCTGGCCGGCGATTCCTCGGACAACGTGCCCGGCGTGCCGGGCATCGGCATCAAGACCGCCGCCGAACTCATCCTGCAGTACGGCGACGTGGAAACCCTGCTGGCCAAAGCCGGCGAGATCAAACAGCCCAAGCGCCGCGAGAACCTGCTGGCGAATGCCGAACTGGCACTGATCTCCAAACGGCTGGTGACGCTGAAGGACGACGTGCCGGTCGAGACGCCGCTCGATCAGCTGAAATGGGTCGCGCCCGATCCCGATACGCTGCTGGCCTTCGTCGCAGCGCAAGGCTTCAAAAGCCTGATCACCAAAGTCACCACCCGCTTGGGCGGCAACGCGCATTCGCTGGCCAGCATCCCCCTCGCCGATGCGCCGGCGCCAGAAAAAAGCAAGCCATCCGCCGCCGGCTGGCCGGGCGTCTACGAAACTATCCAGACCGTCGCAGATCTGGAACGCTGGGTTAAGGCCGCCACCGACAATGGCTGGGTCGCGGTCGATACCGAGACCGACGGGCTCGACCAAATCCGCGCCAAAATGTGCGGCGTCTCGTTGTCCATCACAGCTGGTTCTGCCTGCTACATCCCGCTGCGCCATGTCGGCACCGCGCCCCAGGGCATGCTCGACCTTGGCGGCGAAGAAGGCAGCAAAGACGCTCCGCCGCAAATTCCCATCAAAGACGCCATCCGGATTCTTAAGCCGCTGCTGGAAGATCCGGGCGTGCTCAAAATTGGGCACAACATCAAGTTCGACATGCATGTGTTCGCGCGCGAGGGCATCGACGTCGCCCCCGTCGACGACAGCATGGTGATCTCCTACGTGCTCGAAGGGGCGGGCCACGGCCACGGCATGGATGAGTTATCGGCGCTGCACCTCGAACACCAGACCATCAAATTCGCCGACGTCTGCGGCAGCGGCAAAAACCAGATCACCTTCGACCGCGTTCCCTTGGACAAAGCCACGGCCTATGCCGCCGAAGACGCCGACGTCACACGCCGCCTCTATGCGCTGCTGCGCCAGCGCCTGCGCGAGGAACGGCTGCTGGCGATTTACGAAGGCATGGACCGTCCGTTGATCAACACGCTGAAGGACATGGAAGCCAAGGGCATCCTCGTCGACAAGAAGGTCCTCGCCGCCCTCAGCCACGACTTCGCCGGACGCATGGCGACGCTGGAGATCGAGATTCACAAGCTGGCCGGCGAGCCCTTCAACGTCAATTCACCCAAACAGCTGGGCGAAATTCTGTTCGAGCGCATGAGCCTGCAGGGCGGCAAAAAGGGCAAGACCGGTGCCTATGCCACCGGCGCCGACGTGCTTGAGGAACTGGCGGCCCAAGGCCACGACCTGCCGGCGCGCGTGCTTGATTACCGTCAGCTCGCCAAGCTCAAAAGCACCTATACCGACGCGCTGATGGAGGAGATTAACCCCGAGACCGGGCGCGTGCACACCAGCTTCGCCCAGACGATTGCCTCAACGGGGCGTCTTTCGTCCATCGACCCTAATCTGCAAAATATTCCCATCCGCACCGAGGAAGGCCGCAAGATCCGCACCGCCTTCACTGCGCCCCGGGGCAAAAAACTGCTGTCGGCCGACTACAGCCAGATCGAGCTGCGCCTCGTCGCCCACGTCGCCGACGTGAAGGCCCTGAAACGCGCCTTCCAGAACGGCGAGGACATTCACGCCGCGACGGCCTCGGAAATGTTCAACGTGCCCATCAAAGGCATGGACCCAATGATCCGCCGCCGTGCCAAGGCCATCAACTTCGGGATCATCTACGGCATTTCGGGCTTCGGCCTCGCCCGACAGCTCGGCATCCCGCGCGGCGAAGCGCAGGATTACATCAACGCCTACTTCGCCAAGTTTCCCGAGATCCGCGATTACATGGAAGAGACCAAGACCATCGCGCGCAAACAGGGCTACGTCGTGACGCTGTTCGGGCGCCGGGTTTATATCCCCGGCATCGGCGACAAGAATCCCAACGTGCGCGGCTTCGCCGAACGCGCCGCCATTAACGCGCCCATCCAGGGCGGGGCGGCGGACATCATCAAGCGCGCCATGATCGTGCTGCCCAAGGCGCTCACCGACGCAAAACTCTCGGCCGAAATGCTGCTGCAGGTGCACGACGAACTGGTCTTCGAGGTGGTCGAGGCCGAAATCCCCAAGACCTCGGCGCTGGTAAAAAAAATCATGGAAGCCGGCGCCACCCTCGACGTGCCCCTGACGGTCGATGTCGGTGTGGGGCCCAACTGGGCCGAAGCCCACTAAGGCACGCCATGCGCTGGACGGCCAAAGCGCTGCTGGCGATCGTGCTCATGTCCAGCCCGGCGCGCGCGCAAGATGCGGCGGCCTGCTTCAGTGCGCAGCCCGATCCCGCCGCCAAGATCGCGGCTTGCACAAAAGGCCTTGCGAGCACGCCGGAGTCATCTCGCGCGCTCGCCCACCTGGCCCGCGCCGAAGCGTATGCCGCGACGGGCAACATCCGGAGCGCGCTCGCCGATTATAACGACGCGCTCGCCTTGAACGCGCACGACGCCCCGGCTTTTCTGGCACGCGGCAAACTGCATGAAGCCATCGGCGACGCTACCAAAGCCGAAGCCGATTACACCGCCGCCCTCACCGAAGACCGCGCCCTCGCCGAAGCCTATGCCCGCCGCGGTGCCCTGCGCCTGGCGCACGGTGTGACCGACGCGGCTTTGGCCGACCTGAACGAAGCCCGCCGCCTCGACCCCAGCGATGCAGCGACCCAGCGCCTCTTCGCCGATACCCGATTGAAGGGAGGTCAAGGGGGTGATGCCGCCGCAGGCTATACCGCGGCCCTTGCCGCCAACCCCACAGATGCAGCCGCCCTGCGCGGCCGCGCCACGGCCTCAGCCCGCGCCGGCGACTACGCCAAGGCCATCACCGACTTCTCCGCCGCCCTCGCCTTGAACGCGAAAGACGTCGCCGCCCGCGAAGGCCGCGGGATGGCATTGCTGCAAAGCGGCGCTCTGGCTGAAGCCGTCGCCGACTTCTCCACCCTCGCCACGTTGCGCCCCGGCGATCCGTCGCCATTGTTCTTCCGCGCCAACGCCAAGCTGCAAAGCGGCGATGCCGTGGGCGCCAATGAAGACTTCAGCGTTTTCTTGACCGAGCATCCGGCCGACGGGGAGGCGCTCATGGGCCGCGCGCTGGCGCGCCAATTCAGCGGCGATCATCGGGGTGCGGATGCCGATCTCACTGCGATCCTGAGTTTGGCACCCGACGCCGCCCAGCCTTTGGCGCAACGGGGCTATGTCCGCCTCATACTGGGTGAATTCTCCGCCGCCGCGACGGATCTCGCGCGCGCCGCGGTCCTGCCCAATACGCCGCCCGAAGTCTCCCTGTGGCGCTTCATCGCCGAGACCCGCGCCGGCCTCAAGGGCGAGCCGGCCCTCGCGGCTGCCGCGAAAACCGCGCCCAAGACCCAATGGCCGGGGCCTGTTTTTGCGTACTTTCTCGGCGCCGCCTCGGGCGATGACGTCCTTGCCGCCGCCAACCAGGGACCTGTCGGGGAACTCCGGCACCTCCCTGAGCGTTTATGTGAGGCCTATTTCTATCTGGGCGAAGCGGCTTTAATCGTGAAAGACACCGCCGAGGCCGCGAGACTGTTCAAAGCCGCGGTGGCGACCGGAATGAGACGCTACACCGAATATGCGGCCGCTCAGGCTGAGTTAGCGCGCCTAGGCCCGTCCAAGCTAGATAAAGTTGTAAAGCCCTAGGGCCGACACACCTTTGCGATATTTTTGCCATAATGCGGCGCTGAAATAGCCTCGCCGTTAAAAGGCAGCAGAACGAAAAGGGTAAAACCGTGGCTTACCGCATCGCGCTTGTTGACGACGATCGCAACATCCTCACCTCGGTTTCGATGGTTCTCGAGACCGAAGGGTTCAAGGTCACGACCTATCGAGACGGCGCCGAGGCCCTGCGCGGGCTGACGGCTGAGCCGCCCGATCTGGCCATCCTCGACATCAAGATGCCGCGCATGGACGGCATCGAGCTGCTCCAGCGCCTGCGCGAGAAAAGCGCCATGCCGATCATCTTCCTCACCTCCAAGGACGACGAGGTCGATGAATTGCTTGGCCTGCGCATGGGCGCCGACGACTACATCAAGAAACCCTTCTCCCAGCGCCTGTTGATCGAGCGCGTGCGCTCCATCTTCCGCCGCGTCGAAGCCCAGAAGGCCCAGGGCTCCAACGCCTCGACCACTTCGGTTGCCCGCGGCGATTTGGTGCTCGACCCCGCCCAGCACCTCTGCCTGTGGAAGACCCTGCCGGTGAACCTTACGGTCACCGAATTCCTCATCATCCAGGCCCTGGCCCAGCGTCCTGGCCACGTCAAAAGCCGCGACCAGCTGATCGATGCGGCCTACGGCGAGCATATCTATGTCGACGACCGCACCATCGACAGCCACATCAAGCGTTTGCGTAAGAAATTCCGCGAGGTCGACAAGGAATTCTCGCATATCGAAACCTTGTACGGCGTAGGCTACAAATACAACGAAGCGAACGCCGCCGCTTAGGTCCATCCTCGGCGCGCGCTGGGGTCCCCGATGCCGGGGGCGCGGCAACTAAGGATCCGCGGTGCGCGACAAGGCTGACATCAAGCTCGACGATTTGCGGCTCTCGTCTCCTGCGGCGGCGGAGAAGGCCCGCTTCGAGGCTGCCATCGAGAACCCCGGCTGGCGCACGCGCCTGTTCTCGCCTCTCACCCTGCGCTTTCTCGCGGTCAACCTGGCGGCTCCGGTGTTGCTGGTTCTCGGCCTCTTGTTCCTCGACGAATATCAGGACACGCTGATCGCCACCGAGCTCGACGCCTTGCACACCCAGGGCGAGCTCATCGCGGCGGCCATCGGCGAAGGGGCGGTCGTCGTCGCCAAGCCCCAGCGCGGCCGGCGCAACGTAGACACTGCCGACACCGAAGACGATTTCGGACCAACCGGCGCACCCCGTGTGGTCGATCCTGATTCCGCGCGCCAGCTGGTGCGCAACCTGTCCAACCTCGCCCATCTGCGCGCGCGTCTGTTCGACCGCAACGGCGTGATGGTGGCCGATACCCGCCTGCTGCAGGGTCCGGGCGGCGAGGTCCAAGTTCTCGATCTGCCGCCGCTCGACGAAGGCGCTGTCGTGCGCCTTGCCCGGCGGGCCTACGAGATCACCATCGGGCGCTACGCCTACGATCACAATCTCGAGCCTTACGTCGAGCAGCCCAAGCCCACCGCCGCCGATTATCGCGAGGCCGCCCAGACCCTCGAGACCGGCCAGCCCAAAACCATGGTGCGCTTGCGCAGCGACCGGCAGAAAATCCTCTCCGTCGCCGTGCCCGTGCAGTTCTACAAGCAGATCGTGGGCACGCTGTTGGTGTCCCGCGACGGCAGCAATATCGACAAACGCCTGTTCGCCGTGCGCGGCTCGATCCTCGGCATGTTCGCCTGGGTGCTGGCGCTGACGGTGCTGACGTCGATCTACCTCGCCAATACCATCGCACGGCCCGTGCGCCGTCTGGCGGCGGCGGCCTTGCAGGTGCGCCAAGCCAAGAACCGGCGCTACCCGATTCCTGACCTGACCAACCGCTCCGACGAGATCGGCGAGCTTTCTGCGGCCCTGCGCGACATGACCGAAGCCCTCTGGCAGCGCCTCGATGCCATCGAGCACTTTGCCGCCGACGTCGCTCACGAAATCAAGAACCCGCTGACGTCCTTGCGCAGCGCCGTGGAGACCGTCGCGCGCGTCAAGGACCCCGAGCAGCAAAAAAAACTAATGTCGATCATCATGGAGGACGTGGCCCGTCTCGACCGCCTGATTTCGGAAATCTCCGACGCCTCGCGGCTTGATGCGGAACTATCGCGCGCCGAGCTGGAGCCGGTGCAAGTCGGCCGGCTAGTCGAAGCCTTGGCGGAGGTCCAAAACGCCAACGACAACCCCGCAGCCCCCAAGGTGCGCATCATCGCCGAGGCCGATCCCGCCAATCAGCCGGACAAGAACACCGCCCATCGCGGCTTGGTCGTGCCCGGCCTCGAGACGCGCCTGGGCCAGGTGTTCCGTAACCTCATCAGCAATGCGGTGTCCTTCAGTCCGCCGGGCGGCGTCATCACCATCCGCACCGTGCGCGACAAACGTCACGTCAAGATCATGGTGGAGGACCAGGGCCCCGGCATCCACAGCGGTAAGGAAGAAGACATCTTCAACCGCTTCTACACCGAGCGGCCCGAAGGCGAGAAGTTCGGCACGCATTCGGGCTTGGGTCTGTCGATCTCCAAGCAGATCGTCGAGGCCCACCGCGGCACCATTGCCGCGTCCAACATTACCGGCGAAGACGGCAGCGTTAAGGGCGCTCGCTTCACGGTGCGCCTGCCCGCAGCTTAGAGGCTCAGCACAAACGCCATCAGGAAGGGCAGCGTCAGGAACGACAGGATGGTCGAGATGAATACCATCGCCGCCACTTCCTCGGGCCGGTTGTCGAAGCGCAGCGCGAACATATAGGTGAACACCGCAATCGGCATGGTCGATTGAATGATCACCGAGCCGCGCGCGGCGCCGTCCAGACCCAGCACATACGCGATGCCCATGCCGACAACAAAGCCGCCGGCCAGCCGCAGCACCGAGAATCCGATGCTGCGCCCAAAACTCGCCACCTGCAGTTTGGCCAGCGATGTGCCCAAGGACAGCAGCATCAGGGGGATCATGATGTTGCCGAGCAGCGCCAGGATATTGAAAGCCCATTCCGGCAAGGTCGCATCCATCGCCATGAGGATGCCGGCGAAGACGATGGCGATGATCACCGGGTTGGTGAATAGCCCGCGTAAGGCGAACTTGCCGCTGGCGATGCTGGCGCCCACGCTGAACTGTAGTCCCGCCATGGTGGCAAAGAATGTCACGGCAAAGGCCAAGCCCGTCGGCCCGAAGGCGAACAAGCACAAGGGCATGCCCATGTTGCCCGAGTTCGGAAACATCAGGGCCGGCGCGTAGACCCGGGGCGGCAGTTTCAAGACTTTTGCCAAGGCCCAGCCGATGGCGCCCATGATGATGACCAGCAGGATCGCCGCCAGGACGATACGGGCCACCACCGACAGATCGACCTTGTTGTGCAGCAGCGTGTTCAGCATCAGGCACGGCGCGCCGATATAGCTGCACAGGTACGAGATGACGTTGGTGTCGAACGGCATCTTGCGCTTTTCCCAGATATATCCGAGAGCGGCGATGAAGATGACCGGCGCGATAATGGTGAAGATTTGCAGGATCATGACGCGGCACAATTACTGGAATGGCGGTTCATTCTCAAGCCTGCGACATAGCCCTTACGAACCCACCCGTCCACGCATAAGATCACGGCCATGGCTCTCATTCACGCCACCTGCATAGTCCTTGGCGGCACCGGGGTTCTGATCCGCGGACCTTCGGGCGCCGGCAAATCGGACCTCGCGCTGCGCCTTATCGACGCCGGGGCCGAACTGGTCGCCGACGACTATTGTGAGGTGACGGCGCAGAGCGGCCAAATCATTGCGGCCGCCCCGCCCACCATCGCCGGCAAGATCGAAGTCCGCGGCTATGGAATCGTAACCGTGCCGTTTCGCACGTTTGCCGCTGTGGGATTGGTGGTAGATTTGACGCCGGAGAGGGAGATCGAACGCATGCCCGAAGCGGCTGTCTGCGTGGTTGAGGGGATTTCTGTGCCCAAACTGATGCTCGACGCCTTTGCGGCATCTGCAGCGGCCAAAGTCCGCCTTGTGCTCACGGCACTCACGCCATGACGCCGCCCGCCCCAACGACATCGGGGGTGAGGCGCGTCGTCGTCGTGACGGGCTTGTCGGGGGCCGGCAAAAGCTCCGCCTTGCGCGCCCTTGAGGACTCCGGCTTCGAGACCGTCGATAACCTCCCTGTCGCCCTGATCGAGCCAGTTATCACAGCTGGCAGCGGGCCCATCGCCATCGGCATCGATGTGCGCACGCGCGATTTCAATGCGTCCCGGCTGCTCGAAGTGCTGGCCGATCTGCGCCAATCCACCGGCCTGCCCATCGGCATCGTCTTTCTCGATTGCGACGCCGAGATCCTCGGCCAGCGCTACACCGAATCACGCCGGCCGCATCCCGCCGCAGAAGATTTGCCCGTCGCTGTGTGCATCGAAACCGAGCGCCGACTTCTGGCCCCGCTGTCGGAACAGGCTGAACTGCTGATCGATACCTCGCGGCTAGCACCTGCCGAATTGCGCCGCATCCTCAACGGCCAGTACAGCGGTGCGGCGGCGCGGCCGCTGAGGGTCTTCCTGACTTCTTTCGGCTATCGCTACGGCCTGCCGCGCGACGCCGATCTGGTCTTTGATGTACGCTTCCTAAAGAACCCCCACTACGTGCCCGAGCTCAAGCACCACACCGGCAAGGAAAGTGAAGTGGCCGATTTCATCTCTCGCGATCCGGCGCTGGCGCCATTCCTTGAGCGCCTCATCCAGTTGCTCGATCCCCTGCTGCCGCTCTACGAGGCTGAAGGCAAAAGCTATCTGACCATCGCCATCGGCTGCACCGGCGGGCAGCACCGCAGCGTTTATGTGGTCGAGCGCCTAAAGGCTTGGCTCGCGCGGCGCAACGCCGCCTTTAGCATCAACCACCGTGATATTTATGCCAACCGGACCACCGCCTGAGGTTTGGCTCTAATTCATTGAAATTACATAAGAATTGTCCCCAACTGTGCTACGGCCATTTTTGTCCACACATACCCGGAATGACGCCGGCAGGGGTCGCATATGGCCCCATGATTGGTTAAGCTGCGCCTCCCCGACTCCCCGGTTTGTCAGCGTGGGATCGCGCGGCGACGACATCGGATAGCGGCCGCACTCTGCTTGGAAGTCTCCGCTTAAAAGTCGCCGTGCCTAAAGTTGAAGTCAGGAATTACGTTCTTTCATGTCGCAATCTAGACCGTTGATCGGACTCGTGCTCGTCACCCATGGGCGGCTGGCCCTCGAGTTAGTGGCCGCGATGGAACATGTCGTCGGACCGCAGACACAAGTCGCCACTGTCTGCATCGGTCCCGAAGACAACATGGAGCAGCGCCGCGCCGATATCGTTAAGGCAGTGGAAACCGTCAACGCCGGCTCGGGCGTGGTGGTCCTGACCGACATGTTCGGCGGTACGCCGTCCAATCTCGCCATCTCCATCATGGAGACCGCGCCGGTCGAGGTCATCGCCGGCGTCAATCTGCCCATGCTCATCAAACTGGCCTCGGTGCGCAGCACCGATCCGCTGCAAGCCGCCGCCGTCCATGCGCAGGATGCCGGCCGCAAGTACATCAACGTCGCCTCTGCGCTCCTCGCGCAGGAAAAACAGAAGACCAAAAAAGCCAATTAGTAATGGCGCGTTGCGCGAACCGCGCTCGGACTCCGCCTTAGGGATAGATCGACAATGAGCGAAGAGCTCCGGCGCAGCGCAGAGATACGTAACATCAAGGGTCTGCACGCGCGCGCCGCTGCTAAGTTCTGCAAAACCGCGGGCCTGTTCGAGGCTGACATCCGCGTCAAACGCGGCGAGAACGAAGTTTCCGGCAGTTCGATCATGGGCCTGATGATGCTGGCCGCGTCCATCGGCACCGTCATCGACATCCGCACCTCGGGGCCCGACGCCGCTGCGGCGATGGAGGCCTTGTGCGCCCTGGTCGCCAATAAATTCGATGAAGAATAAAAGCCAATCCACCGGCAGCAGCGGCGAGCGGGCCTTCGAAGGCCTGGCCGTCGGCGCCGGCGTGGCCATCGGCACCATCTACCGTCATGACTCCCACGCCGTCGTGCAGGTGCGCGAGCGCCGCATCCCGGCAACCAAAGTGCGCAGCGAACAGCACCGCGTCCTCGAAGCCGCCGCCGAAGCCGCCGGCCGCATGGAAGCCCTGCAGCGTCAGGCCAAACGCATGTCGGGCGCGGCTGGAGAAGAACTTGGCTATATCCTCGACGCCTACCAGCAGATGCTGGGCGGCTCGCGCCTTGTACGCGGCGTACAAAAACGCATCGCCGAAGAACGCATCAACGCAGAAGCCGCGGTGATGAAGGAGATCGGCCTGATGGCCGAAGCCTTCGCCGCCATGGAAGACCCCTATCTCGCCGCGCGCATGGCCGACATCCGCGAGGTCGGCCGCCGCTTGGTGGAGAGCCTCGGCAAAGCCGTCGAGACCGGCTTCGAGAACCTGCCGCTCAACGCTGTCATTGTCGCCGACGAACTCTCCCCTGCCGATACCGCGCTGCTCGATCCCAAGCGCGTCGCGGGGCTGGTGACCATGCTGGGCGGCGTCGAGAGCCACACCGCCATCGTCGCGCGCTCGCTGGGCCTGCCCGCCGTTGTCGCGGCTAAGGACGTTCTGGCGGCGGCCGAGAACGGCGCCGTTATCATCGTCGACGGCTCCACCGGCGCGGTGGTCATCGATCCCAGCGCGCAGACTCTGGCCAAGTATCGCCGCAAGCGCGCGGGCTACGTGAAATCGCAGCAGTCACTGAAGAAACTCAAGGCCGTGCCGGCCGTCACCCGCGACGGGTTTCGCATCGGCCTGCAGGCCAATATCGAGCTGCCCGGCGACGTCGATCTGGCGCTTGCCGCGGGCGCCGAAGGTGTCGGCCTCTTCCGCAGCGAGTTCATGTTCATGAACCGGAGCGATCTGCCGTCGGAGGAAGAGCAGTTCGTGGAGCTGTCACAGGCTGTCAAAAAGATGGGCGGGCGCACCGTCACCATCCGCACCCTGGACGTCGGTGCCGACAAGCTGGGCGACGCCTTCGGCCTAAAGCCCGGCCCCAACCCGGCGCTCGGCCTGCGCGCCATTCGTTTTTCCCTCAGCCGCCGCAAGATCATGCTGATCCAGCTGTCGGCGATCCTCAGGGCCAGCGCCTTCGGCCCGGTGCGCATCCTGTTGCCGATGGTCTGCATCGTCGATGAAGTGCGCCAGGTGCGCCGCATGCTCACCCGGCTTATCGCCCAATTGAAGCGCCGGGGCGTCAAGATCAGCGATCCGCCGCCGCCGTTAGGCGTGATGATCGAAATCCCGGGCGCCGCCCTGGCCGCCGACGCGCTGGCCGCAGAATCGGACTTCTTTGCCATCGGCACCAACGATTTGACCCAGTACACCCTGGCCATCGACCGCACGGACGAGCAGGTGGCCTATCTTTACAACCCGCTGCACCCAGCGGTCTTGCGGCTGATCCAGTTCTCGGCCGAGGCCGCCATGGCCGCCCGGATTCCCGTCTCAGTCTGTGGCGAAATGGCCGGCGACGAGCGCATGACGCCTATTCTCCTGGGTTTTGGCATTACCGAGCTATCCATGTCCGCCAACAGCTTGCCTCGGGTCAAAAAACGCATTCTGGACCTGAACCTCTCGGCCATTAGCGGCCGGGTCCGGCGCATCACCAGTGAATCCGACCCGGCCAGGGTCAAGGCCGTTGTAGAAGACCTCGACAAAGCAAGCTAAACCCGGCCAACCGTTGCGGTGGACCCTGTCCGGCTGCTATACGGCGCGCCAATTCCCCTCGTCCCAGTCCCGCTCCCGGCCTGGGCAAAACCCTGACTTCCAGGATGGAGATACTGCGACATGACTGACTACATTGTGAAAGACATTGGTCTGGCCGGTTGGGGCCGCAAGGAACTCGCCATTGCCGAGACCGAGATGCCGGGCCTGATGGCGCTGCGCGCCGAGTTCGGCAAGGCGCAGCCGCTCAAGGGCGCCCGTGTCGCTGGCTCCCTGCACATGACCATCCAAACCGGCGTGTTGATCGAGACGCTCAAACATCTCGGCGCCGATGTCCGCTGGGCCTCGTGCAACATCTTCTCGACCCAGGACCAGGCGGCCGCTGCCATTGCCGCCGCTGGAACGCCGGTATTCGCCGTGAAAGGCGAGAGCCTGGAAGAGTATTGGGATTACACCCACAAGATTTTCGAATGGGCCGACGGCGGCACCCCCAACATGATCCTCGATGACGGCGGCGACGCCACGCTGTTGATCGTGCTGGGCACCGAAGCCGAGAAAGATCCCTCGCTCATCTCCAAGCCCAACAATGAAGAAGAAACCGTGCTGTTCGCCGCGATTGCCAGGCGCAACAAGGAACAGCCGGGCTGGTACAAAAAGGTTCTCGCCAACATCAAGGGTGTCAGTGAAGAAACCACCACAGGCGTGCATCGCCTGTATCAGATGGCTAAGGACGGCCGCCTCCACTTCCCGGCCATCAACGTCAACGACAGCGTCACCAAGTCGAAGTTCGACAACATCTACGGCTGCCGCGAAAGCCTGGTGGACGGTATCCGCCGCGCGACAGACGTGATGATGGCCGGCAAGGTCGCGATGGTCGCCGGCTTCGGCGACGTCGGCAAAGGCTCGGCCGCGTCCTTGCGCAGCGCCGGCTGCCGCGTGATGGTTTCAGAGATCGATCCCATCAACGCCCTGCAGGCCGCCATGGAAGGCTATCAGGTCGTCACAATGGACGACGCCGCGCCCGTCGCCGACATCTTCGTCACCGCCACCGGCAACCTCGATGTGATCACGGTAGACCATGCCCGCAAGATGAAAGACCGCGCCATCGTCTGCAACATCGGCCACTTCGACACGGAAATTCAGGTCGAGGGCCTGAAGAACCTGAAGTGGCATAACGTGAAGCCGCAGGTCGATGAGATCGAGTTCCCCGACGGCAAGCGCATCATCCTGCTGGCCGAAGGCCGCCTGGTGAACCTGGGCTGCGCCACCGGCCACCCCAGCTTCGTCATGAGCGCCTCCTTCTCCAACCAGGTCCTGGCCCAGATCGAGCTGTGGACCAATAACGCCAAGTACCAAAAGCAGGTCTACGTCCTGCCCAAGCACCTGGACGAGAAAGTGGCCGAGCTTCACCTGGCCAAGGTCGGCGCCAAGCTGACCAAGCTGAGCCATCGTCAGGCGGCATACATCGGTGTCTCCACCGATGGCCCTTACAAGCCGGAGACATATCGCTACTAAGCGTTTCAACACCCTGCGCTTTACGGCCTGAGTCTGTTAGAATCGGACTCAGGCCGTTGCTATTTCTGAGGGATGGGTTGCCCGGCGATATTTCCGAATTTCTGACGCCGCCGGTGATTACCGGTCTGGTCGCCGTTCTGCTGCTGGTCCCGCCGGCGGCTATCGCCTTGTGGCGTCAGCACCGCCACTGGCGCAAAGCCGAGCGCGCTGCCGGTCAGGCCCAATATACCCGCGCCGCGCTCCAGGCGGCTCTCGAGACCGCCCCAGAAGGCTATTTTGCCTGGTTCCACCAGCCCATCGCCGAAGATGACGAAGACCCCGCCGCCTTGCCGGTGTTCCGCGACGGCGGCTATTGCTCGCGCCGCCTCGCGGTCCTGCTAGACCTGTTCCGCGGCATGGAAGCCAATTTCGACGAACTCACCGAAGGCTTCGACGCCGACTCCCGTGACCGTCTGCTGGGCGCCATCGCCCATCTGCGCGGCGCCGGCGATGGGTTTCAAATTGACCTCATGCATACCGGCACGGGGCGTCGCATCCAGGCCCGCGGCGTGCAAGCTGCCGACACCATGGGCCGCACCATGGCCGATGTCATCTGGATGAGCGACGTGACCGAGGGCGTTGCCGCCGTCGACACACTCACCCAGGAAACAGCCGCCCTGACCCGCGAGCGCAATCTGCTAAAGGCCGCGCTCGATGGCGTCGCCGAGCCGGTATGGCTGCGCGACGACGACCTGTCGCTGATCTACTGCAACGCGGCGTATGTGAAAGCGGTCGACGCCAAAAGTGCCGAAGACGTCGTCGCCCGCGGCCGCGAACTGGCGCCGCGTGTGGCCGTGCGTGAAGCCCGCGCCCTGGCCGCCGCCGCCCGCGCCGCCACCGAAACCCGCCGCGCGCCATTCCACATGGTCATCGACGGCAGCCGGCGTTTGATGGAAGTCACCGAATCCCCCGTGGAGGCAACCGCCCTCAATCCCGCCCGCGATGAACAGGCGGCGCTGTTCTCCGACGGCAGCGGACGCCTCACCGCGGGATTTGCTTACGATATCACCCGCCAGGAAGAGCTCGAGACCCGCGTCAAGCGCGAGGCCGCCGCCCATGCCGACGTGCTCGAGCGCCTGACCACCGCCATCGCCATCTTTGGCCCCGACACGCGCCTGGTGTTCTTCAACACCGCCTTTGCGCGGCTGTGGCGCCTTGACGCGGCCTGGCTGCTCGACGGCCCCGGCTATGCCAACCTGCTCGACACATTGCGCGGCGAACGCAAGCTGCCCGAAGTCGCCGACTTCCCCGCCTACAAGGAAAAGGAGCTGACGCGCTTCAACTCCCTCATCGAGCCCTTGGAGGATGTGCTGCACCTGCCCGACGGCGGAACCTTGCGCCGCGTCATCGCGCCTCACCCGATGGGCGGCCTCTTGACCACCTACGAAGACGTCACCGACAAACTGGCGTTGGAACGCTCCTACAACACTCTCATCGCCGTGCAGCGTGAGACGATCGACAATCTGCAGGAAGCCGTGGCGGTGTTCGGCGCCGACGGGCAGTTACGTTTGGCCAATCCGGCCTTTGCCGATTTGTGGGAGCTGAGCCTGGAGGCGCTGCGCGAAGGCCCGGCCATGAGCGCGGTGATCGAAGCCTTCCGCGAATTCTTCGACGACACGACCGTCTGGGCGCGCCACCGCGCCGTCATGCTGGCCGCCCTTGCCGCCGACCGCGAACGCGCCGCACAGCAGGGTCGCGTGGTGCGCAGCGACGGCTCCGTGCTCGAGTTCATCTCGGTGCCGCTGCCGGATGGTGGCGTGCTGTTCTGCTACAACGACGTCTCTGCGCCGGAGCGCGTCGCCCAGGCCCTGCGCGGACGCGCCGAAGTGCTGTCAGCCACCGACAAACTACGCACCGAATTCATCACCAACGTCGCCGCCGAACTCGACGGCCCTGTCTCGGCCATCAGTTCACTGGCCACACGCATGGTCACCAAGAACGGCGTACAGGCCCTGGCCCCCGCCGCCGTCCAGGACATCATCGTCTCGGTCAAGATGCTCAAGACCTTGATCGAGGATGTGCGCGACCTCTCGGGCGTCGAAGCCGGCCAGCAGGTCCTGCACCTAGATTCCTTCGATATCCGCGAGGCCGTCGAGCGCGTCGTGTCCATGACCCGCGAGGCTGTCAAGCGCCGCGGTGTCACCCTGACCATCGCCTGCCCACCCAATGCCGGCTGGATGGTCGGCGATGAAGTACGCATCAAGCAGACGCTCTATCACATCGTCAGCGGCGCGTTGAAGAATGTCGCCGGTGATCGTATTGACCTCACCGTCGAGCGCAATGTGCCGGGCGAAGTGACCTTTGCCGTCCGCCACGCCGCCGGCGAAGGCTACACACAAAGCTTCGGGCCCGGCCTTGGCATCTATCTCGCACAGCGCATTGTCGAGCTGCACGGCGGCAAACTGGATATCACCACCGAAGGCGGCAGCATGACCATCAACTGCCGCCTGCCGGCCGGCGTGCCGCTGCAAACCGATGGCCGTTCAGGAACGGTAGCGGCCGGCCGATGATCACCCTGAAGTCCGAACACGACACGCTCGCGTTGGGGGCGGCGCTGGCGCCTCACGTACGGCGCGGCGACGTTGTCGCGCTGCATGGCCCTCTCGGCGCGGGCAAGACCACCCTCACGCGCGGCTTCATCCGCGAACTCGCCGGCAGCGACGAGGAGGTCGTCAGCCCCACGTTCACGCTGGTCCAGGTTTACGACACGCCCGAAGCGCCCATCTGGCACTTTGATCTCTACCGACTGGAAAAAGCCGACGACGTTCTGGAATTGGGGTTTGAAGAAGCCCTGGCGACGGGTATCAGTCTGATCGAATGGCCCGAGCGCTTGGGGGCGATGCTGCCGGCGATGCGTCTCGATGTCGTGCTGGGCTCCGCGGGGTCGGGGCGGACTGCGGAGCTATCAGGCGCCGGGTGGGCCGAGCGGATAAAGAAGATAAAGGTATAAGTGGTGGGGAACAGTACAGCGGAACGTGAGGCCCTGATTGTCGGCTTCTTGAAGCGGTGCGGCTGGGATCAGGCGAAGCGCGGACGACTCGCCGGCGATGCGTCCTTCCGCAAATACGATCGCTTGGAAGATGGACGCGGCCGAGTCGTATTGATGGATGCGCCACCGCCGCAAGAAGACGTGCGCCCTTTTGTACGCATCGCCCGCCATCTGCATGAACACGGTTTCTCGGCGCCCGAGGTCTTGGCCGAGGATGTGCCCGCGGGCCTCCTGCTGTTGGAAGACCTGGGCGACGACACCTACACCCGTCTGCTCGCACGCGGCCACGACGAACGCGACTTGTATGTGCTGGCCATCGACACGCTGATTGCATTACATCGCCAGCCGACAGCGGTTCCCGAGGGCCTTGCCGTCTATGGAATGCCGCGCCTGCTCGAGGAAGTGAACCGGCTGAACACCTGGTATCTGCCATTAGTCGGCGCGCCCGCCTTACCGGCCTCGGCCGTCGCTGCCTATGAGCAGATCTGGCGCGACATCCTGCCGCTGGCCTGGAAAGCGCCGACGTCGCTGATCCTTTTCGACTATCACGTCGACAACCTGATGCTGCTTCAAGGCCGTCCGGGCATCAAGGCCTGCGGGCTGCTCGATTTCCAGGACGCCGTCGCCGGGCCGGTCACCTATGACCTGATGGCCCTGCTGGAGGATGCGCGCCGCGACGTGAACACGGCGCTCATTGATGAGATGAAAGCGCGCTACTTGGCTGCCTTCCCGGCGCTCACACCCGAAGACTTCGCCGTCTCGTGGGCCGTCATGGCCGCACAGCGGCACATGCGTGTAATCGGCACCTTCGCGCGGCTGAAACTGCGGGACAACAAGCCCCACTACCTTGTCCATATGCCGCGCCTGTGGCGCTACATGGACATGTGCCTGACCCACCACGCCCTCGCGCCCCTGAAAAGCTGGCTGGACACACACGTTCCAGCCTCCCTGCGGAGTGTCGCCGCGTGATGCCGTCAACCGCCATGCTTCTTGCCGCGGGGCTGGGCACACGCATGCGCCCGCTGACCGATCACCGGCCCAAGCCGCTGGTCAAAGTCGGCGGCAAAAGCCTGATCGACTGGACGCTCGACCAGCTGGCCACCGCCGGCGTGCCGCGCGCAGTCGTCAACGTGCATCACTTCGCGCCCATGCTCACAGAACATCTGAAAACCCGCACCACCCCCGCCATCTCCATCTCCGACGAAAGCGAGCGCCTGCTCGATACCGGCGGCGGCGTGGTCAAGGCGCTGCCGCTGCTGGGCGACAAGGCGTTTTTTGTTTTCAACTGCGACGCCATTATCCGCGATCATGTGACGTCCTTCCTCAGCCGCTTGAGTGCCGCGTGGAATCCCGCTGCGCTCGATGTGCTGATGCTGGTGCATCCGCGCGCGACCGCCCACGGCTTCGACGGCCCCGGAGATTTTTTTGTGGATGATGCCGGCACAATGATGCGCCGCGGCGCGGCCAGCTCGGCGCCCTATGTCTACGCGGGCGCTTACATCCTGAATCCGCGCCTGCTGGCGGGCGAAACCGCGCAGCCGTTCTCGATGAACAAGATCTGGGACCGCGCCATCGCGGACGGCCGCATGAAGGCCCTGGTCCACGACGGCGCGTGGTATCACGTCGGCACGCCCGAAGCCGTTGGCGAAACCGAAAAACTTTTGGCCACCGCATGAGTGCTGCGCCCACATGGCGCACCACCGCGGCCCGCCAACATGCCGGCGGCAAGCCGGCCATCTTCACCATTCCCTCCGAGACCGCTTTTGTCGACGCCCTCGCGCGCGGAATCTTCGCCGACGCCACGGGTGATCCCCTGGCCTTGGCTGCAGTCACAGTGCTGCTGCCCACACGGCGCGCCTGCCGCTCTTTGCGTGAAGCTTTTCTGCGCTTCAGCGACGGCAAGCCCCTTCTCCTGCCGCGCCTGACACCCCTCAACGACGTCGACGAGGAAGAGGCGCTATTTTCTAGCTACGGCAGTGCCGATGAGGTTCTGACGATTCCGCCCGCCATCCCCGCGCTGAAGCGGCGGCTTTATCTCGCGCGGCTGATTCAACCCATTGAGCCGAACCCGGAGCAGGCGCTGCGCCTAGCCGAAGAACTGGCGAAATTTCTGGACGATGTGCAGACCGAACGCCTGTCCTTCGACAACCTGCAGAATATCGTGCGCGAACGCTATGCCGCCCACTGGCAGGAAGTCCTGCGTTTCCTCGACATCGCGACAAAGCAGTGGCCAGGCATTCTTAAGGACGCGGACGCCCTCGATCCCGCCGAGCACCGTAACCGCGTTTTCGCCGCCCAGGTTGCGGCCTGGACGGTCGGCAACGTAGATGGCCCTGTCATCGTCGCCGGCTCCACCGGCAGCATTCCGGCCACCGCCGATCTGCTGGCCGCCGTGGCGCGGCGCACCGACGGCTGCGTGGTGCTGCCCGGCCTCGACAACCATCTCTCCGACGATGACTGGGCTGCGGTCGAAGACACCCACCCGCAGCACGGCCTCAAGCACCTGTTGACACATATCGGCGTCACGCGTGATGCCGTCTTGATGTGGCCCGAGGCCGCACCCGCCGGCGAACGGACGCGGTTCCTGACCGAAGTCATGCGTCCCGCCGCGACCACGCACACCTGGCGCGGCCTGGCCGGATTTTCGCCCGCAACCATCGCCGGCATCAGCCGCCTCGACTGCGCGACACCGCGTGAGGAAGCCGAGGCCGCCGCCTTGATCATGCGCGAAGCCCTCGAACACCCCGGCCGCACCGCCGCCCTGGTGACTCCCGACCGCGCCCTGGCCGAACGCGTGGCCGCCGAGTTGAAGCGCTGGCACATCGACATTGATGACTCCGCCGGCCATCCGCTGCTGCAAACGCCGCCCGGTGCCTTCCTGCGCCTGACGGCGGCGATGGTAGCCGAGGACTTCGCGCCGGTGGCGACCCTTGCCGTCTGCAAACATCCCCTGGCCGCAGCGGGACTTGATACCGCCCTATTCCGGGCCCTCTCCCGCGAGGCCGAACGCGAGATCCTGCGCGGGCCGCGCCCACCGCCGGGCCTCGCCGGGCTCGACCGCTTGGCCGATGACATCCGCGACAACCGCGATCTCAAAAAGTGGGTCGCGCTGCTCAAGGCCGCCTGCGCCGATTTTGCCGCAGTGATGCGCGAGAAGACCGCCCCACTGTCACGCCTTCTCGAAGCCCATATGCAAGCCGCCGAGATTTTGGCCGGCACGGCGGACATGCCGGGCGCCTTGCGCCTCTGGGCCGAGGATGCCGGCGAGACCGCCGCCGCTTTCGTCGCGGACCTGACGCCTTACGCCGATACGCTGCCGCCCATTGCGCCGGCACTTTATCCGGCGATCCTCGAGACCCTGATGGAAAGCAGCGTCGTGCGGCCCCGCTTCGGCCGTCATCCGCGCCTGCATATTCTGGGGCCCTTGGAAGCTCGCCTGCAGCGCTTCGACGTCATGATCTTGGGCGGTCTCAACGAAGGTACCTGGCCGGCCGCCGCCCAGCCCGACCCGTGGATGAGCCGGCCCATGCGCGCGGAGTTCGGCCTGCCCCTGCCCGAGCGGCGCATCGGCCAGGCCGCCCACGACATCGTGCAGGCCTTCTGTGCGCCCACAGTTGTCCTGACGCGGTCAAAGAAAGTTGCCGGCACGCCCACCGTGCCCTCGCGCTGGCTGATGCGTCTCGAGCGCGTCATCGAAGCTGCCGGCCTTACCGATACCTTCTCCCGACAGACCGGCGCCTGGGCCACCTGGAGCAAGGCACTCACCCTGCCCGGCCCCGGCGACACGCGGCCGCCGCCGGCCCCGCCCGCGCCGCGTCCGCCGGTCGCAGTTCGCCCCCGCCAATTGTCGGTCACCAGCATCGAACAATGGATGCGCGACCCTTACGCCATCTACGCCAAGCACATCCTCAAACTCACACCCCTTGATCCGCTCGAGCAGGACGTCAGCGTCGCCGACTATGGCACCTTGATTCACAAAGCCCTGCAGGAGTTCATCATCGCCTATCCAAAAGGCGCACTGCCCGCCGATGCGGCCGATAAGCTGGTGGAACTGGGCCGCAAGGCCTTCGCTGTCACCGCGCCCAGGCCCGGCGTTATGGCCTTCTGGTGGCCGCGCTTCGAGCGCATCGCGGCCTGGTTCATCGCCACCGACCGCGAGCGGCGCAGTTTCCTCACGCAGTCTTTCGCCGAAGTGCGCGGGGTGTTGACGTTGCCGGGACCCGCGGGCGACTTCACCCTCAGCGCCACCGCCGACCGCATCGACCGCACCAAGGATGGGCGGGTACTCATCATCGATTACAAAACCGGCACGCCGCCCCATGAGAACGAAGTCGAGAAAGGCTTTGCGCCGCAATTACCGCTGGAAGCTGTCATCTTGGCCGGCGGCGGCTTCAAAGACATCCCGGCGCAGACGGTGGATGCACTCAGCTTCTGGCACCTGCATGGCCGCGGCGCAGGCGGCGACGAGAAGAATATAAAAAAGCCGGCGCAGCAATTAGCCAGCGAAGCCCGCGAAGGTCTGCTGCAGCTGATCGCAAAATTCGACGACCCCACCACGCCCTACGAAGCGCGGCCCAATCCCGACTTTGCGCCGGCCTACAGCGACTATCTGCATCTGGCCCGCGTCAAGGAATGGGCCGCCGGCGAAGACGAGGGCGAGTCATGAGCCCCCTCACCAGCGGCACCGATCCTATCGCCCTTGCCAACCTCGCCCAGGGCCGCGCCATCAGGCCGGGCATCAGCGTGTGGGTGACGGCATCGGCCGGCTCGGGCAAGACCAAGGTGCTGACCGAACGCGTGCTCGCCCTTCTGCTCAGCGAAACCTTGCCGCAGCGGATCTTGTGCCTGACCTTCACCAAGGCGGCGGCGGCGGAGATGAGCAACCGCATCAACAACACACTCGCCGGCTGGGTGACCGCTGATGATGAGCCGCTTTTGCGCCATCTCATCGCCCTGGTGCCCGCCCTGCTGGACGGCGCCGACCTGAAACAGACCCAGCGCATCATGGAACGCGCGCGGCGTTTGTTCGCTCAAGTGCTCGATGCCCCCGGCGGCCTGCAGATTTCGACGCTGCACGCCTTCTGCCAGTCGCTACTGCGCCGCTTCCCCATCGAAGCGCGGGTTCCGCCCCACTTCGATCTGATGGACGAACGCGATGCCGGCGAGGCCTTGGACCGCGCCCTGGAAGAAACCATCGCCCACGCACGCACCGGCGACGACACGGCGCTCGCAGCCGCCCTGCAGATCCTGACGTCCCGCGTCCACGAGCTGCATTTCACCACACTCATGGCCTCGCTGGTAGCAGGGCGCACCAAACTCAAACGCCAGATCGACGAACACGGCGGCCTCGAGCCGGCCATCGCCGCCATGTACATACGCCTCGGCGCTACGCCGGGCGAAACCGAAGACGCGGTCATCGCCGCCGCCTGTATGGACAGCGCGTTCGAATGCCAGGCAGTGCATCGCATCGCAGCGGCCTTGCACAACGGCACGCCGACCGATGCCGAACGCGGCCGGGCGATGTCTGCTTGGCTGGCATCGCCTGCAGAACGCAGCGGACTCTTCGTGGAATACAGCGCGGCTTATTTGACGCAATCCGGCAGCCCGCGCAAAACCCTGGCCTCAAAGAAAGTCGTCGAACTCCACCCCGACGCCGCCGACATCATGCAGGCGGAAGCCCTGCGTCTGCAGGAGATCACCGGCCGCCTGAAAGCCATCCGCGTCGCCGAAGGGACCGCCGCCTTGATGCGCATCGGCGCCCGTGTGCTCGACATCTACGACGAGGAAAAAATCCGCCGCGGCCTCATGGACTACGACGACCTGATCCAGGCCGCCCGCGTGCTGCTGGCTCTGCCCGGCGTGGCCGACTGGGTGCTTTACAAGCTCGACGGCGGCATCGACCACATCCTCATCGACGAGGCCCAGGACACCAACCGCGACCAATGGGCGATTGTCGATCCGATCCTCAATGAGTTCTTCGCCGGCGTCGGCAGCCGCGAGGACGTGCTCGACAAACCGCGCACCATATTTGCCGTCGGCGACCGCAAACAGTCGATCTACAGCTTCCAGGGCGCCGATCCGGAAATTTTCGACACCCAGCGCGACAACGTGCACGCTAAGGTCCATGCCGCCGGCCAGGGCTGGCTGCGTGTGCCGATGAATGTGTCGTTCCGCTCGACGCCCGCAGTTCTCGATGCCGTCGATGCCACCTTCGATGCCAGCAGCCTCGCGCAGGTAGGCGTGGCGGCAGCCGACGAGCCCGTCGTTCACCTGTCGTCCCGCAAAGGCGCTGCCGGCCTGGTCGAAGTCTGGCCGCTGGTGACCGCCCAGGCCGGCGACGAAGTCGTCAGCTGGAAGCCGCCGGTCGAGCGGCGCAAGGGCGACTCGCCACAGAACCGCCTGGCGGCGCTGATCGCCGGACGCATCCGCAAAATGATCGACGACCGTGAAATGTTGCCCTCACGCGGACGAGCGATCCGCCCCGGCGACATCATGGTGCTCGTGCGTCGGCGCACAGGCTTCGTCGAAGAACTGGTGCGCCAGTTGAAAAAGCGCGACATCGCCGTGGCCGGCGTCGACCGCATGACGCTGACGGATCAAATCGCCATCATGGACCTGATCGCCCTCGGACAGTTCCTGTTGCTGCCCGAAGACGACCTCACCCTGGCAACCATTCTCAAAAGCCCCTTGCTCGGCCTTACCGAAGACGAACTCTTTGAACTGGCGCACGACCGCGGCAAAAAACACCTGTGGGATGTGCTCTCGGAGCATGCGGGCCGCGACACGCGCTTCGGCGCGGCCCAGGCTTACCTTGCCGACCTGCTCGCCAAGACCGACTACTTGGCCCCGGCCGATCTGTACGCCCATGTGCTGATCGCGCTGCAAGGGCGCCGCAAACTGCTCGCGCGCCTGGGCATCGACGCTGATGATCCCATCGACGAATTCATGAATCTGGCGCTGGCCTATCAGAACGCCCATCCACCCAGCCTGCAGGGTTTTTTGCACTGGCTCGCGGCGAGCGACACCGAGATCAAGCGCGACCTCGAGCAAAGCGGCGGCGATGCGGTTCGTGTCATCACCGTGCACGGCGCCAAAGGCTTGCAGGCGCCTATCGTCATCCTGCCCGACACCGCCCAAGTGCCGACGTTACGCGACTCTCTGTTGTGGACCAGGGACGAAACCCCGCTGCTGTTGTGGTGCGCCAAGTCCGATGAGCTCGATCCCGTGACGGCCAACCTGCGCGAGGTGGCGAAGGAAGCCCAAAGCCGCGAGTATCACCGCCTGCTCTATGTTGCGATGACCCGCGCCGAGGACCGGCTCTTTGTCTGCGGCTGGCAGGGCCAGCGCAGCGCCAGTCTCGATGACAGCTGGTACGGCCTCATCAAGGCCGGCGTTGAATCCCTTCCCCAGACCGAAAGCCTCGCAGACGGCGACATTGGCGACATCCTGCGTTTGAGTTCGGCGCAAGAGGGCAACCCCAAACCCGACACAGCGGCGGCACCGCCGGCCTCCACTGCGCCGCTGCCGGCCTGGGCCTTAAAGCCGCCCGTCGCCGAGATCACCCCGCCGCGTCCTCTGGCGCCGTCGCGCGCCATCACGGAACCGGCGGCCCTATCGCCGCTGAAGGACGACGGCAAGCAGCGCTACCAGCGCGGGTTGATCATTCATCGCCTACTGCAAAGCCTGCCCGATCTTCCGCCACAGCGCCGGCGCGCGGCCGCCGAGGCTTTTGTCGCAAGGCCCGCCTGGGGCCTCGCGGCCGCCGCCGCCGCCGCCATCGTCGCCGAAACCTTGGCGGTGCTGGACAACCCCGCCTTCGCTCCCTTGTTCGCCCCTGGCAGCCGGGCGGAGGTTTCTCTCTCCGGGCTCGTCGGCAAGCACGTGATCTCGGCCCAGGTGGACCGCCTGACGATCACGCCCAGCGAGGTCTGGATCATCGACTACAAAACCAACCGCCCGCCGCCACAGGAGACCGCCAAGGTCGATACCTCCTACCTTTTCCAGATGGCCACCTATCGCGCCGCACTGCAGATGATTTATCCGCAGCACACCATCCGTTGCGTCCTGCTCTGGACCGACGGACCCTTCACCATGGAACTGGAGCCCGCGCGTATGGATGCGGTTTTGCAGTCCCTGGGCCTGGATAAGACCGCTTGATATAGGGTCTTGGGCCCTTCAGAATCGCCCGCTATGGACGACAGCCGCCACACCGACACTACGCAAAACCCGCCCGACTATCGCTTAGGTGTCGGCGGCGTCATGCTGCGCGATGCGTGGTACTACGCCATGCCGGCGGCGGCCCTGAAACGCAGCACGACCGTTCACCGCACGCTGCTGGGCGAGCCTGTTCTCCTCGGGCGGGCCGCCGACGGCAAGGTCTTTGCGCTGCGCGACACCTGCCCCCACCGCGGCACCTTGCTGTCCAAGGGCAGCTTTGACGGCCGCGAGGTCGAGTGTCCCTATCACGGCTGGCGTTTCGCCACCGACGGAAGCTGCACCGCCATCCCCTCGCAAGCGGCCGCGCAACGCCCGCAGCCGCAAGACGTGCACGCGGAAACTTTTGCCGCCGCCGAGCATCAAGGCAATATCTGGGTCTATATCGGGGCGCGCAAAACCCAACTGCCGCCGGTGCCGGAAGTGCCTGTCCTCGGTGACCGTCTTCAACTCCATGTCTCGATGACCTTCGCCTGCAACATCGACCTGGCCGTGATCGGCCTCATGGACCCGGCCCACGGCGCTTTTGTCCACCGCTCGTCGCTATGGCGCAAAGCCGACAGCATCCATGAAAAGCACAAGGACTTCTCGCCCTTGCCCGAAAGCGAGGGCCTCGGCTGGTGCATGGATCGCCACACCGCCTCGCGCAACTCGCGCGCCTACAGCCTGTTTCTAGGCGGCGCGCCCGAGACGGAAATCTCCTACCGCCTGCCCTCGGTGCGCATCGAGCACGCGCGCACGCCGAAATATAACTACTGCGGTTTGACGGCCTGCACGCCGGTCACCGCCGACACCACCGAAGTGCATCACGCGATGTATTGGGATCTGCCGGCGGCACCCGTCTTGCGCGCCATCATGCGGCCCATGGCGTTGCGGTTCATCGACCAGGACCGCCGCGCCGTCCTGTCCATGCAGGAAGGGCTCGCCTTCAACCCGCCCACCATGCTGGTCCAGGATGCCGACACCCAGACCCGCTGGTATTACCGGCTGAAGCGCGAAATGCTTGCCGCCCAGGCCGAGGCACGCCCCCCGCGCAACCCCATCACGCCGGTCACGCTCACCTGGTGCAGCTAGTCGCTGCAGGCGCGCAACGCCCGGGAATGTCGGGCGTTATCTGAGGGCTGGACCCTAGGGCCAGGCCGATTCGCAGTAGAATCTTCCGGCGCTATGGCCCTTTTTAGAAGCGGTTTTCCATTTGCTTGACGCTCACCTGCCCCCTCCCTAGATTCATCCCACACCGGCGGCACACTCCGCCAACCCTCCAACAAGGACATCCTCATGAAACAGGTTTCGGACGCATCTTTCGAGCAGGACGTGCTCAAGGCTGAAGGCCCCGTCCTGGTGGACTTCTGGGCGGAATGGTGCGGCCCGTGTAAGCAGATCGCCCCGTCGCTCGAGAAGATTTCCCAGGAGATGGGCGAAAAGCTGACCGTCGCCAAGATCAACATCGACGACAATCCGCAGACCCCGACCCAGTACGGCGTGCGCGGCATTCCGACGCTGCTGATCTTCAAAGGCGGCCAGGTCGCGGCCATGAAGGTCGGCGCCTTGCCCGAGAGCAAGCTGAAGGAGTGGATCCAGCAGTCGATCTAGTGCCGCCGGCGGTCCTTCCAGTTCATAAGCCCCATCCCATGGATGGGGCTTATGCTTTTACGCGGGGGCCTCGGTAAAAGAGGCCGAGGGTATTGGGGAACGCAACCATGAGCACCACGACCGAAGGCTACGTCACCGACACCGCTTATGTGGCCGAGTTCTACGGCGATCATGCGCCCAGCCACATGAACCTGGTGGCGGCGACAAATGGCTTCAGACCCCGCGCCCTGGATGGCGATTTCACCTGGTGCGACTACGGCTGCGGCAACGGGCTGACCGCGGCGGTGCTGGCGGCCAGCTACCCCAAAGCGGGGTTTTACGGCGTCGATTTCCTGCCCACGCATGTCCGCTCGGGCGAGACCCTCAGCGTGCGCATGGGTCTTAACAATCTGCACTTCCTCCAGCGCAGCTTCAGCGATCTGAAACCGGGCGATCTGCCGCCCCTGGATTTCGCGGTGATGCACGGCGTCCTAAGCTGGATCAGCGATCCGGTGCGCGAAGCGCTGCTCGACGACGCTGCCAAACGCTTGAAGCCCGGCGGGCTCCTGCTCACCGGCACAAATGCAATGCCCGGCTGGGCAGCCAAGCTGCCGATGCGCAACATGGTCTATTCGCTGTCCAAGGACGGCATGAATTCGCTCGAACGCGCCCGCATCGGGCTCGACTGGCTGAAACGGCTGAAGAAGGCCCAGGTCAAATACTTCCGCGACAACCCGGCCCTGGCCGAAGCTGTCGATGAGTTGGAACGTGTCGACCCGCGCTACATGGCCCACGAGTATTTCAACGAGCATCTGCGCGCGTTCTACTTCGCCGAGATCAAGGGCATGATGGAAGCCCGCGGCTTGCGTTTTGCCGGTTGTGCGCGCCTGTTCCTCAACATGGTCGATCTGGCCGTACCCAAAGATTTGCAGGATGACTTTCGTAAAGTGACCAGCCGCGCCGAGCTGGAAGCCAAGCGCGATTTCATCCGCAATGAAATTTTCCGCCGCGACATCTGGATGAAAGGCGATCCGCTGAAAACCGAAGACGAGTGGCTCGCGGTCAACCAGGATCAGGTCTTCGGCACGCTGGAGCCCTTGTCGTCGATTGATCGCTCGGTGGCCTTCGGCGATGTGCAGCTCAGCTACGAAAGCGAGCCTTTCGTTGGCCTGCTCAAAGCGGTGGCCGAGCGCGGCATCAGCGTGCGGGGCATGGGAGATCTGCCCAATATGGACAGCCTGTCGCCCTGGACGCGCGCGGAAGCGGCCCGGCTTCTGGCCGCCGGCGGCCAGGTCGTCAGCTTCGCCCAGCCGACGACAGCGATAAAAGTGCCCAAAAATGCCGCTCTTTCCATGTCACCGGCCAACCGCGGGCTGATCAAGGAACTGGGGCTCGTCTTGCCGCGCCTGGCTTTGGCCGCGCCCGGTGCCGGCACCGGCGTGGAGATGACCAATATCGATGCTGTGCTGCTGCTCGCCCGCTGTGAACGCGGCGGCGAAGCGGTCAAGATCGCCGCCAAGCTCTTCGGCACCGAAGCAGGCGACGTGGTGATCGGCGGCAAGACGCTGAAGCCGCGCGAGGTCGAGAAGCTGCTGGCCGACAGACTCGCCGTTATTGAGTCCACGCTGCTCGACAAGCTGGCCGAGGTCGGCGTGATCGCCGTCGAGGCCTAACGCGGAGGGCGCAGCGGGCGCGCCGCGAATCCATTCCAGTAGTTGAGAACGACATCCACCTGCGTCTGGCCGGCGGCGGCGTGGAAGGTGGCTTCCTTTGCGCTGGGCTTGCTGTAGCCAAGCCGCGGATTGTTTGGAAAGCCATACCCATCGCTAAAGGCATTCAGTTTGCCGTCGGCATTGCGGTCATGCAGCACGGCTACGGCGTAGTCTCCGGGGCCTGGCAGCGCGAGGCAGACCGTGGGCTCATCCATGGGCGGCGTCGGCACGTCGATGCGGGTGAAGACCTTGCCGTCCGCCCGCAGCTTAGAGCCGGGCGTCAGGAAGTCGGCGTCGGTCGCGGGATACAGCTCGACGCGGACATTGCCCGTGCGGTCCTTGAAGCCGGTCACATGCACCAGCACCGCCGCACCCGGCGCCGAGTCAGCACAGGCGGCGGCTTGCGGCCCTAAAATTTCGGCCGAGGCCGGTCCGCCCATCCATAGCAATATGAGCAGCGCGATCATCGACGGAGCCATCAGGCGTTCTACGCGGGTAAGCACGGCGGGTATGATGTCCTCGGGGACAGAGTTCGCGCGGGGAACAAGAAGTAGCGGCATTGCCCCCGGGCGTCCAAAGGGAAACTGACGTCCCGCGCTTCTTGCGCGGCTGCCTTGCCTATAAAGCCCTTGCCCGCCTTGGCTTTTGGCCGTACCTCCTCAAGCTACCCAAAGCCATCTGAGTGTCACATTGGCGTCAGTGTGACGCCCGCCCGCGAGGTTATATCCCCATGTCTTCGGTCCTTTTCACACCTATCTCCTTGGGTCCCGTCACGCTGAGTAACCGCATCGCCATTGCTCCCATGTGCCAGTACAGCGCCGATGATGGCTCGGCGACCGACTGGCATCTGCAGCAGGTGATGAACTACGCCATGTCCGGCGCCGGACTGGTGGTGCTCGAGGCTAGCGGCGTCGAACGCCACGGCCGCATCTCGCACGGCTGCCTCGGCCTCTACAGCGACGCCAACGAGGCCGCCCTCGCCCGGGTGTTGGCGGCGGCGCGGCGCGTGGCCATCCCCGGAACGCGATTTGGGATCCAGCTGGCCCACGCCGGGCGCAAGGCCTCAACACAGCTCCCCTGGGAAGGCGGCGGCCCGCTGGGCCCCCAGGAAGATCCCTGGCCCATCGTGGCGCCCTCGGCGATTCCCTTCGCGCCAAATTATGCAACCCCTGCCGCGCTCACCGACGACGGCATGGCCCGCATCCGCCTGGCCTTCGTGCGCGCGGCGCAGCGGGCGGCGCGGCTAGGCTTTGACGTCATCGAACTGCATTCGACCCACGGCTATCTCCTCGACACGTTCATTTCACCCATCGCCAACCAGCGTACCGACAGCTACGGCGGGAGTCTGGTGAACCGCATGCGGTTTCCGCTCTCGGTCGCCAAAGCCGTGCGTGCGGCATTGCCTGCGCACATGGCCATGGGCGCCCGCATCACCGGCACCGACTGGACCGAGACCGGCTGGTCGCCGGACGACGCGGCTGTTTACGCCTCGGCGCTGAAGGACCTCGGTGCAACCTATGTCTCGGTCTCCACCGGCGGCGTACTGCCGCGCCAGAACATCCCCGGTGGCCTTAGTTATCAGGTGCCGCCCGCGACGGTCGTCAAAACCAAGAGCGGCATCGTCACCGCCGCCGCCGGCCACATTGTTGATGCACAACAGGCCGAAGACCTGGTCGCCTCGGGCAAGCTCGACATGGTGATGCTGGCGCGCGCCTTCCTCGACAATCCGCGCTGGGCCTGGCACGCCGCCGACCGCCTCGGCGCAAAGATCGACTATCCGCCGCAGTACGCGCGCGTCGCTGCCGCGGTGTGGAAAGTCGCCGCCGACGCCCGACCTCTCGACTTCCCCAAGCCGTGATGTGATGGACAACGCGGTCTTCGCCTACGGATTGCTGGCCGTCACGGGCCTGATCGCCGGCGTGATGAATTCCGTGGCCGGCGGCGGTACGTTCCTGACCTTTCCGGCGTTGGTGTTCATCGGCTTGCCGTCGGTCATTGCCAATGCGTCCAACGCCGTGGCGCTTTTCCCCGCCAGCTTCGCCAGCGCCTGGGCCTACCGCAACGACTTCCGGCCCTTTGAAGGCGTCACCTTCAAAGCCATGACCGTCGTCAGCCTAATCGGCGGCATCGCCGGCGCGCTGTTGCTGCTCTATACCTCGGAGAAGACCTTCGACGCCCTGGTGCCGTGGCTGTTGTTGATCGCCACCGTGGTCTTCGCCTTCGGACCCTGGATCGTGCCCCGCCTGCGCGCGCGTTTCACCATCGGCCCAGCGGCCTTGCTGACGATCCAGTTCTTGGTCGGCATCTACGGCGGCTACTTCGGCGGAGCCATGGGCATCGTGATGCTGGCGGTCTACAGCCTGTTCGGCCTCACCGACCTCAATGCCATGAATGCCACCAAATCCCTGATGGCCGGACTCATCAATGGTATCGCCGTGGTGATCTTCATCGCCCTCGGCACCATCGCCTGGCCCCAGACCATCACCATCCTCATCGCGGCGCTGATCGGCGGCTACTTCGGCGCCATCGTCGCCCGCAAGATGGACCCCTGGCATGTGCGCGCCGGCATCATCGCCATCGCCAGTGCCGTGACGCTGGCGTTCTTCCTGAAAAGCTAGCCGTTCTGTTTCAGCACGTCGCCGGCGAGATACAGCGAGCCGCAGATCAGCACGCGCGCGCGGCCCGATGGCGGCGCGGCGATGGCCTTCAGCGCGGCGGCAACATTTTCAGCCACGGCAATTGTGGTGAAGCCCGCGCGCTTGGCCGCCTCCGCCAATTCCGCAGGCGGCAGCCCCGCATCGCTTGAGGGAATGGGCACTGTGGTGATGCTGGCAGCTCGCGCCGCCAAGGGCCGCAGGTAGTCATCGGCCACCTTGGTCGCCAGCATGCCGCAGATTAGGTGCAGCGGTGCGTCGGCCCATTGATCCTGTACCAGCGCCGCGATGGCCGCACCGCCGCCGGCGTTGTGGCCGCCGTCGAGCCACAGCTCCCAGCCGCCCGGCAGCATATGCGTCAGCGGGCCCTTCTTCAGCTTCTGCGCGCGGGCCGGCCAGGCGATGTGGCGCATGCCGCTCCTCAGCGCAAAGGCGGGAATGGCGAAGGGCGACTGGTCGAGTGCCGCCAGCGCAAGACCGGCATTGCCGATCTGGTGGCGGCCCGGCAGCGACGGCAGCGGCGTTTTCCAAGTGTTGTGTTCGCCCGTAAACAGCAGGCCGCTGTGGTCTTCTTCAATGCGCCACGCGGCGTTCTGCAGTTTCAGCGGCGCGCCGATCTCAGCAGCGGCCTGGGCGATCACCGCAGCGGCCTCGGCCTCCTGTGCCACCGACACGCAGGGCACACCCGGCTTCATGATGGCGGCCTTCTCGCCGGCGATCAGCGCCAGCGTGTTGCCGAGATATTGCATGTGATCCATCGAGATGGAGCTGAGCGCCGTTACCGTGGGCTTGGCGATGACATTGGTCGCGTCAAACCGCCCGCCCAGGCCGGTCTCCAGCAGCACCACATCCGCCGGGATGCGCGCGAAAGCAAGGAACGCCACGGCAGTTGTGACCTCGAAGAAGGTGATGGGCTTGCCGGCGTTGGCCGCCTCGACGTGTTCGAGCAGAGCCAGCAGCAGCGCTTCATCGATCAGGTCACCGACGAGGCGGATACGCTCGGCGAAGCGCACCAGATGGGGCGATGTATAGACGTGGACCTTGTAGCCCGCCGCCTCCAGAACCGCACGCATGATGGCGACAGTCGAGCCTTTGCCGTTGGTGCCGGCGATGTGGATGACCGGGGGCGACTTCTCGTGGGGATTGCCGAGATCACCCAGCAGCCGATGCATGCGCCCGAGCGACAGATCAATGAGCTTCGGATAAAGCCCCGTCAGGCGCAGCAGCGTTGCATCCACCTGAGCATGGATCGGCTGCGCCACGTCTTGATCGGCAGGCATGGAGCTTAAGACGCCGACGCGCCGTCCGGATCGTAATGCATGTCGGGCACGGTCGGATCTGGCGGCACCAGGCTCGAGCTTTCGCGCTCGCGCATCTTGCGCCGCTGTGCAGGGGCGAGATTGACCACGCCTTCGACATTGGTCTGCAGCAGCAGGCTAATCAACTGAATGAGCTTGGCCCGCAACTCGGGGCGCGGCACGACCATGTCCACCATGCCGTGCTGCATGAGGTATTCCGAACGCTGGAAGCCTTCGGGCAACTTTTCGCGGATGGTTTGCTCGATGACGCGGGCGCCGGCAAAGCCGATGATGGCTCCCGGCTCGGCGATGGCGACGTCGCCCAGCATGGCGAAAGAGGCCGTCACACCGCCCGTGGTCGGGTCGGTCAGTACGGTGATATAGGGCAGGCCCTTCTCGCGCACCTTGTCGACGGCGACGGTCGTGCGCGCCATCTGCATCAGCGACAGAATGCCTTCCTGCATGCGCGCCCCGCCTGACGAGGGCACGATGATCAAGGGCGCTTCCTGCAACATGGCGAGATCGGCGGCGGCGATGATGGCTTCCCCGACGGCCGCGCCCATGGAGCCGCCCATGAAATCGAATTCGAAAGCCGCCACCACCACGCTCATGCCGCCCATGGCGCCGTGGCCGACGACGACCGCGTCCTTGAGGCCGGTCTTGGCCTGGGCCTCTTTCAGGCGGTCGGCGTATTTCTTGCGGTCCTTGAACTTGAGCGGATCGACCGCCACCTGCGGCAGATCGACCTCGGACCACTTGCCTTCGTCGAACAGCATACGCAGACGGTCGCGCACAGGCATGCGCATGTGATGGCTGCAGTGGGTGCAGACGCGCAGATTCTTTTCCAGCTCGCGGTGGAAAATCATTTCGCTGCACTTGGGGCATTGATGCCAGAGATTGTCCGGCACTTCCTTGGCGGGCGTCTCACGAAGGCGTTGGATCTTCGGACGAACGAAGTTGGTCAACCAGTTCATGGCACCGTTCCTACAAAGTCGCCGGGCAGTATAGCAGAATCACGCTGAATCGTCATGACAGGGCGTTAAGGCGTCACTTTACGGCCAAGAGCCGTGCACGCCGGTGGCGAGGGATTTGACGAATTCCAGCACTTTGGTGGTTAGGCCCGGCGCCGGCTTGCCGTCGCCGTCCACGCTCTTGGCGATCACATCGACAATCGCCGAGCCGACAACCGCAGCGTTACAGTGCGCACCGATGGCCTTGGCCTGTTCCGGCGTCTTGATGCCGAAGCCTACCGCCACTGGCAGTTTGGTGTGACGGCGCAGGCGTTCCACCGCGGCCTTCACCAGCTGTTCGCTGGCGACAGCCGTGCCGGTAATGCCGGCAATGGCGACGTGATACACAAAGCCCGACGCCTTGCTGAGAATCGTCGGCAGGCGTTCGTCACTCGAGGTGGGTGCTGTCAGGAAGATCATGTGGATGTCGTTGGCGCGCAGATGCACGTTCAGCTCTTCGGCCTCTTCGGGCGGAAGATCCACCACGATCACGCCGTCCACGCCGGCCTGGGCCGCCGCTTCGGCGAATTCCTGGTCCCCGTAGTGATAGATCGGGTTGTAGTAGCCCATCAAGATGATCGGCGTGTCGATCTCATTGCGGCGGAACTCTGTCACCGCCGAGAGCACATCGTCGATATTGGTGTTGTGTTTAAGTGAGCGTTGGCTGGAGGCCTGGATCGCCGGGCCGTCGGCCATGGGGTCGGAAAATGGAATGCCGATCTCGATCAGATCGGCGCCCATGGAGGGCAGGCCCTCGAGGATGTCCATGAACACCTGGGGCGTCGGATCGTTGGCGGTGACGAAGGTCACCAGACCCGAGCGCTTGTGTTTTTCCAGGAGCGCGAAACGCTGGGCGATGCGATTAGAGCTGTTCACAGCTTGTCTCCGAGCGCCTCGGCGACCGTGAAGACATCTTTGTCGCCGCGGCCGCACAGGTTCATGACCATCAAATGGTCCTTTGGCAGCGTCGGCGCCACGCGCGCGACGTAGGCCAGCGCGTGGGCCGGCTCCAGCGCCGGCAGAATGCCTTCTAGCTTCGAGCACAGCTGGAACGCAGCCAGGGCTTCGGTGTCGGTCGCCGAGACATAATCGACGCGGCCCTGGAAATGCAGCCAGGCATGTTCAGGGCCTATGCCGGGGTAGTCGAGGCCGGCGGAAATTGAATGTGCGTCCTTGATCTGGCCGTTGTCGTCCTGCAGCAGATAGGTGCGGTTGCCGTGCAGCACACCAGGAGATCCACCGGTGATCGAAGCCGCGTGTTCGCCGGTATTGAGGCCGCGCCCCGCCGCCTCGACGCCGAACATTTTCACGCTGGCGTCGTCGAGGAACGGATGGAACAAACCGATCGCATTGGAGCCGCCGCCTACCGCCGCCACCAGGCTGTCTGGCAAGCGGCCCTCGGCCTCGTGCAGCTGCGTGCGCACTTCTTCGCCGATGACCGATTGGAAATCGCGCACCATGGTCGGATATGGATGCGGACCCGCCGCCGTGCCGATCAGATAATAGGTGTCGTGAACATTGGAGACCCAATCGCGCAGGGCTTCGTTCATGGCGTCCTTCAATGTCGCCGTGCCCTTTTCGACCGGCCGCACTTCGGCGCCCAGCATGCGCATGCGGAACACATTCGGCTTCTGGCGCTCGATATCCTTGGCGCCCATGTAGACCACGCACTGCAGGCCGAAGCGCGCGCACACAGTGGCTGTCGCCACGCCGTGCTGACCTGCTCCGGTCTCGGCGATGATGCGCTTCTTGCCCATGCGCTTGGCGACGAGAATCTGGCCCAGGCAGTTGTTGATCTTGTGGGAGCCGGTGTGGTTGAGCTCGTCGCGCTTGAAGTAGAGCTTCGCGCCGCCGAAATGCGCCGTCAGGCGTTCGGCGAAATACATCGCACTCGGCCGCCCAGAATAGTGCGTGTTGAGATGTTTAAGTTCGGCGGTGAACTTGGGATCGGCGCAGGCGGCAACGTAGGCCTTTTCAAGTTCGAGGATCAGCGGCATCAGGGTTTCGGCGACATAGCGTCCGCCGAATAGCCCGAAGTGGCCGTTCTCGTCGGCGCCGGCTTTATATGTGTTGAGTGCTTCGGCCAAAGCCCGAGGTCCTTACCGCTGTTCCAAAAGTTGGCGTTTTATACTCTAAAATCCGCCGGGAGGGTGTTGAAAAAAATACGTGTCTACAAGGCCTTAACACTGTCGAGCGTGTGCACGGCCATCAAGAAGGCCCGGATTTTGGCTGGGCTCTTCACCCCGGGACGGGTTTCGACGCCCGAGGACACATCCACGGCCCGCGCACCCGAGGCCTTGATGGCCGCGGCCACGTTCGACGGCGTCAGGCCGCCCGCCAGCAGCCACGGCGTGTTGCCGGTATAGGTCTTGAGGATCGGCCAGTCGAAAGCGACCGCATTCCCGCCGGGCCGCGTCGCGTCCTTGGGCGGCTTGGCGTCGAACAGCAGCCAATCGGCGTGGCCCTCGTAGCCGGCGGCGTCGATGATGTCGCGCTCGGTGGAAACGCCGACAGCCTTGATCACCGGCAAGCCGGTGATCTTCTTCACAGCATCAACGCGATCAGGTGTCTCGGCGCCGTGCAATTGGATCATGTCGAGGCGCGCGTTTTCCAGCGTGCTGATCAATTCAGCGTCGGTCGGATTGACGAACAGCCCCACGGTCTGCACGCCGCGCGGCACCAAGCCCGACAATTCGGCCGCCACTTCCGACGTGACATAGCGCGGACTGCGGCGAAAGAACACCAGGCCGATGAAGTCAGCTCCGCCTTCCGTGGCCGCCGTCAGGCCGCGGGCGTCGGTCAGGCCGCAGATTTTGACTTTAAACGTCACGCCGCCGGCGCCAGTTCGAGGGCGATGCGCTGGGCCGCAGCCGCGGAATCCTCCGCCGCCGAGATCGGCCGGCCGATGACGAGATAATCGGAGCCCGCAGTCATCGCTTCCATCGGCGTCATCACGCGCTTCTGGTCGTTGGCTTCCGCCCACATGGGACGCACACCCGGTGTCACCAATTTGAAACCTGGCCCCAGGTCACGGCGCAGCATCTCGACTTCCAGCGGGCTGCACACCACGCCGTCGAGCCCCGCGCGTTTGGCGAGTTCGGCCAGGCGGCGCACCTGATCGCTAACAGTGCCCGAGACACCGACTTCCAAGAGGTCACCCTCATCCATGCTGGTGAGCACGGTCACACCCAGCAGCAAAGGGCGCGGCACGATCAGCTCGTGTGCGATATCGGTGGCAGCCTTGGCGGCGGCCTCCATCATCGCCCGCCCGCCCGAGGCCATCAGCGTCATCATGAAGGGCTTCACTGCGGACGCGGCCGAGCGCACCGCGCCGGCCACTGTATTGGGAATGTCATGAAACTTGAGATCCAGGAACAGGGGCAGGTCCGAGGCCTTTTGCACCTGCTGCACGCCCTTGGGGCCGTTGGCGCTGTAGAACTCAAGGCCGAGTTTCATGCCGCCCACCGCGTCGGCGATCTTGGCGGCCAGCGCCGTGGCCTTGCCGACATCGGGCGTGTCGATGGCGCAGAAAACCGGATTCCGGATGGCCTGGACTGACGAGGACATGATGAATACTCCGCTTGCGCGCCGCTTTTAGCACCAATGCCGCGCAGGCACCAATGCAGGCGTGTCGCGGCTGGTATTCTACTTGTCGGAGGCCATCTGCTGTCGGGCGAGGCTTTCCTCGAGATCGCGGGTCTTGCGGCGCAGGCGGCGCAGCTCGCGGCGTTTACCGTGGCCCACCAGCCACATGCCGATACCCCCGGCAATGAAACCGACCAGGAGCGCCAGCAAAATCACGGCATAAAGACCCATGGACAGCTGGTAGGGCAGCGGCCAAAGCTCCACCGTCACCAGTTCGCGGTTGGACACGGCGAACAGGATGACCAGCAACGCCATAACGGCGCCGATGATGCTGTTGATCAGTCGCACAGCTGAAGACCTAAATACCTATGAGTACAACCTGAGGGCTAACCCGCCCGGGGTCAGCGAACGTCTCAGACGTTCAGCATATCGCGCAGCTGCTTGCCCGTCTTGAAATAGGGCACGGCCTTTTCCGACACCGACACCGAAGCGCCCGTGCGTGGGTTGCGTCCGACGCGGGAATCGCGGTGCTTGACCGAGAACGCGCCGAAGCCGCGCAGTTCCACCCGATCGCCGCGGCCCAAGGCCTTGGAGATCTCTTCGAAGATCGAGGTCACGATGCGTTCCACATCGCGCTGATAAAGGTGCGGATTACGCGCGGCGATGTGAGCGATCAGCTCCGACTTGGTCATGTGCGTTCCTCGCCCCAACAGCGGCCCTAAAGCGCGGGGCACGCCGAAAATCTCTTCCCCTTCAAAAGGATGGCTAGGGTCCGGCTGAGAGTCAAGCGGTACTCGGCGGTAAGTCACTCTAAAGACATGCCTTTTCGATGCGGGATGCGAAAAAGGCGGGATTCCGTGCGCAAATCCTCAAGAAAAATGCCCGCCGGGAGGTCCCAGCGGGCATTTCAGGGTCTCAAAGGTTAACGCGTGAGGGTCTAGGCCTCGTCGTCGTCGCCCTTTTTGGCCTTGGCTTTGATCGCCGCACCCAGGATGTCGCCCAGGGAGGCGCCGGAGTCGGCCGAGCCGAATTCCGCCATGGCTTGCTTCTCTTCTTCCACTTCGCGCGCCTTGATCGACAAGGTGAGCTTGTGGTTTTTCGGATCGATGATGAGGATGCGCGCATCGACTTTCTCGCCCACAGCGAAGCGGTCGGGACGCTGCTCGGAGCGGTCCTTGGCCAGTTCGTTGCGCTTGATGAAGCCCGAGAGCGAATCATTGACCATCACTTCGAGGCCGTTGTCGGTCACGGCTTTCACGACGCAAGTGACAACCTGGCCCTTCTTGAGATCGCCCGCGGCAGCCGCATGCGGATCTTCGCCGAGCTGCTTGATGCCGAGCGAGACGCGCTCTTTCTCAACGTCCACATCGAGCACCTTCGCCTTGACCATCTGGCCGCGGGTGAAGGCCTTGAGAGCCGCTTCGGCGTCGCCGTCGTAGGACAGGTCGGACAGATGCACCATGCCGTCGATTTCGCCGTCGAGGCCGACGAACAGACCGAACTCGGTGATGTTCTTGACTTCGCCTTCGACGATGTTGCCGGCCGGGAATTTCTCCTGGAAGGCAATCCACGGGTTGGCCAGGCACTGCTTGAGGCCGAGCGAGATGCGGCGCTTTTCCTGATCCACGTCGAGGACCATGACTTCGACTTCCTGCGAGGTCGAGACGATCTTGCCGGGGTGGATGTTCTTCTTGGTCCAGCTCATTTCCGAAACGTGCACCAGACCTTCGACGCCGGCTTCCAGCTCCACGAAGGCGCCGTAGTCGGTGATGTTGGTGACGCGGCCGGTGAACTTGGTGCCGACGGGGTACTTCGCCGCCACACCTTCCCACGGATCAGCTTCGAGCTGCTTC